>CAYZBA010000029.1:0-16649 GCA_964476555.1 uncultured Flavobacterium sp.
TCGTTTTCAATTCGATTAGCAATGTTTTCAAAAACAGCTTCAGTATGCATTGAGTATAAGGATATAAGGTTGGTCGCAAGTTACTAAAAATTCTGTGTTGGATTTATTTTTGTCTGTGTTTCCAAAAATATTTCATAACTTTACCTTTCAAAACAAGAGAGTTATGACCGCCATTGAGTTAAAAAAACAACTAATAGACCGTATAGCTGTGATTGATGACGTTTCGTTTCTGAAAGCCATCAAAACCATACTCGATGCAAAATCTTCATCTCAGAAATTATCACTTACTGATAATCAGATTAGCGAAATTTTGGAATCTAAAAAGCAGATTGCTAGCGGTTTGGTTGCTAAGCAAGACGAAATAGATAAAAAGTTCGATAAATGGCTAAACGAAAAATAGTTTGGTCACGAAAAGCTGATATAAAACTTTTCGATATCCTTGATTTCTACAAAACAAGGAACGGAAATACCATTTACTCTCAAAAACTCTATCATAAATTCATCAAAGAACTTAATCGATTAGACAGACATCCTGAACTCGGTATCAAAACCGATATAGAATCCGTTAGAGGACTCATCGTAGATGAATTTATTTTGTTTTATGAAGTAACTCCCGAAATTATTTACGTTCATACTCTTTGGGATTGCAGACAGAACCCAAACGACTTAACTATTATTTAAATCGTATCATAATACAAAGCCTTTACGATTCCGTCTGAAAGCCCGATTTTAGGGACATATATGAGTTTGGCTCCGCTCCACTTCATAGCATTCAGATAGATTTTTGTTGCCGGCACAATTACATCGGCTCGGTCTGAGTTCAGGCCTAAATCCATCACCCTATCGTCATAGCTCATTTTGCTCAAAAGATTGTATTGATTTTGCAGATACGATAGCGTAAGCGGTTTGTCTTGTGATTTACCGGACATTTTAAAGAGCTTGTTGATGTTTCCGCCCGAACCGATAAGCACCACATTATCGTAAGGAGCCGTAACGGTTTTAATCCACTTTTCGATTTCACTCCAAACCACTTCAGAAACCATATTGTTCAGAAAGCGAACAGTTCCTGCTTTAAACGACTTAGAAGCGATTATTTTTCCTTCTGAGAAAAGCGTAAGCTCTGTGCTACCTCCTCCGACATCGATATACAAATAGGTTTCATCTATTTTCAGGAACTGATACAGATCAGACGAAGCGATGATTTTAGCTTCTTTTTTTCCGTCAATCAAGTGGATTTTTATTCCGGTTTCTTTTTCGATATGCTCAGCAACTTCCACTCCGTTGTCGGCCTCTCTCATAGCTGAAGTCGCACACGCCATATACTTCTCAACTTTGTGCACTTTCATCAAGAGCGAAAATGCCTTCATCGTATCGACCATTCGCTCTATGTTTTCTTCCGAAATTTCGCCAACCGTAAAAGAATCTTGTCCTAAACGAACGGGCACACGGACTAAAGCACTTTTATTAAATTGAGTAGGTTTATCTTCTTGTTCAACAATGTTTGACACCAAAAGTCGCATTGCATTTGACCCAACGTCAATAGCAGCATATTTTTTAATCGTTATCATAAGTTGTTCAATCGTTATCGATGACTACTTCTAATTTGTTTTTGTAGTAGTCATACATTTCATATTGGGCTCTAAATTCTCTGTTGTCTCCTCTTTCTCGATATTTGTTGCTTAAATCTTCGGAGTGAATTCGGGCTTTTACGTTAGCACGCCATCCGATTTCGAAGATATCTATCAATTCTTGTTTGATTTCTTCGTCATAAATCGGGCAGGTCACTTCTACCCTTTCGTCTATATTTCGAGTCATAAAATCGGCCGACGAAATGTACACTGCTGTATCTCCTCCGTTACCGAAAATATAAATCCTAGAATGCTCGAGATAATTATCTACGATACTGATAGCTTCTATATTTTCGCTCATACCTGGCACTCTTGGAATCAAACAACAGATTCCTCTGACAATAAGACGAATTTTTACTCCGTGTTGACTGGCTTCATAAAGCTTGTCTATTATGCCATGATCGGTCAAGCTATTCATTTTTAAGCACATATAAGCATCTTTTCCTTCGATAGCGTTGAGGATTTCTCTGTCAATGAGTTTATAAAATTCTTTTCGAGTGTGGTGAGGCGAAACAATCAAGTGTTTATATCTGTAGAGTTTATAGTTTATGTCTAAAAACTCAAATACTCGATTGACTTCTTTTAGTATTTTAGGATGAGACGTAAGCAGCGTCACATCGGTATATACTTGGGCTGTAGTTTCGTTGAAATTTCCTGTAGAGATAAATCCGTATCGCTTAATTTTTCCTTCTTCCAATCGTTCTATCACGCAAATTTTGGAGTGTACTTTAAGGCCTTTTATACCAAAAATAAGTTCGACTCCTTCTTCTTGCATTTGTTTAGAATATGAAATATTGCTGGCTTCATCGAATCTTGCTTGAAGCTCTACTTGGGCAATTACTCTTTTACCGTTTTTGGCAGCATTGATAAGCGAACTCACAATTTGGGAGTTTTTTGCCAATCGATACAAAGTAATTTTAATTGTAGTTACTTTTGGGTCTAAAGCCGCTTCACGAAGGAATCTGATGATATATGAAAACGTCTGATAGGGCGTATGGATTAAGAAATCCTTGGTTGCGATTCGCTCCAGTATACTTCCTTCTAGGCTCAGTCCTTTGACCGGAAGCGGATATCTTTTGCCATAAAGCAAATCTGTTCTTCCTAAATCAGGGAATTTCATATAATCTCTTCGGTTGTGATAGCGCCCTCCCGGAATAATACTATCCGTAGAATCAATATGCATCTTCTTTAAGAAGAAATTAAGCGTATCTTTTTTGATATCCACATCGTACAAGAAACGAACCGGTTCTCCTAGGCGTCTATCGGCCACCCCACTCGATATTTTTTCCATCAAACTCTTACCCATATCGCCATCGATATCCAATTCGGCATCACGGGTAATTTTAATCATGTGGGCAGTTACACTCTTATAGTCGAAAATGCTGAATATGCTGTGCAAGTTATAGCGAATTACATCATCGAGCATGATGATGAATTGTTTGTCATCTTCTTTCGGAAGTTCCACAAAACGATTAATCGTAGGCGGAATTTCGATAACGGCGTATCTTACATCGCCGGACTTCATTACTAATTTGACTGCCAAATATCCCGAAGTGTCTTTCAGGAGCGGAAACTTGTCCAGATCGTTCAAGATAATCGTAACCAACTCAGGCGAAACGGTCTGAATAAAGAATTCTTTGACATAGGCTTCTTGTTGAGGAGAAAGTTCTTTTTCGTTTACGATAAAAATATTGTGTTGCTCGAGTTCTTTTTCGATACCGGCTAGGATTCGCAAGCTCTCGGATTGTTGTTTGATTACGATATTGGTAATTTGCTGAAGCAATTCGTCAGACGAAAGCCCGCCGAACATTTTTTTGCCTGATTTTCCTTGGATTTTCAGTCGTCTGATAGCTGCATATCGAACTCGGAAAAATTCGTCGAGGTTGTTAGAGAATATTCCTAAGAATCGAAGTCTATCCAATAAAGGAACCGTAGGGTCTGCTGCTTCTTGAAGCACTCGTTCGTTAAAAGACAACCAACTTTTTTCTCTATCTATATATTTGTGCTCTTTGTGAACATTAAGATGCATCATAACTATTTCCGTATATTACAACAAATATCGGAATTAGTTTTGATATAAAAAGGGGCTTAGGTTTAAAAAAATGTGAGTTTTACTCAAGATCTAAAGGTTTAGATTTAAAATCTTTTGGAAAAATTATTTTTTGAATTTTACCGTTTCGGATAGCATCCCATTGGTCTTGCTCAAAAACGAAAGAGACAAATCCGCATGTGCATACATTTTCTAAATAAGTATTCCCAAAAGAGTTGACAAAATCTGTAACTGCAGAATTGTGCCCAAAAACTATAAGGTTATCATAACTATTGTCGCAACTTTTGATTTCTCGTTCGAGCTGGTTTTCATCAAAAGTATATAAACCTTCTTTTTTAACAATCAAATCTTCCGGGTACCCCAAGTGTTGTGCAAAAATTCGAGCCGTCTCCAACGCTCTTTTGGCAGTGCTAGACCAGATGATATAAGATTCGGGCAGGAGTTTTTGAGTTTTTTCTGCCATCAGGTGAGCGTCCTGCACTCCTCGATTGGCTAAGGGTCGGTCTTTGTCGTTGAGAGCCGTCTCCCAACTTGACTTCGCATGTCTGATAAGTATTAGTCGTTTCATAATTAGCTGTGTTTAAGGATGTAAGTATTAAAGTAAGGTTTCTGACAGCCAATATACTAACTATTTGCGAAAATCAAAAAACAAAAAACGGATTTATTTTGTTAAATTTTTTCAGTAATAATAATTTCATTAAAGTTTTCTACGTTAGAAACCACTTCTACCCTCTTGCCTTTGCTTTTATAATAAGACACATACTCTTTATTTTTCTCTTCTGCCTCTTTGTTTAAGATCATCGTGTTAAACAAGACAAATCCTTTTTCTTTCAACAAAAAAAGTATGCGGTCTTTAAAAAAATCTTCATATAAAAAATTTGGCATTTTGGTATCTTGAAAGATATCTATGATAATAAGGTCATACTTTTCGCGAGACTTCAGCACAAACTCAAAAGCATCGTCAATAACAAGTTGTAAGTTTTGAATTTGATCGAGTTTAAAGAATCGATTGGCTATGGTTATGATGTCTTTGTCGATTTCTACCCCTGTGATTTTGGATTTGAAGCCGATTTCATCGGTTAATGTTTTAATGACACTTCCTCCGGCCACTCCCAGAACCAGAATGTTGTCCATTTTTAGGATTTTCGAAAACCCGATTCGCTTAAGACCTATTCGCAAGACACGCTGAAGGCTACCATAGGAGTAGTTTGCGTTTTTGGAATCTAACACCAGTTCTCCGCCTGAAAGGTTGACTTCGAGTGATTTACTTATATTGGATTGGGCTTTAAAAAGAGTTATCGGATACAGATAACTCAGCAATTTTTTTAATAGCATCACGGGTTTTCAAATATCAGCCTAAAATAGTAATTTTACGAAAATTAATGCTATATGAAGCAAAAAATTTATCGATTTATTTTTTTTCGTTTGATGGGCTGGAAGATTACGGGGGCGGAGAATTTATCAGTAAAAAAATGTGTTATGATCATAGTGCCACACACCAGTTGGCATGATTTCTATATCGGAGTGTTTGCTAGGGGAATTATTAACTTGAAAATGAATTTTGTAGGCAAAAAAGAACTATTTATTTTTCCGTTTGGAGCTTATTTTAAATGGATGGGTGGTGCCCCACTCAATCGAAGTAAAAACGAAAACAAAGTAGATGCTATTGCCAAAATATTCGCTCAACAAGACGAATTTCGATTGGCTATTGCTCCGGAAGGCACTCGAAGCAAAGTACATCAATGGAAAACCGGATTCTATTATATCGCCAAAAAAGCTCATGTGCCTATTGTTCCGATAGCTTTTGATTGGGGCAAAAAAGAAGTAAAAATCCACTTGCCTTATTACGCGACTGATTCTATTGAAAAAGACTTTGAGTACTTAGAAAGCATATATAGAGGAGTAATCGGCAAAGTGATAAAAAATAGCTATATACCTAATTAATTATACGAATAATGACAAAAATAATAGGACTCACCGGCGGGATAGGCAGTGGTAAATCTACAGTAGCTCGATATTTTGAAGAACTAGGAGTTCCGGTTTATGTAGCTGATACAGAAGCGAAAAGAATAATGGATGAGCCGGAAACCATTCGAGAAGTGAAACAAATTTTTGAAGATGACGTCTTATTAGATGGAAAGCTTGATCGAAAGAAAATAGCGTCTATTGTTTTTAACAATCCTGACAAATTGAAAAAGCTCAACCAAATTATTCACCCAAAAGTGAAAAAAGATTTTAAGGATTGGTTAGAAAAACACAAAAATTATTCATTTATCATCAAAGAAGTGGCGATTTTGTTTGAAACCGGTACTGAAAACGACTTTGATGCTATCATTCTGGTGACTGCACCGGAAAAGACAAGAATTGAGCGAGTGATGAAACGGGATGAACTTACTGAGTCTGAAGTGTTAGAAAGAATAAAAAATCAGCTTCCGGATGAAGAAAAAATAAAGAAAAGTCATTATATCATAGAAAATATGACAAAAAAAGAAACAAAAAATCAAGTTAAAGAACTTTTTATTCTATTAAATAAAGCATAAATTCAATCTTTAATGTTAATTTTTAGTTAATCAAAAGAAAATTAAAATGTTAAACTTATTATATTTGTATCGATGAATAATATGTTGTTTCGCACACTTGTGGTGCTGATGAGTTTATCGCTATTGGGGATTATTTTTGTTCAGTTGTATTGGATAAACTCTTCTCTTGAGCAAAGCGAAAAGCAATTTCAGTACCAAGTAAAACAAGTGATGGGCAATGTTTCAGACAAATTGGAACAGATAGAGATGAAGAGCTATCTCTCTAGTTATTATAACCTTAGAGATAGTATAGGGACAGAGCCCAAAAAGCAAGAATTAGTTAAGTACTGGATCGTACAATGGGATCTTACTACCAATGAGACCATTTCGTATCGAAGCACTATAAGTTCAGAAGATTTTAATATTGATCTTTCGTTCTTTGACAAAAGGGTAGATTCGATTCCGGTTAAGAATTATATTTCTACACGTCATACAGAAATATACAGACCCGGTAATATTAAAGATGCCAACACGCAGCAAATGACAAGCACTCCTGATGAGATTATTGATCAAGAAGGAGAGCTATCAATACTGCACAAATCGCAATTCGAAATTTATTTTAAAGATATCGCAAGCCTACAGCCATTATCAAAACGAATTTCAATTGACGATGTACAAAACCTGCTCACAGAGCAGTTTAAGAATTACGGTATTCACACTCCTTTTGAATTTGCGGTTTACAGTAACAACTTGGCTACCAAAATCAAATCAGGAGATTTTAAATACGACAAAGAATCTACATACTCTATCCCGGTTTTTGATGATTACGAGAATTCGAAAGATAAAATCGAGCTTTTGGTAAGTTTTCCGGATAAAAAGAGATATCTCTTTTCTGACCTTTTGGGAATCGTAAGCATTAGTATCGTTTTTACGATAATTATTATTGTTGCTTATATCAGTGCTTTACATCAGTATATTAAGCAACGTCAAATTTCTCAGATTAAGACCGACTTTATCAATAACATGACGCACGAGTTTAAAACTCCCATTGCTACGATTAATTTAGCTTTGGATGCGATAAAAAGTCCGAAAGTTAGAGATGATAAAGAAAAAGCGGACCGATATCTGAAAATGATTCGAGACGAAAACAAAAGGATGCATGCTCAAGTAGAGAGTGTGTTGCGGATTTCGAAATTAGAAAAACAAGAATTAGATATTCCGAAAGAGTCCGGAGATATAGTAGAGATTATCGACAATGCAATAGAGCACGTTCGGCTTATGGTCGAAGACCGAGAAGGAAGTATTACAAAACACTATAAAGCCACTCGGACCATTGCTCTACTCAATGAAGTTTATTTTACCAGTGTTTTGGTAAACATACTTGACAATGCTATCAAATATTCGCCAGAGGCGCCTATTATTGATGTGTATACAGAGAACGTAAAAGACTTTATTCTGATAAAAATTCAGGATAAAGGAATCGGGATGACAAAAGCGGCTCAAAAAAGAGCTTTTGAGAAATTTTATAGAGAACATACAGGAGATGTTCACAACGTGAAAGGACACGGACTTGGTTTAGCTTACGTAAAAACCATTGTTGAGGACCACAGTGGTCAGGTTTTTGTTGAGAGCGAAAAAGGGAAAGGGAGCACCTTTATAATTAAGATTCCGGTAATTAATTAAATTTATAAAAAAACTAACAAACAAAAAATATAAACAACTATGGAAACAAACAAAAAAATACTCTTGGTAGAGGACGACCCAAATTTTGGAGCCATACTGAAAGACTATTTAACTTTGAATGATTTCGATGTAACTCTTGCTAAAAATGGTATGGAGGGATTCGAAAAATTCAAAAAAGACACTTTCGATCTTTGTATCCTTGATGTGATGATGCCATACAAAGACGGTTATACTTTAGCAAAAGAAATTCGAGATCGCAATAAAGATATTCCTCTAATCTTCCTTACAGCAAAAACATTGAAAGAAGATGTAATGAAAGGTTATAAAGTGGGTGCAGACGACTATTTAAATAAGCCTTTCGATTCTGAAGTACTGCTGATGAAGATTCGTGCTATCATTCAACGCAAAGCTTCTGAAGCAAGCAAAACAGACATGTCTAAATTTGAGTTCAAAATTGGAGACTTCCATTTGAATTCAAAACTTCGTTTCTTGACTTATAAAGACGAAGAGCCTATCAAACTTTCTCCGAAAGAAAATGATTTGTTAAAAATGCTTGCGCTTCACGAGAACGATCTTATGCCCCGTGAACTAGCTCTTACAAAAATTTGGAGAGACGACAACTACTTCACTTCTAGAAGTATGGACGTTTATATTGCCAAATTACGTAAATATCTAAAACGTGATGAGAACGTAGAAATCGTAAACATTCACGGAGAAGGGTTTCGGTTGGCTATCAACAATAACAACCAAAACTAAAAAATCAAAATCTAAAAAACTCCCGAATTCAGCAATGTCTTTTCGGGAGTTTTTTGTTAGCTGTAATTCAACCTTGTATTTCTGCAAATTACCTTTTCGAGTTTTCTCCTGCTAAAAATTATTTTTTTATCTTTATCTTTTCTAAGCAGGTATATGAGAAAACTTTATTTTTCTTTATTGTTGGTCCTATCACTTGGAGCTAAAGTTTTAGCTCAAGAAGAGGTAGTGTTGTATCAACAATTTAACGGAAAATACAGCTTTACTTTTATTGGAAATACAATGAATTATGCAGAAAATGGGCTTGGAGTCCCCTGCATTATTCAAACCTCCTCCTCTGCCGATTTAAACTTAAATCCTGAAGACGAAATCGAAAAAGCTTTTCTCTATTGGGCCGGTTCCGGAGAGGGTGATTTAGAAATCACTTTAAACGACAATCCTGTTCAAGCAGAAAGAGTTTTCAATCTTATTCATACCAACCTTGTCTTTTTTGCTGCTTTTGCAGATGTTACAGAGCAAGTTCAACAAACCGGAAATGGTACCTATACAGTGGCAGAATTTGATTTATCAAGCATTATTCATTTATACTGCCCCAATGGAACCAATTTTGCAGGTTGGGCTTTGGTTGTAGTTTATAAAAACGAAGAGCTGCCTTACAACCAACTCAATGTGTATGACGGTTTTAAAAATGTTCCTGATGAGCTCAGCATCACCTTAGACAACTTAAATGTTGTAGACAACGTTGGGGCAAAAATAGGTTTTGTAGCTTGGGAAGGCGATTCACAGATCAGCGTAAATGAAACCCTTAGAATCAACGGCAACATCATTAGCAATCCACCTTTGAATCCTGCTAATAATGCTTTTAACGGAACAAACAGTCTAACGAACTCTTCTGACCTTTATAATATGGACTTGGATGTGTACGACATTCAGGACAACATTCAGATCGGAGACAGCGAAGCTTATATTCAGCTCACCTCTGGGCAAGACTTAGTAATGATTTCGACTGTAGTTACCCTGTTGAATAGCCAGCTCCCTGATGCAACCATTGCTATAAACAATATCGTTTCTGAATGTGATTCTGATACTTCTGAAGTCTTCTATACGGTTTATAACATCAATTCCACGGAAGCTTTGCCTGCAGGCACTTCGATTTCTGTATACGTAAACGGTGTATTTGCTTTTTCCACTCAAACCCAAACCGATATTCCGGTTAACGGTTCCGAAAGCGGCACAATTTTAATCACTGTACCTGAGGATAGTGTAGAAACTTATGAAGTAAAACTTGTAGTAGATGAATTTCAACAAGTAATCGAGATCAACGAGGACAACAATAGCAGTAATTCCGTTAGTTTTCAACTAATATCTTCTCCTGAGTTCAATATTTTAAAAGACTTAACTAGTTGTAATACAGGAAACAATACTGCAGTTTTTGATTTCTCGTCATACGAGTCATTGGTAAAGTTCAACCTGTCTGACGAAGTGACTTTTCACCACACTCTCGAAGCGGCTGAAAATGGCAGTAATCCTATTTTGAATACTTCTTCTTTTGTTGCTACAGAATTTCCGAAAGAGATTTTTGTTCGAATCGAAAACGACAATTGTTATAATGTAACTTCTTTCTTTTTATATATTAGGAACTGCCCCCCTACTGTCTATAATGCCGTTTCGGCTAACAATGACGGTTATAACGATTATTTTTTCATTGATGGGCTGTATGATATTTTCCCGAGTTTCGAGCTTTTAATCTATTCTCGTTGGGGAAAACTCATTTGGAAAGGAAATGCTCAATCCCCAATGTGGGATGGTAAAATCTCAGGGAATTCTGAGGCTCCCGAAGGAACTTATTATTATGTTTTATACTTGAATGACAAAGATTTTCCTAAACCATTAACAGGGTTTTTATATCTCACGCGATGAAAATTTAATTTTTATCATAATACATATTTCTTTATATTTGCCTACAATTAAAACCTACATTAAAGGTGATTCGTATTCACGACAAACATTTCGTACCTTTCATTTCAGCAGACCACCTCAACGAGGTCGTATCGAGGATGGCCCAAGAGATTGCTGAAGATATAGATGAAGAAGTCCCCATATTTATAGGAGTTCTCAACGGGGCATTTATGTTCGTTTCTGATTTCGTAAAACACTTTCCTAAACCTTGTGAAGTGAGTTTTGTTAAACTTTCTTCTTATCAAGGCACTACTTCTACAGAAAAAGTTCAACAACTTATCGGGCTGAATAAAGACATTTCGGGCAGAACAGTTGTGGTCTTAGAAGACATTATCGATACAGGAAACACATTAGTTGAAATCAAACGGCTTCTTGAGAATGAAAAAGTAAAACAACTAAAAATAGCTACCCTCTTCTTTAAGCCCGAAGCTTATACCAAAGACATCCCTATTGACTACATCGGTATGGAAATTCCGAATAAATTCATTGTAGGCTACGGATTAGATTATGATGAGTTGGGCAGAAATTTACCTGAGATCTATCAATTAAACGACAATATTTAACAAACAACGAAAAATGATTAACATAATTTTATTTGGAAAGCCAGGGGCTGGAAAAGGAACACAAGCAGAATTTTTAAAAGAAAGATACAATTTGGTGCATATTTCAACCGGAGATATATTCAGATATAACTTAAAAAATGACACTGATTTAGGCAAGCAAGCCAAGGTGTATATGGATAGAGGGGATTTGGTTCCTGACGAACTAACCATCAAAATGCTTCAAGACGAAGTTGAGAAACACCCTCAAGCAAATGGTTTTCTGTTTGACGGATTCCCACGAACTATTGCTCAGGCCGATGCTTTAGAAGCTTTTTTGAAATCAAAAGGATGGGATGTTACGGCTACTATCGCCCTAGAAGCTGATGACGAAGTTTTAATAAAACGTTTATTAGAAAGAGGTAAAACAAGCGGAAGAGTAGACGATCAAGATGAAGAGAAAATCAGAAATCGCTATGAAGAATACAACCAAAAAACAGCTCCTCTGATTAATTATTACAACGAAAAAAATCTTTTTCATTCGGTGAATGGAATCGGAGAAATCTCTGAAATCACCGAACGACTGAGTAGGGTCATTGACCGTTTTTTATAACTTATAACTCTATATGGAAATATTTATAATATTAATTTTAATATTATTGAATGGAGTTTTTTCGATGTCCGAAATTGCTCTTATTTCTTCACGAAAAAGTCGATTGGAAACTTCCGCTAAAAAAGGAAATTCCGCTGCCAAAACCGCTTTGGATTTGGCTAATTCGCCTAATAAATTCTTGTCTACAGTTCAAATAGGTATCACGCTTATCGGAATTTTAACCGGTATTTATTCCGGAAAAGCAATTACCGAAGACGTAAAAAACTTTTTGCTACGGATTGATTTTCTATCTACTTATGCAGATAGTTTGGCTGTAGCCATTATTGTTATTTTAATTACGTTTTTTACTTTAGTTTTAGGAGAATTAGTTCCGAAACGTATTGGGCTCACCTATCCGGAGAGCATCGCAAAGATGGTAGCTTTACCTATGAAATTTATTTCTGTAATAACAGCTCCTTTTATTTGGTTACTTACGGTTTCGACCGAATTTTTATTAAAAGTTTTTAATATTAAACCTAATCAAGAAGACGGTAGAGTAACCGAAGAAGAAATTAAAGCTATTATCAAAGAAGGAACCGAAGGTGGTGAAGTTCAAGAAATTGAACAAGACATTGTGGAGAGAGTTTTCCATATCGGAGATAGAAAGATTAACTCATTGATGACTCACAGAAAATCAGTTAATTATCTTTCTCTAGAAGATTCTCCGGAAGAGATTAAAGCTAAAATTTTAGATGAATTACACTCAGTCTATCCTGTATGTGAAGAAAATAACCTTGACACTGTAATTGGTGTGGTTTTTTTGAAAGACATTTTCATGAGTTTCGAAAAAGGAAATTTCGATTTAAGAGCCATAACCAAAGAACCTGTTTATTTTATCGAACATACTTCTGCTTATAGAGCTTTGGAGGTTTTCAAAACCACAAAAGTTCACTATGCTTTAGTAACAGACGAATATGGAGTGATTCAAGGAATTATTACTTTGAATGACATTTTGGAAGCCCTTGTGGGCGATGCTTCAGACTTTTATCAAGACGAATTCCAACTGGTAGAAAGAGAAGATGGCACTTGGCTGGTTGACGGGCACTATTCGCTTCATGACTTCTTGACTCATTTTGAGTTAGATGATTTGATTAATAATTATGACGTAACTACTGTTAGTGGTCTTATCATCACAGAATTAGGATACATACCTAAACAAGGCGAAAAACTCCAATGGAACAGTTTCAATTTTGAAATCATCGATATGGATGGTGTGAAAATTGATAAGATTTTGGTACAAAAAGTGGTTCCGGAAGAATAACATTTCTATACCGAAGGTCGAGCACAAATAACAAACACAACGATTCAACGGTTAAATAAAAATAAAATGACAGAAGGAAATTTTGTAGATTACGTAAAAATATATGTAGCCTCAGGAAAAGGCGGACGTGGTTCTTCGCATCTTCACAGGGAAAAATTTATTGAAAAAGGAGGTCCTGACGGAGGTGACGGAGGTCGTGGTGGGCACGTATATCTGGTTGGAAACAAAAACCTTTGGACTCTTTTTCACCTGAAATTTACAAGACACATCAAAGCCGGACACGGAGGTGACGGGGGTAGCTCTCGTAGTACAGGTGCAGACGGAGAAGATAAATTTATCGAAGTTCCTCTCGGAACAGTTGTAAAAGACAAAGAAACAGGAGAATTCTTGTTTGAAATCACAGAAGACGGCGAGAAAAAAATTTTAGCTCGAGGCGGAAAAGGAGGGCTGGGTAACTGGCATTTTCGCAGCTCTACGAATCAAACCCCTAGATATGCCCAACCAGGTATGGAAGGAGAAGAAAAAGACGTTATCCTGGAGCTAAAAGTCTTAGCAGATGTTGGTTTAGTAGGCTTTCCGAATGCCGGAAAATCAACTTTACTATCTGTGCTAACTTCTGCTAAACCTAAAATTGCCGACTATCCGTTCACTACTCTAAAACCTAATTTGGGGATTGTTGCCTACAGAGATTTTCAATCGTTTGTAATGGCCGATATCCCCGGAATTATTGAAGGAGCAGCAGAAGGTAAAGGTCTTGGACACTACTTTTTAAGACATATTGAGCGAAATTCCATATTACTTTTTTTGATTCCTGCCGATTCTCCGGACATCAAAAAAGAGTATGATATATTGCTTAAAGAACTCACCGCATACAATCCGGAATTATTAGACAAAGAGCGACTTATAGCCATATCTAAATGCGATATGCTCGATGAGGAGCTCAAAACGGAAATGAAAAAAGAGTTAGACAAAGAATTTAAAGGTCTCTCCTACTTATTCATTTCGTCTGTGGCACAACAAGGGCTTACGGAGCTTAAAGACAAGCTTTGGCAAATGCTTAATAGTGAACCACAAAAATAAGCTGTATGCAACTTTCGGTAATCATTCTTAACTACAATGTAAGATATTTTTTGCATCACTGTATTCTAAGTGTGCAAAAAGCTCTAAAAGGTATTGATGCTGAAATTATTGTAGTTGATAATGCTTCTTCGGATGACAGTTGTAGCATGGTAAAACAACTTTTTCCGGAAATTATTCTTATCGAAAATCAAGAAAACATAGGTTTCCCGAAAGGAAATAATATCGGTGTGGAGCAAGCCAAAGGCAAATACATCTGTATCCTCAATCCCGATACGGTGGTAGCAGAAGATACTTTCGCCAAACTCCTCGAATTTGCTCAAAACACACCTCGATTGGGAATTGTAGGCTGTCACTTTATAGACGGTACAGGGGCTTTTTTACCCGAGAGCAAACGAAATGTGCCTACACCAAAGGTTTCTTTACTGAAAATGCTCGGTAAAGACAAGCTCTATTATGCTCATCATCTGAGTGAACAGCAAACAGGAAAAGTAAGCGTAGTGACGGGAGCTTTTATGTTTGTCGAAAAGAAGAAATACCTCTCTTTAAAAGGTTTTGATGAGGATTTTTTTATGTATGGCGAAGATATTGACCTTTGCTATAGAGCCGAAAAAGCCGGATTAGAGAATTACTATTTCGCAGACACGACTATCATTCATTATAAAGGCGAAAGCACTACCAAAGACAAAGTATACCTAAAAAGGTTTTATGGGGCTATGAAAATATTCTATAAAAAGCACTTCCCAAAAAACTTTGTATTTGATATGATTATCGACTTAGGTGTTTTTGTCTTTTCTAATTGGAAAGCTACCAAAAGTGCTCCTCAAAAAAGAAAACCATCGCAATACGTTTGGATCTCTAACAGTACAGAATTACAGCAAAACATACAGCAAAAATTAAATAAAGATATACTTTTCGTCAATAATATCGCTTTGCTCTCTGTAAGCGAGCTACAACAGCAAAATACCGAGTTTATTTTTGATGCAGACAACATTGGCTATAAAGAGATTATATGGTTTATGTTTACTCATAGGCATCCCAATTTCACTTTTAAGATCAAGCCTAAAGGAGCAAATTTCCTAATTGGAAGTAATAGCAACAAAGACAAAGGAGAAATCATTATTCTATAAAGCAAAAAATCCCGAGAAAATTCTCGGGATTTTTTAAATATAGAAAGTTTGGTTGGGTTAAAATTCTAATTCAAAGGTTCCTCCGGTAATATTCAAAAGATTGTTGCTTGCGTTTTTAACGTAACCTCCAAAAGTTCCAGAAAGTACTCCGTCTGAGTTTACATCTACTACATTGTGAAATTCAAATCCCGGTTGATTTTGATTCGGAAAATAATTAGAAGTTATACTCAATTGGAAGTTTTGGAAAACATCTTGTCCGGTTTCACCTTGTTCTACTTCAAAATATACAAAATAATCATTACCTTGAGAGGTTTCTCCTAGTACTTTCAATAGAGTTCCCTCTTGAGTTACAGTCACCACATCAAATACATACGGTATAGTTCCGGCCGTAAGAGTTATGGTTCCGGTATTTGGAGTTCCCTCTTCGCAGTTAAGAGTATCAAGAATAGCCTGAATAGCTCCATCTTCGTCTCCACAAATCTCTATTTGATTTTCCAAAGCGGTACGATAAGCCTGACAAGCTTCGAATAGATCTTCGGTCGAAGCATTTTCATAAGCTGCTTGAGCTTCTTCTACTTGTTGAGTAGCTTCCTCACAAGTTTCCGGTTCTTCTGGTTGTGCCCCTGCATACGAAACATTCACAAAAGCTCCGTTAGAAAACACTCTTTCTTCTATGTTAAGCTCTTCATCAAATTTATATCCGATGAATTGAAAAGTACCACTAATGGTTTGATTTTGAAAATTAATTGAAGATATGGTTAATCTAGCTGAAGAACTTCCTGAAATTGGGTTAAGGCTATTATACATCCCGCCAGACTCCGTATCCATATAGGTAAAGTTCACTTGTGAGCCTTGATAAGTTCCCACTACAGCACTTGTACTATATAAAATAAACATACCTTGAGGTGCTATTGCTGTAATGGTCAATGTACCACCCTCTACAGAAGCAGTTACGTTGTTGGTCACATATTGCGCACCCGGAAAATTAACCGAAAAACTGGCTTGATCATTGTTACCACCATTGCCATTGTTATTAGTAACACCATTATCTAGCGGTTCAGTGTCACAAGAAGTTATCCCTGCTATCAAGGCAAGAAACAAAAAGGAAAATTTTAAAATTTTATTTTTCATTTTAATACTGAGATTTTAAAGCCCCCAAATATAACTTTTTTTTCTTAGAACAACGACTTCGGAAAAAAAATTATATTTACTATGCTTGCATAATATTTTTTTTACTTATCTTTGGAATTCCATAAAAATCAAAACTAAGAAATAAACCATAATTATAAATAAACCAACCAAGTATGAAAGAGAAAACTATTGACTATGTTTTAAGGGCCACATGGCAGGCTGTCGCCAGGATGTATAACGAAGAGGCTTCTAAATACGGAGCTACTA
>CAYZBA010000030.1:0-3575 GCA_964476555.1 uncultured Flavobacterium sp.
AAAATTCTTTTAGATAGAAGGGTTCGAAGTAAGCAATATCTTCGAACTCTTTTTTTTGGAATTTATCGAATGATATTTCACTCATCTCTCGAGCCGAAGGATAGCGAATTTCATCCAAAAAAATAAAGTTTTCTCGATTAAGAACTTCTTTACACTTGGCTGCTCCATCTCCGATAAGAACAGCTTTTTCAGAAATTTCGGCAAACGAATTTTCATCGATAACAAGTGCTTGAACAGGAGTAGCTGGGTTGTGTGTAGCGTCAAAAATGGCAGTATATACTTCCATTCTTCGAGCATCAATCATCGGGATGATAAGAGAATCTTCATTCACTTGTTTGGCTAAAACAAGTAACGTATCTACCGCAATCAACGGAATATCTAGAGCAAAACATAAACCTTTGGCGGTTGATGTGCCGATTCTCAACCCGGTATAAGATCCGGGACCTCCACTTAAAGCCACAGCATTCAAATCTTTATAGGTAATCTGATTTTCTTTTAATAGATTGTCAATAAAGACGTGAAGCTTTTCAGAATGCGAAAAACTCTCTTCTGCAACTTCTTTAAGAGCAATTGTTTTTCCGTTCTGAGCAATGGATACAGAACAATTTTTGGTAGAGGTTTCTATATTGAGAATATACATTGTTGAGAATTATATAACTCCAACGGAGTTTTGAACTCCGTTGGAGTCGTAAGAATTAAAAATTAGCTTTTCTCTTTTCTAAAAAAGCTGTTGTTCCTTCTTTGAAATCTTCGGTAGCAAAACACTCTCCGAAAAGTCTGATTTCGGTTTCGAAACCGTTTACTCCGTCAATATAATTTGCGTTGATAGCCTCGATAGCTTTTCCGATAGCTACAGGAGAGTTCTTCATGATTTTAGCTGCAATGTTTTTTGCCAAATCTAAAAGTTCTGCTTGTGTAGTTACGTGATTTACGAGTCCGTAATTTAGGGCAGTTTGAGCATCAATCATAGAGGCCGTCATCACAAGCTCCATGGCTCTTCCTTTCCCAATAAGTTGTGCCAGACGCTGTGTACCTCCATAACCCGGAATTACACCAAGAGAAGTTTCGGGTAGGCCCATTTTAGCATTATCGCTAGCAATTCTGAAGTGAGAAGCCATTGCTAGTTCTAGACCTCCTCCTAAAGCGAAACCATTTACGGCAGCAATAACCGGAGTTTTTAGGTTTTGAACGAAATCAAAAAGCAACTCCTGCCCTTTTCTGGCCAATTCTGCTCCTTGGTCTGCAGAAAAATGAGCAAATTCCGAAATATCGGCTCCTGCCACAAAAGCTTTTTCTCCAGTTCCGGTTACGATAATCACACGGACGTCAGTTGCTTCATCGGCATTTTTAAAAGCTTCATGCAATTCTTGAATGGTTTCTTTGTTGAGTGCATTAAGCTTATCCGGACGATTGATGGTGATAAGCTCAATTTTGTTTTCTCTTTGAGTTAAAATGTTTTTATACATAGCTTAGATTATTTTATTCATACACCGGAAAACTCACATAAAACGTTGTGCCTTTTCCGATTTCGGTTTCAAAACGAATGGTTCCTTTATAACTTTCTACGATATTTTTGATAATTCCGAGTCCCAGCCCCATACCGCTGGTTTTGGTGGTAAATTTAGGTTCAAAAATACGACTTTTATCTTCAATAGAAATTCCTGTTCCGTTATCTTTTACAGCAATAACAATTTCATTTCCTTGTTTTTCGATATGTACTTCGACCTTAGGTTCCGGATGTTCATCCGGAATAGCCTGAATGGCATTTTTCACCAAATTCGTAATTACCCGGATGAGCTGAGCTCTATCCATCACTGTGATAATCTCCTTTTCTCGGCTGTGGAATTCGATAAAATTCTCATTAAAGATTTCTAAAGCTAGTCCTACGACTTCCACCACATTCAAGGTTTCATTTTGCTGAGCTGGCATAGAAGCAAAGTTCGAAAAAGCAGAAGCCACCGAGCTCATCGTGTCGATTTGTTGAATGAGTGTGTGAATAAAATCATCCAGTTTTTGCTTGACATTTGGGTCTTCGGGGTTGAATTTTCTTTGAAAGCTCTGAGCCGTGAGTCGCATCGGAGTAAGCGGATTTTTAATTTCGTGAGCTACTTGTTTAGCCATTTCTCTCCAAGCTTCTTCTCTTTGATTTTGGGCTAGTTGCGAAACACTCTCTTCAAGTTTATCCACCATTTCGTTATAGGCATTAATCACCAAATTAATCTCTCGACTGGCTTTTTTTACTTTGATTTTTTCGTTTTTCTTATTCAGGTTTGTCTGAATGATTTTCTTCGAGATTTCTTGTAGCGTTTTCGTAATATAACTCGAAAGGAAATAAGCCATAATGATTGCCACCACCAGCATCAATGCATATACTTGCATCAGACGAATCAAGAAAGTTTGAAGCTCTTTTTCATAAAAACCATCATCTTCGATATGAGGCAAACAAACTATCCCTAAAGGTTTAAACTTTAAATCTTTGATGTAAGAATACGACGAACGATATTTTTTATCATCAATAGTTTTTACTTCTATATAGCGTTTGTCGGGTGAAGACTGAATGGTTTTTAAGATAAAATCATCCACAGGAGGTATAGGGTCATCAATCGAGAATTGCCCTTTGGAAGATCGAAGCGGATTTCCGTTGAGGTCATAAATCACAATTTCGAGGTTGTGAATGTTCGACAACTCATAAATTCGGTCTTTGAAAATAGCTGTTAGATTTTCGGTCGTAAGCGGATAGGTTGTTGTTCTGAGTACGTAATTGATATGCTCCTGAATCGCATTTTCTTGTTTTTCGAGACGTTCTTCGTGGTATTCTTTAGCTTGGTTCCGAAACTGATAAACCGTTAGCACCACAATCAAAACCGACGCCACTAGCGTAAGCAGAATCATCGAAACGAAGATTCGCATACGAAGTGATAAACGTTTTATTTTGAAAGGGTTACTCATTAGTTTTCAGTTCTATTTTTAGTCGCAGTTCTCGTAACTGAAAACTGATTACTTCTTCTCTCGGATTCTTTTATAAAATTTAATTCCTATCATCAAAAGTATTGCCAAAGCGAACAACCCTATTACTCCGAAAATCCAATTAAGAGAGTGTTTGAGGATAACCAAAAATATAACTGAGAAAAGGATTAGCGTAGCTATCTCGTTCCACATTCTGAAAAACTGAGAAGAGTTTTTGGTGATATTTTTCTGAAGTTGCATAATAATTTGGTGGCATTTTAGGTGATATAACCAAAGCATTATCACAAAAAACAACTTGATATGCATCCAACCCATTTGTAATAAAGCCGGATTGAGAATCAATAACCAAATAGCAAAAAGTGTGGCTAAAATAGCAGATGGCCAAGTGATAATATTCCACAAACGGAGCTCCATTAATTGGTATTGCTTAATAAGAATGCTTTGATCGGGTTCGGGTTTGTCTTTAGCTTCTGTGTGATACACAAATAGTCTTACGATATAAAACAAACCTGCAAACCAAGTAATTACAAAAATGAGATGTAAAGCCTTAATGTAATTGTAATATTCTATCATAAACCGCTCGAATTAATAGGTAAAAGTAAGAAAAA
>CAYZBA010000030.1:3675-16619 GCA_964476555.1 uncultured Flavobacterium sp.
ATTCCTAAATCTTCGGGATTGAAGTTGTACCTTACAATTTCCACCACATCGAGCATCTCGGCTTTCACTTCCATAGGGATAATATTTTCTTTGTCGAAATCAGTTTTTTCTACTAAGTGTCTTACTTTCCATAAATGTACGGCAGTAAAAATCAGCAAATCGTCTTCTTCGGCTTTAATACGAAATCGACCTAGACTATCGGTTTGAGTTTGAGTTTCTTTGGTGAGGTTTACCACTAAAATTCCTTTCAAATCGTCTGTATGAGCCACTACTTTTCCTCTGAAAATCATTTCTTGAGAAAAGCATATACATGGGAGTAATAGGAAGAAAAGTAATTTATTTTTCACCTTCTTTGGTTTTAAGGTAAGCATCATATACTTTAGGCACTTCAAGATAAATCCGAGCTTCATTTTTAGACTTCAGAATCTCTGAAAATTCAGAATCGTCTATTAAAAAGAATTTAAAATCTTCGATATATTCTCTGTCTAAACCTAAGGTTTCTGTATAAAAAACATCATCAAAGTAATTATCTAAGCTTTTTTTGAGTTCTTCTTTTTGAGCTAGTTCTAATTCTTTTTTAAGTTGTTTTCGTTTACCGTTAAAAAGATTTCCTACTGCTTCTAGATTGAATACGAGGCCTTGGTCAAAACTCAATATTTTTCCGCCTGTTTGGAAACGTCTTTCTGCCACCGATAATTCTTGTTGTGGCACCCCACTAAGGTTGATTTGTTGTGAAGAAATTTCGACTTCTTCGAGTTCTACATTTTCTGTGACAAGTTTTATAATTGGTGGATTATCAAAATGATCTTCTCTGACAAACAACACTCTTTTTTTGACAGCAATTGACGAAAAAACCAAAGCGTCACCTACTTCTGCCTCTATACTAAAACCTCCGGAATCATCGGTTTGAGTTTTTATTTCTTGAGAAATATTTTCAACAGCAATTCCGTAGAGGGAGCCCAATTGTGCCTCTACTGTTCCTTTCAAAATCTTTTGCTGAGCATATCCCGAAAGACAAACAAACAAGAAAAGGAGAGTAATTTTTTTCATCAGAGAACCATTATTTATGTAAAAATATCACTTTTATAAACCCAGAACAATTAAACCTGTGTTAATATTCAAACATTTGTAATAAAAAAGCCTTTCAGATTTAGAATCTAAAAGGCTTTTTCAATAAACTTTATAAATCTTATTTTACGATGGTTTGTTTTCTGTCCGGACCTACTGAGATGATTTTGATTGGAACTTCCAGTTCGCTTTCGATAAAGGCCACATAGTCTTTTAGTTCTTGTGGAAGTTCATCATAAGTTGTCATTTTCGTCAAATCTGTATTCCACCCTTTTTTCTCTATATAGACAGGTTCTACATTTTCTGGCTCAATGTTATAAGGCAAATGATTGATGATTTCTCCTTTATACTTATAAGCTGTACAAACTTTAATAGTTTCAAAACCAGAAAGTACATCACCTTTCATCATATAAAGTTCAGTCACTCCGTTTACTTGAACGGCATATTTCAAAGCCACCAAATCAAGCCATCCGCAACGTCTTGCACGACCTGTTACAGACCCAAATTCGTTTCCTACTCTAGCCATAGTCTCTCCTACTTCATCAAAAAGTTCAGTTGGGAACGGGCCACTACCTACACGAGTTGTGTAGGCTTTAAAAATTCCGAAAACTTGTTTTACGCGATTCGGAGCAATTCCCAATCCTGTACAAGCACCTGCTGCTGTTGTGTTTGACGAAGTTACAAAAGGATAAGTTCCGAAGTCCACATCTAGAAGCGAACCTTGAGCTCCTTCGCACAAGATCGATTTTCCTTCTTTGATAGCGTTGTTCAAATACTCCTCGCTATCGATAAACTTCAGTTTTTTAAGTTCTTCTATAGAAGCAAAGAATTCTTCTTCGAGCTCTTTTAAGTCATATTGCAAATCCACATCATAAAAAGCAATCATAGCCTCGTGTTTGTCAGCTAGAGCTCTGTATCTTTCTTTGAAATCATCAAGTTCTAAATCTCCTACTCTGATTCCATTTCTACCGGTCTTGTCCATATATGTAGGGCCAATTCCTTTTAAAGTAGAACCAATTTTAGCCTTCCCTTTTGAAGCTTCAGAAGCTGCATCGAGCAATCTGTGTGTCGGTAAAATAAGGTGTGCTTTTCTCGAGATAAAAAGACGAGAATGCAGGTTGATATCTTTGAATTTCTCTAACCCTTCAATTTCTTTTACGAAAACTACAGGGTCTATAACCACTCCGTTTCCGATAATATTGATAGAGTTTTTATGGAAAATTCCTGACGGAATGGTTCTAAGAACGTGTTTAATTCCATCAAACTCAAGGGTATGTCCTGCATTTGGGCCTCCTTGAAAACGGGCAATAATGTCATATTTTGAGGTGAGAACGTCAACGATTTTTCCTTTTCCTTCATCGCCCCATTGTAATCCGAGTAGTAAATCTACGGTCATTGTGTTGTGTAAATTAGCTTGTTGTTATTTAGTAGTTTCTTCTTTTTTTGTTCCGTAAAAGTAAAGTGAATGGCTGTGAACATCGACTCCGAAAATATCTTCAATCGTTTTTTTAATCGTTTGAATTCTCGGGTCACAAAATTCGATTACTTCTCCCGTATTGGTAATGATAATGTGATCGTGTTGTTTGTCGAAGTACGATTTTTCGTAATGAGCTTGGTTTTGCCCGAATTGGTGTTTTCTAACCAAACCGCATTCCAAAAGTAATTCAATGGTGTTATACAGCGTAGCTCGGCTCACACGATAGTTTTTGTTTTTCATTTTAATGTAAAGTGACTCTACATCAAAATGATCTTTACTTTCGTAGATTTCCTGCAAAATAGCATAGCGCTCAGGAGTTTTTCTATGCCCTTTATTCTCCAGATACTTAGTAAAAACGTCTTTTACTATCTGTTGTTTATTCTGGTTGTCTGTTACGTTTGGTTCCATTTTGCAAAGATACTTTATTTGTTTGAAGTTGCAATCTCTTTTTTTCAAGAAACTGACGCACAATCTTTTAGGATTTAGTTATAAGGAGTAAGCAAATAAACCCATCCTGTTCGATTAGTTCCGTCTGCAAAACTCACTACATAATAATAGGTTGCTGTTGGCAGCATTTTACCATTTACACTTGATTGTCCATTCCATTCTTTTTTATAATTATCTGATTCATAAACCATTCTTCCGTAACGGTTAAAAATTTTCAGATTTCTTACGTCGAAATTCGATAAATCGAAATAATCATTTTGTCCATTACCATCTGCCGAAACTCCTTTTTGGATTTCGCAATAAGTACTTTCGATATCGATTTCTGCAAAAGATTCGCATCCTAACTCATTTGTAACAATTACTTGATACAAACCTAAAGAACCATCTGTAATATCTATCAAACTTTCATCAGACCAAAATCCATTAGGCCCCATCCACACAAAAGTAGCGTTCGGAAAATCGTCAATATTCACAACATTTACAATATAACGGTCTCCGACGCATCCTCCACTTAGTTGAACCGGAATAATGTCTGTGTTCTCGATAATTTCGATAGATTGCGAAGTCGAACATCCGTTCCAAATCACATCCACGGAATAAGTTCCTTGTTCAAAAACTTCGATTTCGTGAGTATTCAGATTATCAATTTCTGAATTGTTGAAATACCATACGAAATCTACTTCGGAACTGTTGAAATTTCCTTGTACAGAAAGAATCGAACTTTGGTTGGCACAAATAATAGTATTACCGATAATAGTAAACTCTGGCAAAGGCTTTATTTGAAGTAGCACTTCTGATGATTCAGAAATACAATCTCCAAGTTGAGCCGTAACCGTATAAGTTCCATTATCTTGAAGAGAGGTTTCTTCAAGGTTAACGGTATTTCCGGTGAGGGTAGTTCCATCAGGGGCTATCCAGACATACGTATATTGTGCATTGGGATTCTCAAGAACAATTTCTACGGCTTCGCCCTGACAAACAGGATTCAAAGATGCAATTACTGGAGCTTGAGGAGTTTCTTCCAATGAAAGAGTGATGATAGATTCCGCTGTTCCGACACAATCCACCGTAACGGAATATTTAAAAAGATATGTTCCTAAAGCTAAGTTTTCGGTAGAAAGTATATTCCCGTTTAGCATACCGGTTGCCGAGACATCTTCCCAAGTTCCGAAATCATCTACCAAACTCGAAAAAAGCGACAACAAATCTATCTCTTCACCTGTATGACAAAAAGCAACTGAAACATCTTCTCCTGCATTTGGTTCCGGGAGATTGAACTCTAATTCAAACTCCATTACCTGATTCATACATGAGCTGGCATTATTGGCTGTGATATTCAAATAATAAGTCCCTGTATGAATTTCTGAATCAAATTCAGTAAAAATAAGTTGGTTTGTTGTGCTCAGGATTTGGTTTTCGTCTCCTTCTTTATACCATTCATAACTTAAAAACGAATAATTCAGTACCGACAACATAGCGGGTTGACCATTACATAAATCCGTAGCAACAATTTCTATCGAAGGGACATCATACACATCATAGATTCCGTTAACGATATTCCCACAGGCATCTATCACTCTAAAATTATAAACGGCAGGTTCAAGATTAGAGAACGTGTTGTTGGTTCCGTTATTTATGACAAATGGTTGGCCATTTTTAGTAGTTATACTGTATTGTAAAGGTGCTATTCCGGAAGCATTTACTACGACTTCGTTATCGTCCGGACAAGGAAAAATTTCGATATCAACAATCTTCGGGCCTGCATTAATATAAAACTCATGAATGACTTCGTTGCACAAGACAACACCTCCTGCGTTTCCGTATATAGGATATTGTTTTACGATACGGAAATTGCCGTTATAAGGAATGTTAAAGGTTGTTCCGAAGTTTTGCACATAATAGACTCCTCCTGAAGGACTTAGCCATTCTCCTGTAGTTTCGTTATACTGTTCCAGATAATAATTAATCGAAGGAAGTCCTGTGCTATTATTGGCTTGGTGCTCCATATAAAGTTCAAACGAGCCACAATTCTCAGTAACTTCAAGTTCGTTTAATGTAATTTCATAACCAATGACCGTTACCGGTACAGTATGCTCTCCGCAGGCATCATTAATAACAAACGTGTAATCTCCGGGTACTAGAGTATTCATACTCACATACCAAGTATTAAAAATGGCTACTCCATGAATGTTAGCCGATATATCTAATGGTAGGTTTTCTGGGAAATCTAAAGGAGCCTGAGTAATAAAAGCTGATATTGGTTGATTTCCGCTTGTAGAAGTAAGTCTTACGGAACCATATCCGGAGCATCCGGGGGCATTAGCCACCTGAAAAATTCCCTGATACGGATAAGGGTTAATGGTTGTTTCGACTGTATAAGAGTTCCCACATTCATCTGTAATGTCAAAAGTATAGTCTCCTATGGGTATATCTTCGATTTCTAGAGTGTTGCCCGAAACACCACCCACGTTATACGGAAGAGCATTTGGATAGCCAGTTGGAGCCTCTGTAATAGTTATTGTGGCAAGTTCATTATTATGACTTATGACAATCTCTCCCAATCCGGAACAATCTCCATAAGCCACACCATTAAAATCCGGGTCGTTATCTTCTACTTCTACTTCAAAAGAAGCTGTCTGTATTCTGCCACAAGCATCCGTTACCGTAAAAGAATAATCTCCTTCGATAAGTGGATTTGTATCTGACCCAAAAATCACTTCTCCGTCTACATACGGTCCCGGATATTGTGCATTATACAATGCCGGGTCAAACCCTGCAGGAAAAGAAGTAAAATTCAGAGTATAAGGAGGCACGAAATTACTAACCGAAACTTTTAGAGAAAACACACAATTTTCTAAAATAGCAAGTCCTTGTGTTGACATTGCAGAATTCACAGAATTGTTAGGGAACGTATAAACATTTCCACAATAGTCTGTCACTTGAAGGTCATAAAAATATTGTTGGTCGATATAAAAAGGGATTTGATGACCAAAAGACGCCGAATTTGCCACTCCGTTTACAATTACAGGGACCGAACCATCAGGTGGATAAACTATATATTGCACTTGCATAGGATAGCTCAAAGGCGCAGGAAGCAACTGTACATTAGTAGTGGTAGTATCTGATGCACACGATACGATGGAGGTATCTGCAGTTGCTCCTCCGAGTGTTAATTCAGAAAGAGGGGTGTAAAGAATCGTATGAGACTGTACTACAGCCTCTCCGCAATCGTTGTATACTCTAATCTGATAAGTTCCTGCCGTAAGATTTTCAAATACATTAGATGATTGAGGAGGAAAAGTAGTAGGTCCTGAAATAATCTCAAAAGACACCGCATTTCCTGAAGTCACATTTACGGTAATGACTCCATCATTAGGACATACAATCAAACTATTAGCTACATAAGTAAGCGGAACGATAAGATTATCAATTGTTACTTGCGTTTGTTGAGTACCTGTACTTCCTCCTAACGACTGTGTGGCAACAATCAAATAATCTCCGGCTACCAAACCCGTTAAAGTATTGGTCGTAATAGTAGCGACAGGATTAACAGTATCCGGGAGAAGGTAAATTGTATAATCTATATTCGCTCCGGGGGTTGTATCAGTGACCGTAAAAGAGAGCATTCCGTTGCCATAACAGGTTTGGGGTGTGACATCTACTTGAAGAGAAAAACTATCAAGCTGGGCAAAAGTCCAAAAAGAACTTAAAAAAAAAAGGGTCGAGAGTAAATTTTTTATCATAATATCAACTTAAAACATTCTCAAAAATACATAAAAAAAAACTAAATTTGACATCTGAAACTCTAACAGGATGAATTTTTTAAAACTAATCAGTTTGCGTAATCTAATTTGGATTGCCTTAGCTCAGCTTATTTTCCATTTTGGTCTTTTAAAACAACAAGGATTATCTTTAGCGCTACAAGACTGGCAATTTTTCCTATTGCTATTGGCTTGTGTGTGCATTGCAGGAGGAGGTTTTCTTATATACGCCATAATGGATAAAAACACATCTCCCACGTACCGTTCCGGAGAAAATGGCCTTATAAAATCGAGTTTTGAGGCCAAGGCTTATAATCTATACGCTACACTAAACATTATTGGTGTGGGAATTGGCTTTTACCTTTCTAACTTTATAGGAAAAGCCAGTTTTGCAGGCATGTTTATAATAGTAGCAGCAACACTTTATTTATATGCTTCTTCACTGAAAAAAAATCTCTTGGTCGGGGATATCATTATTGCAATTCTCCTAGCTCTCAGTATCCTGATTGTAGGGATCTATGACTTATTACCCATCATAACACCTGAAAATCAACCTTTTCTAAAAGTATTATTCGAGATTTTTATTGATTATGCTTCGTTTGTATTCCTTATAAGTTTTATTAGAGAGTTACTTTCTGACTTTACTACAATAGAGAACGATTTAGATAGAGGAAGTAAAACCCTGCCGATTATTATTGGCCGAAAAAACACCAAAATTGTAATTTCTGTACTTATTGCATTGTTGGTGATTTTTACAGCTCGATATAGTTATACCTATATGTTTGCCAATGATTTATACATTGCTTCTTTTTATATTATGGCTTTGATTTTAGCTCCACTTATTTATAGTTTGATACGTTTGTGGAGTGTTTCTGAAATCAAAGAATACAATCAGCTCAACCTTATTTTGAAAGCAGTGATGATTTTTGGAGTATTATCTTTGCTCGTAGTGGAGTTTACTAAATAAATCACCTGATGAATCCAAGCCAATATAAACTGATTTTAGCTTCAGGATCGCCTAGGAGACAGCAATTCTTCAAAGAGTTAGGATTAAAGTTCGAAATTCGCTTAAAAGAAATTGAAGAAACTTATCCGAAGCATCTGAAAGCTCAAGAAATAACTGATTATTTAGCAGAACACAAAGCGAATGCTTTTGAGCTGGCCGAAGATGAAATCCTCGTAACTAGCGACACTATCGTTTGGCTTGAAGACAAAGCATTAGGCAAACCTTTGAACTATGAAGAGGCTTTTGTAACTTTGAAGGAACTTTCAGGAAAAACCCATCAAGTTATTACTTCGGTATGCTTAAAATCAAACTCGAAAACGAAAGTTTTTCATGAGATTACATTAGTAACTTTTGTGGAACTTTCGGATGAGATGATTCGATTTTATTTAGATAACTATAAGCCGTTTGACAAAGCAGGAGCTTACGGAATTCAAGAATGGATTGGCCTTGTGGGAATAGAAAAAATTGAAGGTTCATACACCAACGTGGTGGGACTTCCGACGCAAAAATTTTATAAAGAATTACTATGTTTTTAAATATTACCTTTTTTGAAACTCACAGCAAACAACTCATTGCCACACTAATTACAGTGCTGGTTTACTTTGTTTTGAGAGCCTTTCTAAGCTCTTTGGTGAAAAAATTCGGAAGAAAATCAGAGCTTACTGATGCCAGAACCAACTTGGTATGGAAGTATATCAACATGCTTCTTTCTTCTTTAGCCATTGTATCGTTGATTACGATTTGGGGAGTAAAAGGCGATGATATCTTTCTGGTAATTTCTTCTGTGCTTACGATTATCGGAGTTGCTTTTTTTGCTCAATGGTCTATTTTGAGCAACGTAACTGCGGGAATCATTTTGTTTTTCTCTTTTCCGTTTAAAATTGGAGACCGAATTCGAATCTTAGATAAAGACTTTCCTATAGAAGCTGACATTGAAGACATCAAATCTTTCTATACTTTGCTTAAAACCAGCCATGGCGAAGAAATCTCTTATCCGAACAACTTATTACTTCAAAAAGGAATCGTAATTATTCCGAAAGGAGAAAGAGAAGAAAATGAATTTACCGATTAGATAATTCCTTATTTTTGTTCTATAACGCTAAAAAACAAGTTATATGAACAACCTTGTCCGCCTCCCGTTTTATGCTAAATTGGCTTCGGTTTTACTGTCGCTTACCCTTATTTTACTACTGCTATATGTTGGGAAAGGCGTACTTGTTCCGGTATTGATAGCCCTTTTATTTGCTATATTGGTTCGCCCAATTAATATGTTTTTTAGGAGAAAGCTACGCTTTCCTTCTATACTGGCCTCCTTAATTACGGTAACATTTTTTGTAATAATAGTATTAGGCATACTCACTTTTATTTCATGGCAAGTGAATAGTTTTTCGAAAGACTGGGCAACTATCGAAAGAAACATTTCGATTCATTTCTCGAATATTCAAGGTTTTTTACGGGAAACATTTAACGTAACAGAAACTGAACAAATCGAGTATCTCAATCAAACCGCTGCCGAATCTAAATCAAAGCTTACGAGTATGGCCACTAACTTTTTGTTATCCTTTTCGGATACCATTTTTAATATGGCTATGATTCCGATTTATATGTTTTTGTTTTTGCTGTATCAGAATCACTTAATTACATTTTTGTCTCGACTAATAGGTGAAGGCGATCAAGACCGATTAAAAACCATTTTATATCAAATCAAAACAGCCGTTCAGAGTTACTTGTTTGGGGTTTGCATTCAAGTTGCTACGATTGCTGCTTTAACTACCATTGGTCTGACCATAGTAGGCGTTCCGTATGCTTTACTCCTCGGTGTTATCACAGGGATATTAGGGCTCATCCCTTACTTAGGCAACATTCTAGCTTGTTTGATTACCATTTTTGCCACCCTCACAGGTTCTCCGGATTTGAATCTTATTTTGGGAGTAATTATTGTAACGGTAATTGTTCAGCTTATCGATAATAATATATTAGTGCCAATGGTGGTGAGTTCGAAAGTAGAAATCAATGCTATTGCTTCTATTATCGGGATTTTTATTGGCGGTATGCTGGCCGGTATTGCAGGAATGTTTTTGGCCATCCCTCTTTTAGCCATATTAAAAGTAATCTTCGACAATGTACCATCCCTTCAGCCTTGGGGTTACCTGATAGGCGATGATTTACCTAAAATTCCGCAGTGGTATAAAAAAGTGCCTTATTTGGCAAACATGAAAGGCATACCAAAAGCCACTTCTGAGATTCCAACTTTTACGGCAACCACAACTCAAGTAGAGGAAACAGAAAAAACTGAATCAGACCAAGACTTAGAAGAACCAGAAGATGGAAAAACTTCATGAAAAATACCTTGTACTTTTGAAATGTAGATTATTTTTATATCTTCGTCAGGAAGATAAAAGCAGATAACGCTGGTAGGGAATTCTTTATTTGTAGATTTTAAAGTCCTGCCAAAGTGCGAATATGAAGCGAGAAAATAATTTGCAGAAAATTATTTTTTAACCCGCAAATCTGCTGTATCTAAAAAACATAAACAAACAGATTTGCACAAAACTATTTAAAAATGAAAACGTACAAAGTAATTTTTACGGTATTTGTAGCAATGATTTTGGGAGCATTTTTGTAGTAACAGGTTGTTCTAATGAGGAAATAAATCAATCTGAACGAACGTTAAATCATTTTGAACGAATATCGCTAAACAAGGAGAAATTAAATCATTTAGATGAAAGAGGGAAAATAATGTATGATATTATTATATCTATGAAAACAGGAGAAAATTATTCTGAGATTCAAAGATTAATAGAATTATTGGAAAACGATTTTGCAGCACCAAGTTATAACATTGAATTTACAGAGTCAGAAATTAATCTTTATGGAGAGATTTTGAATAATTTTTCTACTGAAAACTTTAATAGTTTCATAGAACTTAATAATAATTTAAGATTACAAATTAATGATATAACTAACAATTCTAAAAGAGAAATATTTTTAAATGATTTATCAAGTTACGAGTGGATTAAAGTTGCCATCGAAGAAACTATTGAAAATGATCAATTTCTTATTTTAGATGATTTAATCTATCAAACAATGGGCAACCCTGTACCGGGCCCTAGAGAATCATCGGGTAATTATATAGATAGATGTATGAAGAATTATATAAATGAAAATTTTACGTGGGCTAATTTAGTTAAGAGAGTTCAAACTGTATTAGAAGGACCGGTGGGATTACTATGGGCTTTTGCATCTTGTGAATACACATATTATTTTGATAATCCACACAATTAATGAGAAAAAAACCTATTACATATCTAATTTTAGGATGGACAATTTTAATTTTATCTAATATATTTACAGATAATATTAATAATATTCTAAAATACACCCTATTCACGATTGGATTTCTATCAATAATATATGCTTTTATTGTTTATTATAAAAAATAAATTTTGGGATTAAGTATTATTATGGTATTTAATATTTTTTATATTTTGTTTTTTCTTTGATGTTGATTGTTTATGTAATAAATATCTCTATTCTCGATATTAAAGAAAAAAGGTAATTATAGAAGTTTAAAGGCAATATGGTCAAAAATAGCACTTTTTTCATTGAAAATTTGGTTGTAAATTGTGCTTGTTAATCTGAAGAGGAATTTGTCTCTGCTGAGGAGCAACCAACTAGCAATACGATTAACTCTTATACGAAGAATGGGACGACCTTAAAAGTCGTCCTTTTTTTAATTAATACATTCTTTGGTAAGATTTATGGCTAAAAAAACCTACCTAGCGCTTTGATTCTTAAAATATAAATACCATTTAATAAAGTTCTTTTTTGCTGTAAATCTTAATCCTCGATGTAGAGTTAGTTTTTCTTTGAGATGTGTAAAATAACTCTCTAACCTGTTTGTGGTCATAATACAAAATCACACACAATCCATTACTGAAATAAGTGGCATCAATCAAAAGATGGACTCTTGTTTTACTCTTTATACGGATAATAGGTGCAGAACTCAAGTAAGTGTTAAAAAGTCGTTGCAAACTGCTTTGACTCATTTTACTGTCTCTAATAAGTGTTTTATAAACTTGCCTTTCCATTATCCATTTCTCAAACCAGATAAATTGATTATTGAGCTTTGTCTTCGGATTTTTAAAAGAAAAATAAACTCCACAATCTTGACATTGATAACGTTGTTTTCCGTTTTGTGTTCCTTTTCGATGTGTATTCAAAGAACCACAAGTCAAGCATTTTTTTTGCCTTTTTTCATACCACAAAAAAAGAGCATTGAAACCACTTTCAATACTCTTGCTCTTTAGCCCTTTAATAATAAGACTTTCAGACATTTTTAGGTGCTATTTTTGACCACATTGTCAAAATTCAAAACTTTTATTAGGGTAATGTGGTCGAAAATAACACTTTTTTGACCACATTATTGCCTTGGTTTAAGTTATTTTGTTTCTACTCCGTATTTTATTCCGACTTTTGAAAACAGGTTTTTGAGTAAAATTAGTTTATCATTACAATCTTCTCCTAAATTCATTTTACTGTTACTTGTTCTATATTTATCACATTCAAAACAAATTTCTATAAATTCAAAAAGTTCATTATTCTCATCAAAAAACAAAATAGCATTTCTCGGGACATACATACAAGTGTTTCCAAAAAAAACAATAGGTTCTTTTTTGTATCCGTAATTGAATATCAAATCCGTTAATTCATTCTTTTGAGTTTCATCTAAATTTATACTTTCATCAAAATCTTTCGGATTGTAATCTTGAAAAGTCTTCTTTCAAAATATCGAAATATTTTTCCATCACAACTCCAACATATATTGATATATCATCATCAAACTCTTCTTTTTCAACAACCCCAATTTGTTCTTCTTCGGTCAGCTTTTTATAATCATTTTTAAAAGAAACAGCAGCAATTCTTGAAGTTTTGTTGTATGGATAATTTTTATTTCGTTCTTCTACAGATAACTTTTTTACTTTTTTACAAGACATATTTTTATGGTTATAAGTAGTACAGAAAGTTAAAAAAACTCCTAAAAATACAATACAAAATAAAAATCTTAAACTCATATTTATTTGATTAAAAAGTAAATGTACAAAAAAACCTCAAAAAAACTTTTGAGGTTTTGTATTCAGATTGCTTCCGTTCCTCTCAATGACGAACAAATTACAAGTGAATC
>CAYZBA010000031.1:0-16572 GCA_964476555.1 uncultured Flavobacterium sp.
TCCTACAATTCTTCGTGTGGGGAGCTTGGCTCATTACTATTGCTAATTTTTGGTTTGGTACCAAAGGTTGGGACGGAACACAATTCGGACTCGTATTCGCCACTATGGGATTTGCTTCTATTTTTATGCCTACCCTTACCGGAATTATTGCAGACCGTTGGCTCAACGCAGAAAAACTTTACGGAATCCTACATATCCTTTACGGAGCAACCCTTTTTTCGCTCACTTTCGTAGAAACACCTTCAGTATTCATTTCGGTCATGTTTGTAGCCATGTGTTTCTATATGCCTACGATTTCACTGAGCAACTCAGTCTCCTATGCCGCCTTAAAGAGTAACGGAAACGATGTGGTAAAAGACTTTCCGCCTATTCGAGTTTGGGGGACTGTTGGGTTTATTATCGCCATGTGGGTAACCAACCTTACGGGGAGTAAAGCGTCTGAAAATCAGTTTTATATAGCCGGAACTATGGCGCTGCTTTTAGGCTTGTATGCCTTTACACTTCCGAAAACCCCACCACAACGCCTTATCAAAGAGAACGCTTCGTTCATGGAACTATCAGGCTTAGAGGCTTTCAAACTCTTTGCCAACTACAAAATGGCGTTGTTCTTCATCTTCTCCATGTTCCTCGGAGGAGCTTTGCAACTTACAAATGCCTACGGAGACGTGTTTATTGACGAATTTAAACACTTCCCAAAATACTTAGACTCTTTCGTAGTGAAGTATTCGACTATCATCATGTCTATTTCTCAAATTTCTGAAACCTTGTTTATCTTGGCCATTCCGTTTTTCTTGAAACGCTTCGGAATCAAAAAGGTAATGCTCTTTAGTATGATAGCTTGGGTATTGCGTTTCGGATTGTTCGCCTTTGGAGACCCTTCTCCGTTCGGATTATCGCTTATCATCATATCTTGTGTGGTATACGGTATGGCTTTCGACTTCTTTAATATTTCGGGTTCTCTTTTCGTAGAGAGCAATACCACTGCCAAAATCCGTTCTTCGGCTCAAGGACTCTTCATGATGATGACCAACGGTTTCGGGGCTGTACTCGGAAGTTTGATTTCGGGTTGGGCAATAGACAAATATTTCACCAAGTCATTCACTAAGACTTCTGATTTAGCTACTTATCTGGAAACAGAAACCGATAATTCATCGCTTTTGGAGTTCATACAAAATAGAGGCGTAACCATTACAGACGGCATCTTCGACAATGCCATCCTAATGAAAGATTGGCATTCAATCTGGATTTCGTTCTCTATGTATGCTTTAACTATTACCATTTTATTTGCTGTATTATTTAAACATAAACACAATCCTGATGAAATAGAAAATATTAGCCATTAATGCCTGAAACCAAAAAATATAAAATTTGCATCGTAGGAAGTCTGTTAGCCGGTGGCGGAGCCGAAAGAGCTCACTCGAACCTAACGAAATACTTCCACAGCAAAGGCATCGAGGTATATAATGTGATATTCGAAGACAGAGTAGAGTATGAATTTGCAGGAGAACTCCTGAACATCGGGCAAATCAAGCACGATACAATCATTCAAAAATTAAGAAGGTTTCGACTCCTGTCAAACTACATCAAAAATCATCAGTTTGACTATATCATAGACCTGCGATACAGAGGCTCTGTATATGCTGAGTATTTCTTGTCCAGAAGAGTATTTAGGCAGGCCAAATACATTCCCAGCATACGAGGAGCTTATTTCCCCACCTATTTCACTCGGTATGAAGCCGTAGCCAAACGACTTTTTAAAAAAGCATATAAAATAGTGGCAGTTTCCAAAGAAATGGAAAAAGCCATCCGGGCCAAATATGGCTATCAGAACATCACTACGATTTACAATATAGTGGATACGCCACATATCCGTAAGTTGGCCGAAGAACCCACAGCCGAGAGCCTTGATTTTCGCTTTGTCCTAGGTTTAGGCAGAATGCACGAGAGCAACGTCAAACAACAAGACGTGATGATTAAGGCTTATGCGCAATCCGTTTTACCCAAACACGGTATTAAGCTACTACTCGTAGGCGACGGAACCAAATTGAATGATTTCAAACACCTAGTGGAAGAGCTGAACCTCACAGATAAAGTAGTTTTCACCGGATTTAAAGAAAACCCGTATCCTTATCTGAAAAAAGCCGAATTTATGCTGCTCACGAGTAAATCAGAAGGCTTCCCAAACGTAATACTGGAAAGCTTTGCTTGTGAGACTCCGGTAGTGAGTTACGACTGCAAAACAGGCCCAAGCGAAATCATCACTCACCAACACAACGGCCTTTTGGTAGAAGACCAAAACATAGACAAGCTCATTAAAGCTATGAATCAGATGGTGGAAGATGAGAAACTTTACCAATATTGTAAATCGAATACTTTGCCTACCGCCTTTGAATACAGCCCGGACAAAATTGGTCAACAATGGCTCGATTTAATGCAGATTAAGATATGATAAAGGCTTTGACTTCGTTGCGGTTTGTTTTTGCAGTGATAGTGTTTCTACTACACATTCACAAAGCACATATCGCGATCGGTCATGCCTTCTTTATCGTTTTAAGTGGTTTTATACTGACGATGGTCTATGAAAAGAAAATCCTGGATAAAACCTTTTCTTTTTCTCTGTTTTTCAGAAAGAGAATGCTACGAACCTATCCACTTCATTTACTGACGCTTTTTGTAGCTATTCCCTTATCTCTGGAAGGAATAAGAAATGAAACCCTGATGTGGTTGAGTAAGTTTACGTTGAATTTACTCTCATTACAGGTTTTCGTACCTTCTAATCATTTTTATTTTTCTTTTAATGGGGTAGCATGGAATTTAGCTGTAATGCTAATATTTTATATGTGTTTTCCTTTCTTGATAAGACTACTTTCGAAGTTTTCATTTAAAGGGTTCACGCTTATTATGGTTTTCATAGTCGTCTTCATAAGTCTGTCTATGGAGGTCATACCAGAAAAATGGCATCATTATTTGTTTTACATTAGTCCGTACTATCGAATTTTTGACTTCATTTTTGGGATTTATCTATACAAGCTTTTACAGCAACTCACTTTTAAACCTTCTTACAGAACAGCTTCTTTTATTGAAATAGCCGTAGTTATCTTATGTGTCTTGTTATTTGTTTGGGCGAATTCAAATTACAACAGCCTGAAACCTTATATTTATTCTCTTTATTTATGGATTCCGTTGGCAGCTGTATTTGTAGGATTTTATTATGACAAAGGAGTAATTTCTAAGTATATTCTGAGCTCGAAATATATGCTTGCCCTAGGAAATTTAAGTTATAGCTTTTATATGATACATCAATTGGTTATTCGTTATTTCAGGCAGTCTAATCACAATTGGCAGTTGGATAACAATCTGCTGTATTTTCTTTGTTTTTTCCTATCTTTGGGCTTGTCTTATATGTCATACACCTATTTTGAACGATTATTCTATAAAAAATGACCCAAATACAGCTTATTGCTCTCCCAAAAATCGAAGACCATAGAGGTAACCTTTCTGTTATCGAAAACGATACCATTCCGTTTGATATCAAACGAGTGTATTATCTGTATGACGTTCCGAGTGGAGCCGAAAGAGGAGGGCATGCTCACAAAGAACAGCAAGAAGTGCTGATCGCTCTTAGCGGAAGTTTTGACGTTATCCTCAATGACGGAAAAACAGAAAAAACCGTAACGCTCAACAAACCCAATCAAGGTTTATTGATTGGAAGTGGAGTATGGCGAGAGCTGAAAAACTTTTCTTCGGGTGCCGTATGCTTGGTTATCGCTTCGGATGTATTTAACGAAGACGATTACATCAGAGAATTTGACGAGTTTATTGCCTTTGTCAATTAGTGATAAGCACTCACAAAAATTCCTTTGTTTTCCAGTACTTTTTTGAGCCTATACAATCCTCTGAGCAAAGGAGTGGGGAGGCTTAACAACAACCTTGTCTTTAAGCTGATGTTTGAGGGTGTAAGAGCCTTTTTGTAGAATAAAAATTGCTCTTTATCGCCTGCTAATTTGAACTTTAAAGCGAATTCTGCCCTATAGAGGTCTAAATACTTCTTAAGCCAGTAATTGGTTTGCTCTTCTTGTTGAAATTGATCGAGCTTAGCGAACTTTCTTCTCAGCGTATTGGAGTGTGAAATGCGATTTTCGCCATCCATTCTGTATCGAGCAGAAATGCGATTGTGAAAAGCTACTTTGTGTTTGAGTGCCACTCGAATCCAATAATCTATATCTTCACCGGCACCTAAGGTGATGTTAGGGTCAAACCCTCCGATTTCCTGAATCACTGTTTTCGGAATTGCTACAGCACTAGTCCACGTTAGCCTATAGAGATAACTAGACTTGAAAAAATCTTTGACGATTCCGTGTTTGAATTCGCTTGAAATGTCTAGAAACTTCGGATATTCTATTCGATTCTCAGAGTAGTAGAACTCGTAATTGGTTGCAAAAAATCCAGCTCCCGGATATTGTTGATACAGGAAATATAAGTCTTCCAGATGATGAGGGTACCAATAATCATCGGCATCCAAAAAGGCCAGGAGTGTGCCTTGAGCTTTTTCTATCCCAAAGTTCCGAGCTTGAGAAACGCCTTGGTTTTCGGTTTTAAAGTACTTGATTTTCGGGCTATCCAGTTTTAATACCTCACTTTCGGATTTATCAGTAGAGCCATCGTTAACCACGATGATTTCGAAATCCTGAAAAGTTTGATTCAATACACTTTCGAGTGTAGCTTTGATGTGGTTTCCTTTGTTATAAAGAGGAATAACAACAGAGATAAGACCCATTTTAATTGTTTTATAAGGCGTAAAAGTAGTGATTTTTTAGGAAATATAAGGCTACTGTAAGGTGCAGAGATAGCCTAAGCGATAAATGTCAAATAGGAAAATACTAGGATTAGAACTTTTTAATTGCTTCTCCATAGGTTTATAAAATAATCTATAAAAAATCTTCATAAGAATATGAAGGTTGTACTTTTTTAAACCGATATAAACTTTTGCTATTTTAATTTTATGTATATCTATCTGATTGTTAATAATCAGGAAATGAAGGTTTTTAAGAGCGCTTTTGGTTTTAATTAGAAATTCTGTTGAGGTGTTGTCATCTAAATGAAAAACAGGATTGTCTATTGCCTGAATAGGGTAGTAATGTAATACTTCTGTAATAAAAATCACATCTTCATATCCATAAGATTTTATGGTTTCATTAAATCTCACTTTTTCAAAGATTGATTTGTGGAACAGTGTATTTACAATAGTGTTGTGAACTTTTCCTTTTATGCGCTCTTCAAAAGAAATGGTTTCTCTTTGATGGCCATATTTCCACCTGAGCATTTTATTTCTTGCAGGTTTATCTTTTTCGTACACAATTCCACCTGAAAAACAAAATGAGCCCGAAGATTTTATTTGCTGAACATAGTGCGCAATAAAATTCTCGCTAAAGGGCATCACATCGGCATCTAAAAACAATAACCACTCGTACTTGGCTTTGGATACAAGTAAGTTTCTGATGGCGCTTCGTCCTCTATTTTGATCTAAAACCGTAAAACTGCAACTTTCTAATTCATTAATTCTAGAATTGTTGAAATGATTTTGTGAAGCATCATCAAAAACCAAAATTTCAAAAACAATACCGACTTTTGTAGCCTGTTCTTGAAGGTTTTTGACCAAAGGTAAAACATCGTAATTATAAGAGGGTATCAGTATAGAGAGCAAAGCTGCAATTTTTTGTACAAATCTATCAAATTATTCTAACTTTGACAATCTAAGTTATTCTCATGAAATACAGTATTGAGCTTATACGCCTTTTAGCCGTTATTCTAATTACCTTTACTCATACTCGACATTCCATTACTCCGGAGAGTTCTATGACTTATTTTTTTATTGAAGAACTCCCAACCATAGGAACCGTGTTACTGTCTGTTGTTTCCGGTTACTTATATAAGAAAGTGTCGTTTGATAAGTCTAATTTATTTTATAATAAAGTAAAAACACTACTGATTCCGTTTCTTATTGCCAATTTGCTAGTTCTAACCTTGGTGCTAGTGGCTAATTATATTTTTGGTATTAATTTTCTGAATAGACTTGATTTTGATACTTCATTATTCTCCGAGGGAGTTTTAGCTCTAAATTCTCCGCCTATTAATCCGCCTACATATTTTATTCGAGACATATTTATAATTTTTGTGTTGATGGAATTAGTAAGACATAAGAACTTGTATATGCTCGCAATTATTATTCCTTTAATGATATTCGGAAAATTACTTTTGCGATATGATATTTTGTTTTTGTTCTTTATCGGGATGATCATAGCTAATTATGAAGCGTTTTTGGTGCAGTTCAAAACTAAACTTATGATTTGTATTGCTTTGGCTCTACTGAGTGTTATTTTGATATTTCAGACAGATGTAACTATTTATAAATACCCAATAGCTTTATTGGTTTTTATATTAATTATTAATTGGGGAGTGAAGTTTTATAATGTCGGGGCTTATTCATATCTACTTCACCTATATCACTCACCAATTATTGTAGCTACTTATCCGGCAATTGAAAAGTTGATAGAAGATGACCTAATTAGAGTTTGGGTGCAGGTGTCGGTTTCTATTGTAGCAGTATATGTCCTCTATGCAATTACTCGAAAAATAACTCCTCTAAGAATTTTGTGTGGTTACAAATAAAAAAAGCTGTCTGAAAAAGACAGCTTTTTTATTTTTTTGAGCCTCCAGAGGGATTCGAACCCACGACCCCGAGATTACAAATCACGTGCTCTGGCCAACTGAGCTATGGAGGCGATAGCGCTTAATTGCGAGTGCAAATATAGATAAGAATTTCAAAACTGCAAATAAAAATTTTACTTTTTTTTGTGGTTTTTTTTAATTCGTTGATTGTGAATATCTATTAAAACGAACTTTTTTTCGCTTAGGGGTTCTGAAGGTAATTCAAAATGTCTTTTCGTTTGATTTTTCCACTCTCAGTAAGCGAAAATTTAGGTATGAAAAATACTTTTTTTGGTTTTTCGTACTTATCTAAGCCATCAAAAATGTCATTTTGCAATTCGAAAGGAGCCGATTCGATGACCAAAACGAGCTTTTCTCCCAAAACAGAATCCGAAATTCCGCCTACAAAGAACGGAACATGGATTTTGGAATTCAATTTCGCTTCTATGATTTCCGGGAAAAGTTTTATGCCTCCGCTATTTACGACGTTATCATAACGACCTAACCATTTAAATCGATTTTCTGATTGAATATCGACCAAATCGTTAGTGATGATTTGTTGAGGATTGATTCTTGGAGCATCAATCACCAAGCAACCTCTAGTGTCTGTCGTTATAGTAATATCGGGCAGGAGTTCGAAAGATTCTTTACCTAATTGTCGAGCAGCAATGTGAGTCAGCGTTTCGGTAGAAGCATAAGTTTCATAGGAAATCGTTGATAGGGGAACGAGTTTTTCTTCTAGCTCAGAGCTTACTTTGGCACCTCCGATAAGCAGCTTTTTAATGAAATGGAGTTTGTCTAAAGAATTCTCTACTTGCATTGGTGTCATAGCACAAAAGTCATAGGGCTTTTCGATTTTCTCCAGCGGATTGGACGTTGGGTTGATATAATCCAGCTCTAAACCCAATACAAAAGCCCTTACGAACATCATTTTTCCGGCAATAAAATTCACCGGCATACAGCATAGCATCTTTTCTTTCGGATGTAAGTCAAAAAACTTACCTGTAGCCAATGCAGATTGAACCATAGCTTCTTTAGGAACGGTAATTTTTTTGGGGTTACCTGTAGTTCCTGAGGTTTGTAGAGTAATCTCTTCGGATTCGTTAAACCATTCCAAAAAGAAAAGTCCCACTTTTCTTTGGTAATCTTCACCTTCTTTAATAAGGTCATAAGCCACGCAGTGCATGTCTTGTTCAGAAACAGCAAATCCGTTGAGACGAAAATCAGGGTGAAGCTTATTCATAGAGAAGTTTAATAAGTTACTCATTGAGAGTAATAAATGCATATTTTATGCTATTGATAAATTAAAAATACATACATTTATAATCTACTCCTACAAATTTAAAGTATTTTTTATTATTTTTGACAATATAATGCTAATTTTAAAATTTAAAAAGGTAATAAACTGAAATTCATTTAGTTAGATAAAATGTCTGCAGAGGTAGAGGAACAGTTAAATAAAATTCCGATTGTGAACAAGCTCGTAAAATGGGGTAAAAAGATTACTTTCAAGAAGACCGAGGGGCTGAGTTTGTATGACATTATGGAGCTTTATATAATCGGTATCATCGAAGGAGCGTTCACCAACAGAGCCGCAGCGATAGCCTTTAGCTTCTTTATGGCGATTTTTCCGTTCCTGCTCTTTATACTGAATCTCATTCCGCTTATGCCTCTGGAGAATTTTCAGGAAGACTTTATGGAACTCATTGCTGAAAATGTTCCGCCGAACACTTTCGATGCCATTCAAGGAATTATTGAGGATATTATGAATAATAGTAACCAAGGCTTGCTTTCTTCGGGGTTTTTCCTGGCCATGTTCTTAATGGCTAACGGAGTCAACGCTATGCTAGCGGGTTTTGAGAATTCCTATCACGTGACGATTACACGAAATTTTTTCAGACAATACTTGGTTTCATTTTTATTGGGAATCTGCCTCTCTATAGTATTAATCCTGAGCGTAGCAATTATTATTATCTCAGAGATTCTCTTGAATGCTATTGATTATTGGTATGTAGACAAACTATTAGTCATCGACATTTCTCGATACGTATTGGTTTTACTGATGATATGGTTTTGTGTGTCATTGCTCTTTAAGTTTGGTTCTAAGCAACTCAGACACACTTCTTTGGTTAGTATCGGCTCCATTATAACCACCGTCTTGATAGCTTTATCCTCTTACGGATTTGGGATATATGTAGTTCGATTTGCTAAATATAACGAATTGTATGGCTCAATTGGTACACTTCTTGTCCTGATGATCTATATATGGTTAAATTGCATGATATTATTGCTTGGATTTGAGCTGAATGCTGCCATTAATAAATTAAAAACTGAACGAAATAACAAGAATAATAACCCTAATTTAAATGTAGAAATCAAATGAAAAAACTAACCTTTCTAATGTTTATGCTTGCGGGTACTTTTATGATGCAAGCTCAGAGTGTAACCGGAAAATGGAAGACCATCGACGACGAAACCGGAGAAGCCAAATCTATCGTAGAAATCTATGAAAAAGACGGAAAAATCTACGGAAAAGTAGTAGAGATTCTGAATCCGGCTAAAAAGAAAGCCAAATGCACAGAGTGTAAAGGAGCAGACAAAGACAAACCCATTGAAGGTTTAGTAATCCTAAAAGGGCTTACGAAAGACGGAAGCGAGTGGAGCGGAGGACAGATTCTTGACCCAAACAAAGGAAAAACTTATAAATGTGTGGTGACTTTGGACGGGAAAGACAAACTTAATGTAAGAGGTTATGTTGGAATATCTCTTATCGGGAGAACTCAGACATGGCATAGAGTGAATTAAACACTTCGCTTGATGAAATAGACAAGCCATAAGCATACCTTAGGTTTCTTATGGCTTGTTACTTTTGCATAAAAAAACTACTTTTGCCAAAATCGGGTTAGCCCCTTACTTATCATCATAATGCAATCAATAATCGAAAAAAATTATCGGAAACTCACTTTGAAAATCGCCCTTAACGGTTTTTCTTTTTGCGTTACGGATTTGCTTAATGATAGTATTTTAGTGATAAAAGAAGTGGACTTTTCTACTTATGAGAATCCGAAAAACACAGAAGAATGCTATAAAACGGCTTTTTCTAAACATCCCGAATTAACAGAAAAGTATGATGAAGTAGTCGTACTTCACCATAATAATTTGTCAACTTTTGTTCCGCTGGCTTTGTTTGACGAAAACTTCTTGGGGAATTACCTTCAGTATAACGTAAAGGTATTCGAATCCGATTTCTTTGCTTATGATACGCTGGGGAACTATCTCATCAACAATGTTTATGTGCCTTATGTGAACCTCAACAACTTTTTGATAGATGCCTTCTCGACCTTTGAATACAAACACCATGCGAGTATTTTGGTAGAAAAACTTCTGGACTTCTCTAAGAATGATGACGACAGACAGATGTTTGTGCACTTTGACCAAAAGTCATTTCAAATCATCGTGGTTCAGAATCAGAAGTTGCTTTTCTATAATTCGTTTGACTTTGCGACCAAAGAAGACTTTGCATATTATTTGCTCTTTACCGTTGAGCAATTGAACTTAAATCCGGAATTTTTTACTCTGAAACTACTCGGGCACATAGCCGAAGAAGGTGAGCTTTACAAAATGGCGTATACTTATGTGAGAAACGTTTCGCTTTTAGACGTGAGCAGACTTTCTCATAACGGCCTTCCGGACACAGAAAACCTAACACATTATATACTCGTTCTAGCATGAGAATCATTTCAGGAAAATATAAAGGCAGGAGGCTTACCGCACCGAAAAAATTGCCTATTAGACCCACAACCGATTTGGCAAAGGAGTCTTTGTTTAATATCCTAAACAATTATTTTCACTTTGACGAAACGCGTGTACTAGATCTTTTTTCCGGGAGTGGAAGTATTTCTTATGAATTTGGTTCTCGAGGGTGTAAAGACATTACGGCCGTAGATAGTGACTTTGGTTGTATCAAATTCATCAAACAAACCTCTAATGCCCTAGATTTGGATATTAATGCTATTAAGAGTGATGTGTTTTCGTTTTTAGAGAAAAATCGAGCCGAATACGATGTGATTTTTGCCGACCCTCCCTATGACTTTTCACACGAACAGTTTGTCAGAATTCCGCAACTTGTTTTCGAAAACGAGCTTTTGGCAGAAGAAGGCATGTTGGTAGTGGAGCATTCCCTTCATACGAATCTGGAAGAAGTACCACATTACTCGCACTCCAAAAAATACGGGAGTTCTATTTTCTCATTTTTTATAAAAGAAGGCGAAGAAGGTACTGAGGAATAAAAAAAGCAGACCTATAAGCCGGGTTCTGTACTTGTTGAACAAGCCCTTATCATTTATCTAGCCTGGTCATTACTGAACAGGTCAATCTGCCTACCCTCCGACATCGAGCGAGCCACCCTTAATTGTCGGTTTACTTGGCATTTCATCGCATAGAGTTTACCTGATTTCACTACAGCATTACCTGTACATACTTTCTGTTGCACTAGTCCGTCCCTCACGGGAGATGGGTGTTACCCACTATGCTGCTCTGTGATGCCCGGACTTTCCTCTTCCTGGGCGGAAGCGATAAGGCGGTCTGCTTTGATGCAAAGATAAGGCTTTTAAAGCGGTTTTGTATGTATGAAAACTCAATTTTAAGACTTTCTATTTCTCTCAAGTTAATCCTATCAATCTAATTCGCTATCCGTACTTTTTAATTTGTAAATCTCAATTCATTTCTAATGCGTAATTCCTTATTTTTGCCGTATGAAAGGAATTCATTCAAAGACATTACAAGATTTAGAGTTTCAGACGGTTTTACAGGCGGTTGCAGAGCTATGTGCTACGGATATGGGTAGAGAAAAAGCTTTACAAATCAAACCGTTTCAACATAAAGAAGAGCTACTTGACGTATTGGATCAAACCTCAGAATATTTATCATCTTTTGAGAATGACAACACTTTTCCTAACCACAACTTTACGGATTTAAGAGAGCAAGTAAAGTTCTTGGCTATAGAAGAAAGTTATTTGGATGCTGAAGTTTTAAAAGAACTATCGGAACTGTCGAAAACTGCCAATACTTTGTTGTTGTTCTTGAAAAAATTCCAAGAATATTACCCGAAGTTATACAAAAAATCTGCCTCTATAGAGCTTACGAAAGAAATCACCCAGAAGATTGAGAGCAAGATTGACAAGTATGCCGAAGTTAAAGACGATGCTTCTGCAGACTTACAAATCATCAGAAAGCAGCTAAAAGAGATCAAAAGTAAAATCAATCAAAGCTTTCAAGTGGCTTTGACTACCTATAACGCCAGTGGTTATCTGGATGACATTAAAGAAAGTGTGATAGACAATACTCGGGTGCTGGCTGTATTGTCGATGTACCGAAAAAAGGTCAAGGGGAGTGTTCTGGGCAGCTCAAAAACAGGAAGTATTGTTTACATTGAGCCCGAGACTACCTTGAAGCTTTCCAGAGAGCTCAACAACTTGCAATTCGAAGAAAAAGAAGAAATTAAAAAGATATTAAAGCAACTCTCTGACGAAATTCGTCCGTTTGTGCCTTTGCTTTTTGATTATCACGAATTTTTGAGCGATATCGATTTGGTGTATGCCAAAGCTCGATATGCCAAGAAAATAGGAGGGGTGTTGCCCGAAATCACAGAGGAAAAGAAGTTATACTTTAGAGAGGCATATCACCCGATTTTGTTGCTGAACAACAATGCGAAAGGATTGCCTACCTATCCGCAGACTATCGAACTTACAGACACCAATCGAATTATCGTAATTTCAGGACCCAATGCAGGAGGAAAAAGTATTACGCTAAAGACCATCGGGCTGTTGCAGCTCATGTTGCAATGCGGGCTTTTGATACCTGTTCACCACCGTAGTTCGACTTTCTTGTTTGATAGAATTCTCACAGATATCGGAGATAACCAATCTATTGAAAATCATTTGAGTACGTATAGTTACCGACTCAAAAACATGAACTACTTTCTCAAGAAATGCAACCATAAAACGCTGTTTTTGATCGATGAGTTCGGGACCGGTTCCGACCCGGAATTGGGAGGTGCTTTGGCTGAGGTTTTCTTAGAAGAATTTTATCACCGAGAGGCTTTCGGCATCATTACTACACACTATACGAACCTGAAAATGCTGGCCAACGAATTGCCTTATGCCACCAATGCCAACATGCTTTTTGACGAAAAGTCGTTGGAACCCATGTATAAATTGGTATTAGGGCAGGCGGGGAGTTCGTTTACTTTTGAAGTGGCTCAGAAAAACGGAATTCCGTATGGTCTTATTAACAGAGCCAAAAAGAAGATAGAGAAATCAAAAGTTCGTTTTGACAAGACAATTGCTACGCTTCAGAAGGAGCGCTCTAAACTTGAGAAAACTTCGCAAACCTTGAAAGAAGAAGAAATCAAGGCAAGAGAAGAGAGCAAGAAAATGGAGGATATGAACCAAAAAATCAGACAAAAGTTAGAGAGCTATCAGGAACTCTTTGACGCTAACCAACGTTTGATTTACTTAGGGCAAAAGCTCGATGACTTAGCCGAGAAATACTTCAACAACAAAGACAAAAAAACACTTATAGGAGAATTGCTCAAAACTGTGGAGATTGAGAATTCTAAACGCAAGAAATTGCTTCCGAAAGAGAAAAAACAAAAAGAAGCAGCGCAGAAAAAACTCCTTAAAGAAGTAGAGGCCGAGGTTAAAATCATCAGAGAGCAAAAAAAAGAAGAAAAAGCTAAGAAAAGAGAAGAAGAGAAAAACAAACCGAAGATTCCGCTCAAAGTGGGGGATAGGGTAAGAATGATTGACGGAAAAGCTTTGGGAACTATTGATAAAATCGAGAAAAACAAAGCCATCGTGAACTACGGAATGTTTACGTCGCAAGTGTCTTTGGATAGCTTAGAGAAAGTATAAATTCTCTATGGACTGATATACAGTAATGCTAACCGAAAAATCATTAACTTTGCCACCATTATAAAAAAAATAAACCATGCCTAAAATTTCTATCAAAGGGCAGCAAATGCCTGAATCACCTATCAGAAAACTGGTTCCTTTTGCGGAACAAGCTAAAAAAAAAGGACATAAAGTATATCACCTAAACATCGGGCAGCCGGACATCAAAACCCCACAAGTTGCCCTAGATGCTATTAAAAATACAAATATTGAGGTATTAGAATACAGCCACTCAGCAGGTTTTGAGAGTTACAGAAACAAGCTTTCGGCTTACTACAAAAAAACAGGATTGCCTGTTGAACCTCAAGATATCATTATCACTACCGGAGGGTCAGAAGCGTTGATGTTTGCTATGGGAACGATCATGGATACAGATGACGAAATCATTATTCCTGAGCCATTTTATGCAAACTACAACGGTTTTGCCACCGCTTCTGGAATTAAAGTTGTGCCGGTAATCTCGGGTATTGAAACTGATTTTGCTTTGCCTCCAATCGAAGATTTCGAAAAATTAATTACTCCGAAAACCAAGGCAATTCTAATTTGTAATCCGGGTAACCCAACCGGTTATTTGTATTCGAAAGAAGAGTTAGAAAAACTAGCTTCAATTGTGAAGAAGTACGACCTTTTCCTTATCGCTGATGAGGTGTACAGAGAGTTTACGTATGACGAAGGAGTAAAACACTATTCTGTATTGAATATCGAAGGCATTGAGCAAAATGCGATTATGATTGATTCGGTTTCTAAGCGTTACAGCATGTGTGGAGCGAGAATTGGATGTATTGTTTCTAAAAACAAAGAGGTGATGAGCACCGCTCTAAAGTTTGCTCAAGCTCGTTTGAGCCCACCAACTTATGAGCAAATTGCCAGTGAAGCAGCTCTAGACACTCCACAATCATATTTTGACGAAGTTATTGCAGAATACAAAGACCGACGAGATACCTTGATTGCTGAGCTTAGAAAGATTGATGGAGTAAAGGTAGCTTTGCCAAAAGGTGCTTTTTACTGTATCGCAAAACTTCCTGTTAAAAATGCCGATGACTTCGCAAGATGGTTGCTAGAGAGCTACGACCTTAACGGAGAAACTGTGATGGTAGCTCCGGCAAGCGGATTCTATTCTACTCCGGGAGCAGGAATGGATGAAGTACGTATTGCTTATGTACTCAAAAAAGAAGATTTGATTCGTTCTGTAGCAATCTTGAAAGATGCCCTACAGAAATATAATGGATAACTGATTTTTAATTAAATAATAGAAAGCTGTTTCAATTTGAGACAGCTTTTTGTGTTTTATAATAAACCATACAACAAAAAAGAGGCAAAAAAGCCTCTTCTTAAACTATATTTAACTCAAACTAACTTTAAAACCAACGAACCAAAAGGTATACTAATCCAGCTACGATAGCCGAAATCGGGATAGTAAGTACCCAAGCCCAAAGTAGCTTGATGGTTACTCCCCAACGTACGGCTGACACGCGTTTTGTAGCTCCAACCCCGATGATACTACCCGTAATGGTATGTGTAGTCGAAACCGGGATTCCGAAGTGTTCAGAAACATAAAGGGTGATTGCGCCAGAGGTTTCTGCAGCAACTCCTTCCAGCGAAGTTACTTTGGTGATTTTAGACCCCATGGTTTTTACGATTTTCCAACCACCGCTCATAGTTCCTAAACCGATAATTAAGAAGGATGTAAAAGGAACCCAAGCCCATTCATCTACAAAATATCCGAATCTGTCTGGTTCGGCTAATTGAATCCAGTCTGTATGCCCTGCATCAAGATGATAAAAAATTACAGCTGCTCCAATAATACCCATCACTTTTTGAGCATCGTTGGCTCCATGTCCTAAACTGAAAAGGGCAGAAGATACTAATTGCAAACGTCTGAACCACTTATCAGCTCTGTGAGGTGTGGTTTTTCTGCAAATCCACATAATAGCGACTGTGAGCAAGTGAGCTATAAATAAACCAATTGTAGGGGCAAGGAAAATAAAAGCAATAATAGGAAGTACTTTTGCATAATTTACGACATCATTCAAATTAGCATCAACCATATAAGCATGCATAAGTGCTGCACCTATGAAACCTCCAATTAGTGTATGTGAAGATGAAGAAGGAATTCCGAATTTCCAAGTAAGTAAATTCCAAAGAATTGCTGCAATAAGTCCTGCAAAAATTACTTCAAGAGTAATAAGGTCTGCTCCGTTTGAAGCAACCGGATGAACCGTTTTGGCAATCGTATTACCGATTTTAAACTCTCCAATCCAGTATTTCGATATGAAATAAGCTACAAAGTTGAAAAATGCAGCCCATAGAACTGCTTGAAAAGGAGTCAAAACACGAGTCGCTACAATAGTGGCAATAGAGTTGGCTGCATCGTGAAAACCGTTGATGTAGTCAAAAATAAAGGCAAGTACTATGATTATGACAAGTAGTGTAAAACTATCCATAATTGCGTTTTAAAGGTTGTTTTAAGAGTATTTTACTACGATAGTCTCCAATACTTTGGCTACATCTTTACACTTGTCTGAGGCATCTTCGAGAGCTGCCAGCACTTCTTTATATTTAATGATTTTTATGGCATCGGTTTCGTTTTCGAAGATATCCATAACAGCGTTGTCAAAAACGTTGTCTGCTTTAGCTTCCAGTTTGCCAATTTTCTTACAAGCTACAGTTACCCTCTGTAAGTTGTTGTGCTCTTTTAGGTCTGTAACGGCACGTTTGATAAGCAAACAAGACTCCAAGTTGATTTCGGTTAACTTACGGATAGACTTCGTAATTTTATCCACTTGATACATCTTCATTCGACTTGCAGAACCATGAAGGAAGTCGGTTACGTCATCAATAGATTTAATTAGAGAATGGATATCCTCACGGTCAAAAGGGGTAAGGAAATTTTTACTTAATTCGATATTGG
>CAYZBA010000032.1:0-16569 GCA_964476555.1 uncultured Flavobacterium sp.
TTACCAATTTTACTTCAACTCTACGGTTGTTAGCTTTACCAGCAGCCGTTTTGTTCGTGTCGATTGGTCGAGATTCTCCGTATCCTACAGAAGTCAAACGGCTAGCATCGATACCATTTTCGATTAAATAGTTTTTCACTGCTGCAGCTCTATCTTCTGATAGTTTTTGGTTAAGAGCTTCACTTCCGTCGCTATCTGTATGTCCTTCGATAGAGAACTTAGCTTCAGGATATTGTTTTAAGATTGAAGTGATAGCTTGTAGCACTGGGTAAGTTTCTTGTTTGAAAGTAGCTTTACCACTGTTGAACAAAATTGTTTTAGCGTATTGGTTCAATTGTGCTTGGTGCTCTTCTGTAAGCTCAGGACAACCGTTGTTAGTTTTAGTTCCTTTTACATCAGGACATTTATCGTCTTTATCTGGCACACCATCTCCGTCTCTGTCTGGCCAAGGACAACCTTTATTTTCTTTTGGTCCGGCTACGTTAGGACAGTCGTCGATGTTGTCTGTAAGTCCGTCACCATCTGTGTCTGGCCAAGGACAACCGTTGTTTTCTTTTGGTCCAGCAACGTCTTTACATTTATCTATGTTATCTGGCACACCATCTCCGTCAGAGTCAGGACATCCGTTAAATTCAGCTGAACCAGCTTCGAACGGACAAGCATCGTCTTTGTCAGGAATTCCATCTCCGTCAGAATCAGGACATCCATTAAATTCTAGCAAACCTGGTTCATCCGGACAATCGTCTTGTGGGTCATAAATTCCGTCTCCGTCTGTGTCTTTTCCTCCAAATTTAATTGTAATACCTACAAAGTGTTGGAAGTGTTCAGGATGATCTCTTCTGATATCTTCAAAAGAGTGTTTGTAAGTAGAACGAAGAGTAAGAGCGATTTTTTCTGTGAACCAGAAGTTGATACCAGCTCCTCCGTTTACTGTACCACCACTGTTGTCACCGTAGAAAGTATAACCTCCTCCGATGTGTAATGAAGGATCAAACCATTTAGAACCAATTAGGTTTTGGAATGAATACTTCACAGCAGCATCTATACCGTAGTATTCTAAATCTCCAGGGTTTGTAACTTGATAATCAGTACTTACATGTTCAACATATTTTGTAATTCTGTTAAGAGATCCGGTTACTCCGAAAGAGAAGCCATTACCGATGTACTTATCCACAGATACATAAGTCGGAGCCGGAATATAGTTCCAGTGGTCTTTTACATTAAAGAATTCACCAAATCTGTCCGCAAAAGGCTCTTGAGCTCCTACTCGGGTATCTACCGCATTGATACCAAAGCTAACTGCCCATTTGTTGTTTTCGTCCTGAGCGTATGAATTCATAGCCAGAGACACCAACATAACTGCAAAAATTTTGTTTAGTTGTTTCATACTCGTAGTTTTTTTGAATTTAACATTGCAAAGGTAGTGCCACAAAATAGGTTAACAAAAAAATTAACATAAATTATATCACACCTAATTTTTTTCCAACAGTAGTAAATGCTGCTATCGCTTTATCTAAGTGCTCTTTCGAGTGTGCCGCAGATAGTTGAACACGAATCCGTGCTTTATCTTTAGGGACAACAGGGTAGAAAAATCCAATTACATAAATACCTTCTTTTAACAATTCGTCTGCCATAACCTGTGAAAGTTTAGCATCATACAACATAACCGGAACAATCGCAGAATCTCCATCAATAATGTCGAATCCCGCTTTTTTCATTCCGTCTTTGAAATAGTTTGTGTTCCACTCTAGTTTATCGCGAAGTGAAGTATCTTTTTGAAGCAATTCGAATACTTTGATAGAGGCTCCAACAATAGAAGGTGCTAATGAGTTCGAGAACAAGTAAGGGCGAGATCGTTGTCTTAAAATTTCGATAATTTCTTTTTTACCAGTTGTATAACCTCCCATTGCTCCACCTAAGGCTTTTCCAAAAGTACCTGTGATGATATCAACTCTTCCCATTACCCCTTTAGCCTCGAGAGTTCCTTTTCCGGTAGCGCCGATAAATCCTGCAGCATGGCATTCGTCCACCATAACCAGAGCATCATATTTATCTGCTAAATCACAGATTTTGTCAAGTGGGGCAACTAAACCGTCCATAGAGAAAACCCCATCGGTTACGATGATTTTAAAACGTCTGTTTTCTGCGTTGGCTTTTTTAAGTTGCTCTTCTAAATCAGCCATATTGTTATTTTCGTAACGATAACGGGCAGCTTTACACAAACGAACTCCGTCAATAATTGAAGCATGATTCAAACTGTCTGAAATGATTGCATCTTCTTCAGAGAAAAGAGGTTCAAAAACTCCTCCGTTAGCATCAAAAGCTGCAGCATACAAAATTGTATCTTCGGTTCCGTAGAATTCTGCTACTTTTTGTTCCAGTGTTTTGTGGATGTCTTGTGTCCCACAAATAAAACGCACTGATGACATACCAAAGCCATGAGAGTCAAGAGCGTCTTTAGCAGCTTGAATTACCTCGGGGTGAGATGAAAGGCCTAAATAATTGTTAGCACAAAAATTCAGTACTGTTTTTCCATTTACTGTTATTTCGGCTCCTTGTGGTGAAGTAATAATCCTTTCTCTTTTAAAAAGTCCGTTTTCTTCAATGCTTTTTAATTCGTTTTGAAGATGTTGTTTAATTTTTCCGTACATATCTTTTTGTTTGAGGTTTTGACTGACAGCAAAGTTAAAACTATTTGGAGGATTAACCTTGAGAAAGGACTAGATTTAATTCACAGGTATAGAAAATTGTAGAAGGTTTCCACTATCCAAGGTAGAAAAGTTCTAAATAATTCAAAATTCGCATAGATGTTAAAATAGTTTGATTGAGTTCAGCAATAATGAATTACCTTTGTATCAGAAAATATTATACAATGAAAAGTAGTTTGCTTTTAATTGCGGTAGGACTGTTTTTTGTGAGTTGTACAAAAGAGCAGCCGTTAGAGTTTTCTAACGTAAACTACGAGAGAACTTCAGAACTAAATGAAGGAAACGAACAGGCTAAAGTCAATATCAGTATTCCTTCCGCCCTTACTGGAACTGTTGTTGCAGACAGCATAAATACATCTATTTACAATTTTATAGAATCTGTCATTAACTTTGGAGAAGGAGAACGTCGTTTTTCTTCGTACGAAGAGTTGGCAGACTCTTTTATTGCTTCTTATAATGAAGTTCAAAAAGACTTTCCCGAGTCTATAGGCTGGGAGGCTAATGTGAAAGGAAAGATTATCTTTCAGACCGAAAACCTTCTGAACATTAAAATAGAATATTACATCTTTACAGGAGGGGCTCATGGGTATTTTGGGATGAAGTCTTTGTTGTTTGATATCAGAAACGGGAAAAGCTTGACTCATCAAGACTTGTTTATGGATTTGGCTAAACTGGAAAGATACGTAGAAGAACAATTTCGCAAGTATTTTCAGATAGGAGAGAACCAATCTATCAATGCCACAGGATTTATGTTTGAAGACGACACTTTCCACCTTCCGGAGAACATTTTTTTCACAGATGAAGGGCTTTTATTTCATTATAATGTATACGAAATATCTTCGTACGCAGATGGATATCAAACATTTGTAATTAGCTATGACCAAGTCGACTTGTTCTTGAAAAAAGACTACAAGCCTAGCTTTGCGAAACTTTAAGAACAATATTAAATAGCACCGATTTTTAGATTTTTAAAAAAATAATTTTACATTTGTAACCTCGTTTGGCAAGTTTTTCGTGCAGGAAAATTTGCAAAATATCATGATGGGTATGAAAAAAAAACAAAACGTATATAACAATGTGTTAGAGCTTATAGGCGACACACCTCTTATCAGACTAAATAAAATTTCTCAAGGGCTCAAAGGAACTTTTTACGCAAAAGTAGAAGCTTTTAACCCAGGACACTCCACTAAAGATAGAATTGCTTTACACATCATAGAAGATGCTGAGAAAAAAGGAATTCTGAAACCAGGTGATACGATTATTGAAACTACATCAGGAAACACAGGTTTCAGTATAGCAATGGTGAGTATCATCAAAGGATATGAGTGTATATTAGCAGTGTCAAATAAATCTTCTAAGGATAAAATAGATATGCTTAGAAGTATGGGAGCTAAAGTATATGTTTGCCCTGCTCATGTTTCGGCTGATGACCCTCGCTCGTATTACAACGTAGCTAAAAGACTTCACGAAGAAATAAAAGGTTCCGTATATATTAATCAATACTTTAACGAGTTAAATATTGATGCACACTACCAAACTACAGGTCCTGAAATTTGGAAACAAACCGAAGGAAAAATCACTCACCTTGTGGCTTGTAGCGGAACAGGAGGAACCATCTCAGGTATTGCTCGTTACTTGAAAGAACAAAATCCAAATATTAGAATTCTAGGAGTAGACGCTTATGGCTCCGTATTGAAAAAATACCACGAAACCAAAGAATTTGACGAAAACGAAATCTACCCATACAGAATAGAAGGATTAGGTAAAAACCTCATTCCAACAGCGACAGATTTTGATGTGATAGACGAATTCATGAAAGTAACAGACGAAGAGAGTGCTCATACGGCTCGTGAAATCGCTAAAACTGAAGGTCTGTTTGTAGGATATACTAGTGGAGCAGCATTCCAAGCAATTAAACAATTCGCTGAGCAAGGAGAGTTTGACGAAGATAGTGTAGTGGTAGCTGTTTTTCCTGATCACGGCTCTCGTTACATGAGTAAAATCTTCTCAGACGAATGGATGAGCGACCAAGGATTCTTTGATAGTGTTAATATTGAAGAAGCACAAAAAGTAGAATTTATAAAGTAATAAAAAAGCCTCTGAAAAGAGGCTTTTTTATTTAGAACACTAGCGATGCATTGATGTCAAATTCGTCTTTGATGGCTTTGTCTGCTAGGTCAGGGAAAATGCTGGCAGAACGGTATTTAATGTCATACTGTGTTCTGTCTATCTTAACAGCAGCCGTAGCCGTATTGCCTTTTACTTCCATAGTGAAAGTAATTGATTTTTTGATGCCTTTTATCGTAAGGTCTGCCTCAATCGAATAAACTCCTTTTGAAGTTTCTTTTATTTTTTTGAAAACTAAAGTGCTTTCAGGGTGGTTTTCTACATCAAAAAAATCTTGACTTTTAAGGTGCCCGTCAAGACGCTCTTTTCCTTTTCCGGACATATCCGTACTTGAAATGGTAGTCATATCAACAGTGAAACTTCCGCCTTTGAGTTTGTCTTTTTCGAAAATCAATTTCCCCTCTTTCAGGTTGATAGTTCCCTCGTGTGAACCCACTACTTTGTGTCCTTTCCAAGTTAATGTACTTTTTTCTATGTCAACAGTTTTAGTTTGAGCCGATAGCGACATAGCAAATCCTGTAAATAGCAGGATGGCGATAGATTTAATCATTCTCATATGTTTGGGGTTTTAAATTTCTCTAACAAAGAATAGAGTTGTTCTTTTTCTTCTTGGCTGAATGCAGCTGTTATTTTCTCTTCTGCCTCTTCTACCAAAGTATCTACAATTTCTAAGAGTTGGAGACCTTTTTCAGTAATAGTAACTTCCATTTTTCTTCGGTTTTGTGGGCACACTTGTCTGTCTACCAACCCTTTGAAAAGCAGTTTGTCTACCAAACGAGTCGTATTGCTGGTCTTAGCAATCATTTGTTCTTGTATAAATCCCATGTTGGCAGGCCTCCCTTTTTGACCTCTCAAGATCCGTAAAACATTGAATTGTTCTATCGAGATGTCATAAGGCTTAAGGGTCTCCATAAGTTTATCCGCAATGATGTTTTGGGCATACATTACGTTGAGAATAACTTTCTTAGAAACAGGAATATTTGGTTTCAAAACAAAAAGAATTTATAATTTTTTTGGAGGTAAAATTACAAAAACAAACTTGTATATACAAATAAACGAATTTGTTTCTGATAAATTGCAACGTCTTTGGCTCAGAAAAATAAAAAGCGTACTTTTGACTTCTCGAAAAAAAGCCACACAAAATGACAATTTTACTTTTAGGTTCAGGAGGAAGAGAACATGCTCTTGCTCACAAAATAGTTCAGAGTAAGCATTGCTCTCGCCTTTTTATTGCTCCCGGAAATGCCGGAACACAAGGTTTAGCCCAAAACGTAAACATAAATCCGAATGACTTTGATGCCGTTAAGGATTTTTGTCAAAAGAATAAAGTAGAAATGGTTGTTGTGGGCCCGGAAGACCCACTAGTAAACGGAATCTACGACTATTTTAAAAACGATACCTCACTTGCTTCTATCCAAGTTGTCGGGCCATCGAAATTGGGAGCTACTCTAGAAGGAAGTAAAGAATTTGCTAAGAAATTCTTAGTAAAAAACAATATTCCGACTGCAAGATACGAGAGCTTTATGAAAGACAATATCGAAGCAGGTAAGGCTTTTTTAGAAACTTTGGAACCTCCTTATGTGCTCAAGGCAGACGGATTGGCAGCCGGAAAAGGAGTTTTAATTATTAACGATTTAGAACAGGCCAAAGCAGAACTATCAGAAATGTTGCTCAACCAAAAGTTCGGAGGAGCAAGTGCTAAGGTGGTAATCGAAGAGTTCCTCGACGGAATTGAATTGAGTTGTTTTGTACTTACGGATGGTAAAAACTATAAAATTCTCCCTACCGCCAAAGATTACAAACGAATCGGAGAGGGCGACACCGGATTAAACACTGGTGGTATGGGAGCTGTGTCACCGGTTCCGTTTGCGGATGAAGTTTTGATGAAGAAAATCGAAGACAAAATCGTAAAACCAACTATTCAAGGACTTCAAAACGAAAATATCGATTACAAAGGATTTATCTTTATCGGGCTTATCAAAGTAAAAGACGAACCTTATGTAATTGAGTACAATGTGAGAATGGGTGACCCTGAAACTGAGGTCGTAATTCCACGGTTGAAAACGGATTTAGTAGAACTTTTCCTTGCTTTGAAAGAACAAAATTTGGATAAGCTAGAACTAGAAGTTGACCCACGAAGTGCTACCACAGTAATGGTTGTGTCGGGTGGATATCCAGAAGATTACGAAAAAGGAAAAGAAATTTTTGGTCTTGAGAACATACAAGATTCGATTGTCTTTCATGCAGGAACAAAATTTGATAATGATAAAATTGTTACCAACGGAGGTCGAGTGTTGGCATTCACTTCTTTCGGTAACGATTTTAGAGAAGCCTTAATAACTTCTTATCAAAATATAGGAAAGATACATTTTGACAATATGTATTACAGAAAAGATATAGGGTTTGATTTATAAGGTTTGTGATCAAAAATTCCTAACTCAAGCAAACCTTTAATAAGTATATGACAAAAACATTTTCATTTGATGTAATTTCAAGAACCCTTACTCACATTGGGAGATATTTCTTGATGTTGAAAGAGGTTTTTGTGAAACCTACTAAACCTTCGGTAATGAGGCAGCTCATTCTGAAGGAAATCGATGATTTAATCATTGGTTCACTCGGCATTACGATGTTTATTTCGTTTTTTGTGGGTGGGGTTGTGGCTATTCAAATGGCATTGAACCTTACCAATCCGCTTATTCCTAAGTTTTTAATAGGTTTCGCTACCAGACAATCGGTAATTTTGGAATTTGCCCCGACTTTTGTGTCAATTATTATGGCAGGAAAGGTAGGGTCGTTTATTACTTCAAGTATAGGAACCATGAGAGTGACTGAGCAAATAGATGCGTTGGAGGTAATGGGAGTGAATTCCCTCAATTATTTGGTTTTCCCAAAGATAGTAGCCATGCTTTTATATCCTTTTGTGATTGCTTTAGGAATGTTCTTAGGGATTTTTGGAGGGTTTTTAGCCGGAGTATATGGAGGTTATACCTCATCTGATGAATTCATTTACGGACTTCAAGATTCCTTCATTCCGTTTCACGTAGTGTATGCCTTTATAAAGACTTTTATTTTTGCGATGATTTTGGCTACGATTCCGTCTTATCACGGTTATTATATGAAAGGAGGAGCTCTCGAAGTAGGTAAAGCAAGTACGACAGCATTTGTTTGGACAAGTGTGGTGGTGATTTTAGTCGATTATATAGTAACCCATTTACTTTTGAACCAATGATAGAAATCAAAGACGTAAAAAAATCATTTAACGGAACAGAAGTTTTAAAAGGAATTTCGGCTGTTTTTGAAACCGGAAAAACCAATCTTATTATTGGTCAAAGTGGATCGGGAAAAACCGTATTGCTTAAATCTCTGTTGGGTATTCACACTCCCGATAGCGGAATCATTTCGTTTGACGGAAGAATTCTTTCGGATTTATCTAAAGACGAACGAAGAGAGCTCAGAACCGAAATCGGAATGGTTTTTCAAGGAAGTGCTTTGTTTGACTCTATGACGGTAGAAGAAAACGTTGGATTTCCTTTAAAGATGTTTACTAAAAAAACAAGTAGACAAATCAAAGAACGTGTAAATTCGGTTCTAGAACGTGTAAATATCGTTGATGCCAACAAGAAAAAACCTTCTGAAATCTCTGGAGGGATGCAAAAAAGGGTAGCCATTGCCAGAGCTATCGTAAACAACCCTAAATATTTGTTCTGTGACGAACCCAATTCCGGTCTTGACCCTAAAACCGCTATCGTAATCGATAATCTGATTCAGGAGATTACAAAAGAGTATAACATGACGACCGTTATCAATACTCACGACATGAACTCCGTTTTGGAAATAGGAGAAAATGTGGTTTTCTTAAAAGAAGGAGTATTAGCATGGAAAGGAAATAAAGAAGAAATTTTAACTACAGACAACGAAGCTGTCGTTGAGTTCGTATACTCATCTAATCTGTTTAAAAAAGTTAGGGAGAGTCTCATTAAGTAGAATGTTCTTTATTCTGTTGCAGAATGAAAACCAAAGCTCTTGTCATAAATACCGTAAAATATCAAGACAAGTCTTTAGTCGTAAAGTGCTTTACGTTATCAGACGGTTTGGTTTCGTTTTTCGTGCGAGATGCTTTTTCGAGTTCCGGGAAGTCGGTCAAAAAAGCAGCCTATTTTCAGCCTTTGACCTTGTTGGAGATAGAATTCAAACCGAAAAACCGAAATACACTTTCTTACTTTTCGAATATAAAACCTCATGTTTATCAATCTATTGCTCACGATATTGCCAAAAGCACTATGGTGATGTTTTTATCGGAGGTTTTTAATGCTGCCATAAAAGAAGAAACCAAAAACGAAGACTTGTTTCTGTTCTTGGAAACCGCTTTGCTTTGGCTTGACCAAAACGATGATATTGCAGACTTCCATTTGGTGCTTTTGCTCGAAATGACCAAATTCTTAGGGTTTTATCCAAGTGCTTCCAAAGAAGACTTTTTTGAAATGATAGAAGGTGTTTTTGTACCGTTAGAGTCGAATAGTTGTCTTTCTAAACAAGAATCAGACTGGTTCAAAGTGTTGTTGAGCAAAAAAATTCATATGCCCGAAAAGACTTTTACGCACTCTCAAAGAAGACACCTATTGGATATTCTGATGGATTACTACTCCATACATATAGAAAACTTCCGCAGACCGAAGTCGTTGGAAGTTTTAAAAGAAGTTTTTTCCAATTGATTTTTATGCTGTCAACGCTTCTTTAATGCGTTTCAATGCTTCTGTTAGGACTTCCTCGCTAGTTGCATACGAAAGGCGAATACAATTTGCATTTCCGAAAGCTTCTCCCGTAACCACAGCTACGTGAGCTTCTTCTAGCAAATACATCGCTAAATCTTCGCTGTCTTTGATTTGTTTTCCTTTCAGTGTTTTTCCGAAATACCAAGAAACATCAGGGAAAGCATAGAAAGCTCCTTCTGGAACGTTGGTTTTTACATTCGGGATGTCTTGTAAAAGACCAATTACTAAATCTCTTCTCTTGTGGAATTTTTCTACCATATAGCGAATGTCTTTCGGGTTAGCCAAAACAGCAGCAATAGTAGCTTGTTGCGCTATGGAATTTGCTCCACTAGTGATTTGCCCTTGCATTTTCGTACAAGCTTTAGCAATAAATTCCGGAGCTCCGATATATCCGATTCTCCATCCGGTCATCGCAAATGCTTTAGATACTCCGTTTACGGTGATAGTTCTGTCATACATACCGTCAACAGAGGCCATAGAACAGAAATTGCCCGTAAAGTTGATGTGTTCGTAGATTTCGTCTGATACGACAAAAATATTTGGGTGTTTTTTCAATATTTCAGCCAAAGCCGTAAGTTCTTCACGGTTGTAAACCGAACCACTCGGATTACAAGGAGAGCTGAACATAATCATTTTGGTTTTCGGAGTAATGGCTTCTTCTAATTGTTTCGGAGTAATTTTAAAATCCGATTCTACCGAAGTAGGTACAATTACAGGAACACCCTCTGCCATTTTGACGATTTCAACATAGCTTACCCAATACGGAGCCGGTAAAATACACTCATCTCCAGGGTTCAAAAGTACTTGTGCCGTGTTGAATAACGATTGTTTAGCCCCCGTAGAAACAACAATCTGCGAGGCTTTATAATCGAGGTTGTTATCTCTTTTGAATTTTTTAGAAATCGCTTCGCGGAGTTCTGCATATCCATCTACAGGTGGATAAGTGCTATAATTTTCGTTAATGGCTTTTATAGCTGCTTCTTTTACAAAATCAGGGGTGTTGAAATCAGGTTCCCCTAAACTAAGACTGATAACGTCTTTTCCTTGGGCTTTCAGTTCTCTTACTTTAGCAGCCATAGCCAAAGTCTGCGAAACAGAGAGATTGTTAATTCTATCTGATAACAAATGGTTCATAAAATTATGCGATTACCGGTTTTTGTCCTAGTTCTTTTAAGTGTTTGAAGTGAGCCGCAATAGCCTCTCTAGTGGTTTGGAACTCGTAATAAGGTAAGTTGCATTCTTTTGCTGTTTGTTTTACGATTTCCGCTATTTTTCCATAGTGAACGTGACTGATATTCGGGAAAATGTGATGCTCAATTTGGTGATTTAAGCCACCTGTAAACCAGTTTACAAGCTTGTTTTTCGGAGCAAAGTTAGCTGTTGTATAAAGTTGGTGAATAGCCCAAGTGTTTTCGATTTCACCGTTTTCGTTCGGAACAGGATTTTCAGTGGCCGGAACAACGTGAGCTAATTGGAATACAACACTGAGAATTAATCCAGCGGTGTAGTGCATTACAAAAAAACCTAGGAGTACTTTCCACCATACGATTCCTAGTAGCATCGGGATGACTAACCAAATAGAGAAATAGATGATTTTTGTAATCACAAGAACTGTCCATTGAATTACCGGGCTTTTGAACTCTCCGTAAGACAATTGTCTTTTCAGATAGCGTTTCATCTGTAAGAAATCTGTTGTGATAGCCCAGTTGAACGTTAGTAATCCGTATAAAAACACAGAATAGTAATGTTGGAATTTATGGAAGCGTCTCCATTTTGCCTCTTTCGTAAAACGGATGATTTTTCCGGCATCCAAATCTTCGTCGTGCCCGTGAATGTTGGTATAAGTGTGGTGCAACACGTTGTGTTGAACTTGCCAGTTATAAACGTTTCCTGCCAAAATATAGATGCTGGAACCCATGAATTTATTCACCCAGCTTTTAGATGAATAAGAACCGTGATTTCCATCGTGCATTACGTTCATTCCGATACCTGCCATTCCGACACCCATAATGATGGTCATTAAAAGTTGTGTCCAAGCAGGAATGTCAAGCGATAATATCAAGAAATAAGGGCCCAAGTAAAGAGCAAACATGATGAAAGCCTTCAAGTGCAACTTCCAGTTTCCTGTTTTTTTAATATTGTTTTCTTTAAAATAATTGTTTACCCGAGTGTTTAAAGTTCTAAAAAACTTCATAGGATCTTGTCGGGAAAATGTGGGAGTAATTTGCATTTAAAATAGTGATTATTAATAATAAAATTATGTGCCAAAGATACGGATATAAACGCAAAATGATGTTAAATATTTCAAACAGTATATTTTTTTATTTTTTTGTTTGGAATTTCCGAAATATGCGTATATTTGCAACCTCATTTTGATACAAAATCCAATTGCAGCGGGCGTGGTGAAATTGGTAGACACGCCAGACTTAGGATCTGGTGCCTCACGGTGTGAAGGTTCGAGTCCTTTCGCCCGCACAAACAAAAAGCCTCAACGAAAGTTGAGGCTTTTTGTTTTTATACATTCATAAGTTCAATTTCTTTGCCAATATACACCAAAGTCTTTTGAGTTACAACAAATCCCATGTCATGTAAGACATTCGCATAGTTCTGGAGTTGAAGTTTGTATTTCTCTTCTTTTTTACCTGTTTTGTAGTCTAATAATAATGCTTGATGGTTAGGTTTCAGCACCACTTTATCCGGTTTTAAAGTAGCATTTTGACAAATCAAAGTTCGCTCATTAAAGATTTTGTATTCCGGGTTAAAAAAATCTGTCAGCTCCGGATGGAAGACAATATTCGTGATCGTATTCTGAATATCTTCTTTTTGTTCAAGAGTTATCAATCCGTTTTCGACAGCTGTTTGAATCGCTTTTTCGATATCTTTTTGAGAAGTGATGAGAGACAAAACTTCGTGAACAGTATTCCCGAATTCGATAGATTCTCTCGTTTTGTCGTTCCACATTAAGGCTTCGCGAGTGGCAATTTTTATGTTTTTAGCATCAAAATTCTCAGCTGTTATTTTAATAATACTACGGTTTTGTACTTCTTTCTTAATAGTAGAAACTCGAGAGCTATTTCCGAATTCGTAACTGTGTTTTTCAGGCAAAAACACATTTTTACTTATTAAGTAGCGAATGAAAAACGACGCCATAGTATTGCCTTTCGGTTGATTGTTTTTATTCAAATCCATTTTCGAAAGGATATAAAGCTGTTCTTCAGCTCGAGTGAGCGCAACGTAAAGAATGTTAATGTTGTCGAGAAGTTCTTCTTGTGTTTTTTGATTATAAATTTTTGAGGCGTTCTTCGAATATTTTTCAACGGTTTGACCGTTATCGACAAGCACTTTCGGAAGTTCGATTTCTTCAAAATCGTTTTCCACCCAAAGCTTGTCTTTAGGTCCGTGAGAATAATTTTCGTCAGCAAAAGGCAAAATTACAACAGGAAATTCCAAACCTTTTGATTTGTGAATGGTCATGATTTGAATGGCATTCCCGTCTGGTGATGGGATGCTCAACTTTCCGCAATTTTCTTTCCAATAATTCAGAAAATCATCGATAGTAGCCTGTTTTTTTAGGTTTTGTTCTAATACGATATCCAAAAAGGTCTGAACATAAATATTACTTTTTTCTTTTACGAAAGTAGAAATAATGATTTCAACTGCTTCATACAACGATTTTCGTCTGATTTCTTCAAAAGAAAAATCAAATCCAAACAAGCTCAACCAATTTTCGAAAGCTTTTTCATCCGAAGTATTTACGCCTTGTTTCAAGAAATCATGCATCGGAATAGCAAGCTCTAAATGCGTTCCGAGATAATACAAGAATCCTGCCTTAGCTTGGTTGTTTCGCTTGTTTTTTAGGTATTCCAAAAGGTTAACCAGGAAAATCACGTCATCAGAATTGGCAATCAAAAGCGTTTCCGATGAAATAATCGGGATGTTGTTTTCCGTAAGATAGTTAGCAACGAGTATTCCTTTATTTTTCTTTCTGACCAAAATCACTATTTCTCTGTACGAAAAACCATCGGCAACCACCTTTTGAATTGTTGCTACGATTTTTTTCAGATACCGTTCGTCTGTGGTTTCGTCATCAACCATAGGATTTTTTACATCTAAAAACGAAAGGTTTACGTAACCCCCTTGTTTCGCATTTGTTTTTTGAGAACTATGCTCATAAAGGTTTTTATAACTTTCGTCTGTAAACTCATGGGCTAAAAACTTAAACAACTCGTTGTTGAACTCAATGATTTCGGAATAGCTTCTGTAATTCGTTTCCAGATTATAAACTTCAACATCTGTATTTTTAAACGGAATATCTTTCTCAGAAAGTCGGATGAATTGCTCTGCTTTCCCGCCCCTCCAGCGATAAATCGACTGTTTCGGGTCCCCCACAATCATTAGTGAACCCGGCTCACCGTAATCATTTTGCCCGGAAAGGGAATTTTCGATAAGTGGAATCAGATTTTCCCACTGCATTTGTGAGGTATCCTGAAACTCGTCAATGAAAAAATGAGTATATCGATCTCCGAGTTTTTCGTAGATAAACGGAGCAGGCTGATTCTGAATTTCGTTGTGAATGATGTTGTTGAACTCCGAAATAGAGAGCATGTTTTGATCTTGTTGCAAACGCAAAAGCTCTTGATTTATGGTATTCAAAACGGAGAGCGGAGTCAAATTTTTCAAGAAAGCTTTATAAAAGAACAGCTTTCCGGTTTGAGCATTAATTCTTTTGAGAGCCTCCAAAACGTCCAAAGCAATTTCGTCTATCAAGTCTTTTTGGCTTTGAGGTACGGATTTGGCATAACGCTCCTCAGGATTTTCTAATCGTTTGTAATGAGTGACGTTGATTTCGAATTTTCCTTGAGAAATTTTCACAAATAAATTAGGAACATAACTTTTGGTAAAAGAAGTATGTTCAATTCCTTTATCGGATATTACTTGTAAAATAGCTTTGGCGGTATAAGTGATTTCGCTTTCTAAGTCAGAGCAGATTTTATAAATACGTTGTTTAATTTTTAGGAATTCAGCTATGGTTTTGTCTTTAAAAACCGAAACTTCCGAACGGTGGTTTTCGTTCGTAAGCATGGAGCTGATTTCCAAGAAATCTCGTGTAATGTTCCACGATTTATCCTCATCTGCTTTTTCGGTTGTGAAATCAACCAATAGTTTAGTCAAGTTTTCGTCTTCACCGGCTTGAGCAATCACAGCATCTACCGCTTCAGACAATAAACTTTCTGTGTCTAATGACACTTCAAACGAAAGAGGCAAATCTAAATCTAAAGCAAACGAACGAATGACACGATGGGTGAACTTATCGATAGTGGATATATCAAAAGAAGCATAGTTGTGAATGATGTTTTTAATAATCCGCTTTGATTTATCACGAATTTCAATCGGACTTTTTTTGATTTCAACAGCTATGTCAGTCAGCATTCCGGCTACTTTGTCGCTCGGATTGTCTTTAGTGAATTCTGATAAAGTAGAGACAATACGAGACTTCATCTCTTCGACAGCCTTGTTAGTGAAAGTGATGGCCAAAATGTTTTTATAGGCATCATCTCGTTGGGCTGCCAAGATGATTTTCAGATATTCTTTTACCAGTGTATAAGTTTTCCCGGATCCTGCCGAGGCATTGTATATCTCAAAAGCGTTTTTTTTCAACGAGAATAGGAATTTAGGTTGATTTCTAAAGAGTTGAAAACTTCAACTCTCAAAGGCTAAAATAGTTAAATTATTTGTCTTTGAGAGCTAATTTTCTGAGCAATGCTGTGCTCATGCTGTCGGTATACATTCCGTAAGCTGTTACTAAAATACCTTTTACACCATCTTTTGAGCGAATGCCATAAACAGTAGCCTCATCACTTGGGTTAGAATCTCCTTCATAACGATACACCTGAACAATCTCGAAATCATCAACGTTGTATTTGTCTAACCCACAAACAAGACAATTCTCATCTAGGTTGAAATCTACTGTGAATCCTTCTTTTCTGAGGTTTTCTATAGCCACAGAGGCTGATGCATATTTGTACTCGATTTTTGACATAACCCACAAGTTTTAGATTTTGCATAAAGTTACGGAAAATATGTGTATTAGCTCTGTAATTCTTTCAGAATTAAAATTAAAATCCCTTAAATTGGTTTTTTTTAACTTCGTGTAAACAAACGTTTCATATAAATTGTGTAACTTTGAAGAATCAAAAATTAACTCAAAATAGATGAATTATGGCTTTTGAATTACCACAATTACCGTATGCATATGATGCCTTAGAGCCTCATATTGATGCAAGAACGATGGAAATCCATCATACAAAACATCACAATGCTTATACTACCAATCTGAACAATGCTATCGCAGGAACAGATATGGAAGGTAAAACTATCGAAAATATCCTTATTAATCTTGATAAAAGTAATGCAGCAGTAAGAAATAACGGGGGGGGTTACTATAACCACAATCTGTTTTGGACTGTTATGTCTCCGAACGGAGGCGGAGAGCCAAAAGGGGAATTGATGGCTGCTATCGAAAGAGATTTCGGTTCTTTTGACGAGTTTAAAGAAAAATTTGCGAAAGCTGCTGCTACACAATTCGGTTCAGGATGGGCTTGGCTTTGTGTACACAAAGGAGGAAAATTAGAAATCTGTGCTACTCCAAACCAAGATAATCCGCTTATGCCGGGGGTAGGTTGCGGAGGAACTCCGATCCTTGGTCTTGATGTTTGGGAACACGCTTATTACCTAAACTATCAAAACAGAAGGCCAGATTACATCCAAGCTTTCTTCAACGTGATTAATTGGGAAGAAGTAACCAGAAGGTTTGCAACAGAAAAATAATCCCTTATAATAAAAGACCTCAATTTGAGGTCTTTTTTTTTTTATACTTTTACGACCCTTTGGAACTCCTTTACGAATGCTGGAAATACTTTATCAAGACGACAATATCGTAGCTATCAACAAACCTCACG
>CAYZBA010000033.1:0-16321 GCA_964476555.1 uncultured Flavobacterium sp.
ATCTGTCATAACAATCTCCGGTTTTACCAACAGGAACTTTGAAATCGAAATCTTCGTAAGAGGAATAAGGAGTGGCAATTCTCACATCGTAGTCAATTCCTGCTGCTCTAAGGTTTGGTCCTGTAAATCCGTATTCCATAGCTCTTTGTGCAGAAATTCCTCCAACACCTACGGTTCTATCCATAAAAATACGGTTACGAGAGAGCATACCTTCGAATTCAGCCCAAACTTTAGGGAATTCTTCTAAGAATTGGTCTAATTTCTTCCAAGCTGCTTCACTCCAATCTCTTTCGAAACCTCCAATACGACCCATGTTAGTAGTCATACGGGCACCACAGATTTCTTCGTATATTTCGTAAATCTTTTCTCTATATTGAAATACATATAAGAATCCTGTTAATGCTCCTGTATCTACACCCAAAACCGAGTTACAGATGATGTGGTCAGCAATTCTGGCCAGCTCCATCACGATAACTCTCATATATTGAACGCGTTTTGGGATTTCGATTCCTAGGGCTTTTTCAACAGTCATCCACCAACCCATATTGTTAATAGGTGCAGAACAATAATTGAGACGGTCTGTAAGTGTATTGATTTGATAGAAAGGTCTGTTTTCTGCAATTTTTTCAAAGGCACGGTGGATGTAACCTACGGTTGATTCTCCTTCGATAACTCGTTCTCCGTCCATCAAAAGGACGTTTTGGAAAATTCCGTGTGTCGCAGGGTGTGAAGGACCTAAGTTCAATACAGAATACTCTCTGTCGTCACCCTCTTCTCTTTGGAATTTTTTGATTTTTTCACTATATCGAATCTCTGGACTTACGAGTAAATCTTCAGATATTTCTATATTTTTATTCATTACAATAACCCTTTAAGTGTGTGATTATTTAACTCTTCCGAAGAAACGGTCGTCTTTATCGGTTCTATTCATATCCTCCATTGGATATTCTTTTCGAAGTGGGAACACCGCCATTTCGTCCATATTCAAGATGCGTTTCAGCTGAGGGTGACCTTTGAATTTGATCCCGTAAAAGTCATAAGTTTCTCTTTCTTGCCAATTGGCTCCTACAAACAAATCTACCACCGAATCAATCTCCGGGTTAGTTCCGTTTAAGAAGCATTTAAAGCGTATTCTCACGTTGTCAACCCAGTTGTGCATGTGGTAAACCACAGCAAACTTTTCTCCTTCCGGAAAATCAGGGTAGTGTACTCCGCAAACGTCGGTCAAAAAGTTGAATCGAAGCTCAGGATCTTCTTTCAAAAACTTCATTACTTCAAAATTCTTTGAAGCGGCCACATCAAAAGTGAGGATGCCGTCCATTTCGAATCTGAAATTAACCACACTACCTCCGAATTTACCCTCAAGTCTTTCTTTTATTTGTTCAGCTGTTAATGCCATTATTCAATCTTATAAGAAGCTAATAATTTTTGATATTCTTCAGAACTACGACGTCTTACGTCTTCGTTTTTCACGATTTCTTGTAGTTTTAGAATTCCGTCTAAAATTTGCTCCGGTCTTGGAGGGCATCCCGGAACGTAGACATCTACAGGAATTACTTTATCGATACCTTGTAAAACGGAATAAGTGTCAAAAATTCCTCCTGAGGAAGCACAAGCACCTACAGCAATTACCCATTTTGGCTCAGCCATTTGCTCATATACTTGTCTTAAAACAGGTGCAATTTTTTTAGAAATTGTTCCCATCACTAGAAGCATATCAGCCTGACGAGGTGAAAAACTCATTCTTTCTGCTCCAAAACGTCCTAAATCGTAAGTAGCCCCCATTGTTGCCATATATTCGATACCGCAACATGATGTTGCAAAAGGCAAAGGCCAAAGCGAATTTGCACGAGCAAGCCCCACTACATGGCTTAGTTTTGTAGCAAAAAATCCAGGCCCTTCAATTCCTTGAGGAGCCTCTACTTTTTTTATTTCAGTTGATTTACTCACGTTCTTTTTGTTTAAAATTAAACTAATCTTCCCAATCCAGTGCTCTTCTCTTCATTTCATACAGAAGACCAACCACTACTATAAACAAGAAAATCCCCATTTTCCATAAACCATCAGTACCCAATTCTCTAAAATTCACTGCCCAAGGGTACATAAAAATTACTTCGATATCAAAAAGCACGAACAAAATAGCCACTAAAAAGTATTTTACGCTAAAAGGAGTTCGCGCATTCCCTATGGATTCAATTCCACTTTCGAAGTTTTTATCTTTGTTTTTTGAGGATCTTCTAGGTCCTAAAAAGCTAGAAATAAGTATAGTAGCCCCCACAAAAGCTGCAGCTAAACCTATCTGCATTAGTATAGGGATAAAATCAATTTGTGTAGATTCCATTATAAAAATGATTAGCAAATGTTTTTAGCACACAAAATTACACAGCATATTTATAAATGCCAACATGGTATCCTATATATCTAACTCCAAATAAGTAATTTTTATTGTTTCTAAATAAGAATAAAGGACGCCTCGACAATCGAGGCGTCCTTACCAACTTACTTAAAAAGAATACTACAGCTATTTTAAGATACATTTACTTTTTGATGACTTTGTGGTATAAGATTCCTTTTTCGGTTTGGATTTTCACGGTATATATGCCTTCCGGCTGTGAAGATATGTCTTGAATAGTATCTAAATCATTATCAAACTGATGCGGATTAGTCTGCCTGAAAGGTCATACCATTCAATCAATTTAATTTTTGTTTCGGATGAAATGGTTATACTATCTGTCGCAGGGTTTCAGATAAATTGAAATTAAAGCTGCTAATTCGTAATTATAATTGGAGTCTTTCAGGCTGTCTTGATGTTTTTGAGCTTTCAGAAAACGTTCTGCATTATGAGTTTTATAAAGGTAGGAGCACATAATTCTTTTCTGTTTCGTTTTGGAGTCGTCCTAAAACAGATTTCAAGTTGTCAATTTCCGGAAGTTGAGCAAAGCCAGAATTGCGTAGCAGCATCCATATCAGGACAAAATATTTTTTGGAATGTATTCGTTATCGTAAAACTTTGAAACAAAAGTACATGATACATTTTGTAAAAAATCTAGAAATGAGAATTTGGTGTATTTGAGTGAGAATTTGCAGTTTTTCTAGATTTGCAATAAAAATTTTGTATTCAGCTATTGCAGATTTTCAGATTTGTATTACCTTTGCAATCCGATTAGCGAACTAAAGGCGAAAATAGCTCAGTTGGTAGAGCGCAACCTTGCCAAGGTTGAGGTCGCGGGTTCGAGCCCCGTTTTTCGCTCAATATAATGGAAATACCTTTTCTATAAGCTCGAGTGGTGGAATTGGTAGACACGCAGGACTTAAAATCCTGTGGACAGAAATGTCCGTGCGGGTTCAATTCCCGCCTCGAGTACTTAAAAAACAGCCCTTGGACTTCTGTTTCGAGGGTTTTTTTGTGCATATTTGGTTTAGTTTTGTGTCAAGACAAAATATTTTTGAGTATTTTTATACGAAATATCTTTTTTAGCCGTTCACAAAAAAGTGCCTGTAAATTATTGAGTTTATGAAGGCTTTTACCACCTTTCTACATGCAGTGAAATTTTATTTGTAAATTTCATTGTGAGACTATCTTTTTATGTACTTTTGTAAGTTATAAGAGAAATATAAATTTTTAACCCTTAGATAGTTTTATGGGATTTTTTGATTTTATGACCGAGGATATTGCGATTGACCTTGGTACGGCTAATACGTTGATAATACACAACGATAAAGTGGTGATTGACAGCCCTTCTATTGTTGCGAGAGATCGTGTTTCAGGAAAAATTATTGCCGTTGGTAAAGAAGCCAATTTGATGCAGGGAAAAACTCATGAAAACATAAAGACCATCCGTCCGCTTAAAGACGGAGTAATTGCAGACTTTGATGCTTCTGAGAAAATGATTTCCCTCTTCATAAAAAGTATTCCTGCTCTTAAAAAGAAGATATATTCACCTTCTCTTAGAATGGTGGTTTGTATTCCTTCCGGAATTACGGAAGTAGAGATGAGAGCCGTAAAAGAATCGTGTGAGAGAGTAAATGGAAAAGAAGTTTACTTGATTCATGAGCCTATGGCTGCTTCTATTGGAATAGGTATTGATATCATGCAACCAAAAGGTAACATGATTGTCGATATAGGAGGTGGAACTACAGAAATTGCCGTAATCGCTCTAGGAGGTATCGTGTGTGACAAATCCGTAAAAATTGCGGGAGACGTTTTCACTAACGATATTATCTACTATATGAGAAGCCAACATAACCTTTATGTGGGTGAGAGTACTGCCGAAAAAATCAAAATCGAAGTAGGAGCCGCTATAGATGACTTAGAGACTCCACCGGACGATATGTCTGTTCAAGGTCGAGACCTATTAACAGGAAAACCTAAACAAGTAGAAATCTCTTACCGTGAAATTGCCAAAGCATTAGATAAATCTATTCAAAGAATTGAAGATGCTGTGCTTGAAACACTTTCGCAAACCCCGCCGGAATTGGCTGCGGATATTTATAATACCGGAATTTATCTTGCCGGAGGAGGTTCTATGCTAAGAGGCCTAGACAAACGAATTTCACAAAAAACAGATTTGCCAGTTTATATCGCTGAGGATCCTTTGAGAGCGGTTGTAAGAGGAACAGGAATTGCCTTGAAAAACTTGAACCGTTTTAAAAGTATTCTTATCAAATAAATTGCTTTTAAACAATGCAGCAAATTATAGGGTTTATCATAAGAAACGGGCTGGGGCTGCTGTTTTTGCTGCTGTTGGGCTGCTCTTTATGGCTAACCGTAAATCACTATTCGTTTCATAAAAGCAAGTTTATTAATTCATCGAATGCGATATCAGGAACGGTATATTCACAAACGTCATCGGTTTCTGATTACTTTCGTTTAAAGAAAGACAATGAAGCACTTTACGAGGAAAACCTCAGACTGAAAAAACTGCTTTTAAACGAAGAAAACTCTCATTTGATTGATGAAAATGCTGCTTTCCCGGATCATACTATTCAGGTTATTCCGGCGAAAGTCATTCGCAATTCGTATCGTTCTCAACAAAATTACATAACCATAAAAGGGGGTGAAAAACAGGGAATTAAACCTGATATGGGTGTGATTAACGACAAGGGAATCGTAGGTTTTGTGGAGTATACATCTGATAATTACGCTACGGTACTCAGTGTTTTGAATACGAAATTTCAGACCGTGGCCAAAATCAAGAAGAATAATCATTTCGGGACACTTTCTTGGAACGGAAAAGCAACCGGATTTATGCAACTTACGGATATTCCGAGGCTTACTGATCTTAAGAAAGGCGATACAGTTGTAACCGGATTTAGCTCTAAGGCCTTTCCGGAAAACATCCCAATCGGACAAGTAGAGAGTATGTTTTTGGATAAAAAAACCAACAATGTAACTCTGCAAATTCGCTTGTTCAACGATATGACCAACCTTAATTATGTTTATGTAACAGATAACCTGCACAAAAAAGAAATAGAAACCCTAGAAGAGAAGACAGTCCAAGATGAGTAGTGCCTTTTTTCAGAATATAATCCGGTTTATAACACTGATTTTGTTGCAGATTATTGTTTTCAATAACATTAATTTATTTGGCTATCTTAACCCATACATCTATATAGTTTTCCTTATTTTATATCCAGTTAATGCCAATCGATATGGCCTATTGATAGCTGGATTCTTACTCGGGCTTACGATGGATATGTTCTCTGATTCCGGAGGAATTCATTCGGCGGCCTGTTTATGCTTGGCATATCTAAGGCCTTTTGCATTTAAAGTGGCCTTCGGATTGAGTTACGAATATCAAACGATAAAAATTAGTAAAGAACCTTTGGTTAAGCAAATTGTTTTTGTTTCGATTGCGGTTCTGATACATCATTTTGTTTTGTTTATGCTGGAAGCATTCAGTTTGGCACTAATAGGAAAAGCCTTGTTAAAAGTTTTGTTTTCAGGAATTATAACACTTATCTTTAGCCTTCTGATTATCAATTTGTTTTCGGCTCAAAAAAAATGAGAAAAATTCTCCTTCCTTTTTTAATTGTAATAGCTGCTATACTGCTTGTTATACGGCTTTTTTATCTTCAGCTCATAGACGAATCTTATAAGCTGAAAGCAGAAAACAATGCTATCAAAATAAAATACGAATTTCCCGAAAGAGGTTATATTTATGACCGTAACGGCAAACTTCTAGTGGCGAACCAACCGTCTTATGACATTATGGTTGTGCCTAGAGAAATCAAAAATTTAGACACTTTGGCTTTTTGTGAAGCTCTTGATATCACCAAAGAATATTTCGAAGAACAACTTCAAAAGGCAATTAACTACAGCCGTTGGTTGCCTTCACCCCTTCTTACACAACTCAACAAAAAAGAGTTTGCTTCGTTTCAAGAGCAAATGCGAAGATTTAAAGGGTTTTATATCCAAAAACGTTTCTTAAGAGACTATCAAACCAAATCTGCGGCCAATGTTTTTGGGGATATTGCCCAAGTAAATCAATTCGAAATAGACAAAGACCCTTATTATAAAAGTGGGGATTTGAAAGGTAAAAACGGAGTAGAATTGGCCTATGAACATGTTTTGAGAGGAACCAAAGGAGTAAAATATGTTCAAGTGGACAAGCTCAATCGAGAATTGGGCTCTTATAAGAACGGAATGTATGATACCTTGGCCGTAAGAGGAAAAGATATCACACTTACTATTGATATTGCACTTCAGGAGTACGGGGAGTCACTCATGGTGAATAAAAGAGGAGGAATAGTGGCCCTTGACCCTAAGACAGGAGAAATTTTGGCTTTGGTTTCTGCTCCGAGCTATGATCCTGCTCTTTTGGTGGGTAGAGAGCGCTCTAAAAACTACAATATGCTTCTTAGAGATACGATTTCCAGACCTTTATTTGATAGAGGACTGTTGGCTCAATATGTTCCGGGTTCTACTTTTAAAATAGTAACAGCACTAGTCGGGTTACAAGAAGGAGTGATTGACCCACAAACGACTTTTGTGTGTAGACATGGCTTTTCTTACGGAAACCGATTTATGAAGTGTCATGACGCAGGGAATTTTAGCCTTCACGAAGGGATGAAAAACTCCTGTAACACCTATTTTGCTAACGTATTTATGAAAACCATAAACAAGTACAAATCAGCAAAAGAAGGTGTAGACGTTTTTAGTAAGCATGCTAAAAGTCTTGGGTTAGGAGATTTCTTAGGATATGATTTGCCAACAGGTAAAAAGGGAAGAATCCCAGACGGAGAGTATTATGCCAGACGTTATAACTTCAATTGGGGACCTACAACCATTATTTCGAATGCTATTGGGCAAGGAGAAATAGAAACTACCCCTATTCAGTTGGCAACCATGATGTCTACTGTGGCTAACAGAGGATACTATTATACTCCTCATATCATTAAACAAATTGAAGGTGAAGAAGTAGACAAGAAGTTCGTAACTAAACATCAATCCACGATTGATCCAAAACATTTCGAGCCGGTTATAGAAGGGTTACATTCCGTATATACTGCAGGAACGGCATCTCGATTACAGGTGGCTGGTATTGAAATCTGCGGAAAAACAGGTACGGCCGAGAACTATACTAAAATTAACGGAAAGCGTGTGCAGCTCACAGACCACTCTATTTTCTTGGCATTTGCTCCGAAAGATGATCCAAAAATCGTAGTTGCTGTTTTCGTAGAAAACGGATATTGGGGAGCTCGTTTTGCCGGACCTATTGCTACCTTGATGATAGAAAAATATCTTAAAGGAGAAATTTCACGAAAGGATTTAGAGACCAGAATGTATGAAAAAGGATTGCAACACGAATACGAAAAACCATATTCAGGACAGCCTTTTTTAATCAATCAAAACTGGTACTAAGATGAATAGCCAATCGACCATATCCAACATAGACTGGTTAACCGTACTGATGTATGTAGCTCTCGTACTCATGGGTTGGCTTAACATTTTTTCTGCTTCTTCTCCTGTAGAAGGAGTGACTGAATTTGACTTTTCAGCGGAATATGGAAAGCAAGGCATCTTTATAGGATTGAGTTTCTTTTTAATAATCTTTTTACTCTCATTAGACGCCAAGATATACGAAAAGTTTTCAGGGATTTTCTATCTAATAGCATTGTTGTCTTTGGCTGGATTGTTTGTTTTCGGAAAAACCGTAAACGGGCAAACCAACTGGTATGGAATAGGTTCTTTCAGCATCCAACCTTCTGAGTTTGCCAAAGTAGCTACGGTTTTGGCTTTGGCTAAATATCTCGAAAGTCCTCAAATCAATCTAAAAGATTTTGCTACTCAGATTAAAGCCCTTTCCATTCTTGGATTGCCAATGCTCCTCATTCTTCCGAATGACCCGGGTAGTGCTTTAGTATTTATGTTTTTGATTTTTGCGCTTTATAGAGAAGGGTTGCCTTTTATTTATATCCTTATCGGAGCTGTGGTTTTGGCACTTTTTGTTTTAGCCTTGATTGTTGATTCGATTTATATTATTGGAGGTGTATTTCTGTTAGTGACATGGCACTATTTTCGAACCAAAAAAGCTCATCGGAATATCATCGCAAGCGCCATTGTTTTTGTTGGGATTTCATTGTTTGTGTATTCTTCGAGCTACATTTTTGAGAATGTTTTACAGCCGCACCACCGAGACCGAATTAATGTATTAATTGGTAAAGAAGTCGATGTAAGAGGGGCAGGATATAACTTGAACCAGTCCAAAATTGCCATCGGTTCAGGAGGTCTTCTCGGAAAAGGTTTCCTCGAAGGAACTCAAACTAAAGGGAGCTTTGTGCCCGAACAGCATACCGATTTTATTTTTACGACATTAGCAGAAGAATGGGGGTTTGTAGGTTCAGTTGCCATTATTGCTATTTTTGTGGGACTTATGCTTCGAATACTCTTTTTAGCCGAAAGGCAACGAGCTAAATTTAGTCGAATTTATGGATATGGAGTAGTTTGTATTTTGTTTATTCACTTTTTTGCCAATATCGGGATGGCACTCGGAATTTTTCCGACCATTGGGATTCCGCTTCCGCTTTTTTCTTACGGAGGTTCGGGGCTCTGGGCTTATACGTTGTTAATTTTCATTTTCGTAAAACTCGATGCCAACAAGGTCAATGAGTGGTAAGCAAAAAAAGACTATCTTGCACCAGATTTAAATTCACAAGCCAATATAAATTTAAATATTTACTCTATGAAATTCTTACGACTACTTATTGTTTTTTGTTCGTTTTCGGTGTTCGCCCAACAAGGAGGAATGTGGCTTCCATCTTTGCTTGAAGGGGAACGCGAAGCAGAAATGAAGAAGCTCGGAATGAAGATTTCCGCAAAAGACATTTATGACCACAATAAATCGAGCCTTAAAGATGCGATTGTGCATTTTGGAGGTGGTTGTACATCTGAGATTATTTCTCCTAAAGGACTTTTACTTACTAATCACCATTGTGGTTATGGACAAATTCAATCGCACTCAACCGTAGAGCATGATTACCTTGAAGATGGTTTTTGGGCCATGAGTTTGGAAGAAGAACTCCCCAATCCAGGACTTACAGCTACCTTTATCGTAAAAATCGAAGATGTAACCTCAACGATTTTAAAAGATATTACTTCTTTTATGTCTGAAGAAGAACAACAGAAAAAAATCGAGGCTAACATCGCAGCTTTGTCGAATTCATACCCTAAAGAAAGCTATCAAAACATCAGTATTCGTTCGTTTTTTGAAGGAAATCAGTATATTTTATTTGTAACCGAGGTTTACAAAGACATCCGTTTGGTGGGGGCGCCTCCTTCGTCTATCGGAAAATTTGGATCAGATACAGATAATTGGGTTTGGCCAAGACATACCGGAGACTTTGCTTTGTTCAGAATCTATGCAGATAAAGACAATAAGCCTGCCGAGTATTCAAAAGACAACGTTCCGTATACTCCTAAACATTATTTGCCAATTTCTTTGAGCGGAATTGAAGAAGGTGATTTCACAATGGTTTTTGGTTTCCCTGGAAGAACTACAGAGTATTTGCCTTCTTTCGCTGTAGAACAAATTATTAATAATTTGAATCCGGCTCGAATCGAAATCAGAGACAATGCCTTGAAAGTAATGGACGAATATATGAGAGCTGATAAAGCAATCAAAATTCAATACGCATCCAAATATGCTCGTATCGCTAACTATTGGAAAAAATGGATAGGTGAGAAACAAGGTTTGGAAAGAAGCGGCGCTTTGCAAATTAAACGTAACTTCGAGAAAGAATTCATAACTCGAATGAATAAAAAAGGAAAACAAAACGAGTACGGGCATTTGCTGAAAGACTTCGAAAGAGATTATAATTTGATTGAAGATTTAGCGATATCATATGAGGTTTTTGTGGAATCATTTCTACGAAATGTGGAATTACTCACCACTGCTTACCGTCTAAACCAGTTGGAGCAGGTTATGAAATCTAGAGGAGAACAAGCTTTTAATGATAGAAAAAACAATACAATTGCTTCCTTAGAAGGGTTTTATAAAGACTTTAATGCAGAGGTTGACCAAAAAGTTTTTGAAAGAGTAATGGCGGTTTATGCTGCAAGAACTCCGGATAAGTATTTACCTAATGAATTCAAAAATCTTGATTATAAGACGATTGCCGGTGAGATTTATTCGCAATCAAAATTGACATCATACGAAGGAGCTAAAGAACTTTTATCAGGGTCAGCAAGTGAAGTTATCCAAAAACTGAATGAAGACAAGGTTTATGCTTTTGTAAAGATAGCCTATGACAACTTCTTCGACAATATTGTTCCACAATATGAAGAATTAGACACTAGAATTAATGCTACGCAACGTCAGTATATGAAGGCTATTCTTGAACTTTTTCCGGATGCTAGAATCTTCCCGGATGCTAACTCTACGTTGAGAATTACCTACGGAAAAGTAGGTGGCTATGCTCCTAGAGATGCGGTTTATTACGAACCAGTGACTTATCTGGAAGGAGTGATGGAAAAATACATTCCTGGAGACTATGAATTTGATGTACCACAAAAACTCATAGAACTTTACAATAAAAAAGATTATGGAATCTACGGAAAAGATGGTAAAATGCCTGTAAACTTTATCGCAAGAAATCACACTACCGGAGGAAATTCAGGAAGTCCGGCTCTTGATGCTTATGGAAATCTTATCGGGCTTAACTTTGATAGAGTTTGGGAAGGAACTATGAGCGACATCCACTATGACCCGGAAATCTGTAGAAACATCATGGTGGACATCCGCTATGTACTGTTTATTGTAGACAAATATGCTGGTGCAAAACATCTTATCGATGAAATGAAAATCGTATACCCGAAAAATTCTAAAAAGAAGAAATAGGTTTTGGCACATTGTTTGGTCTAATTGCTGTGAGGTCAAGTTTTAACTTCTTGGTGTTCAGAATTTAAGAAGAACAAAAAATTTTCATAAATTGTTTATATCAAAGAAAAAAGTTATATCTTTGCCCTGAATTAATAATTAACCTTTAATTTCAAAAAAAGATGAAAAAAGTTGTTTTAAGTTTGGCTGCAATCGCTATGATGACTGTAGTTTCTTGTAAAGATGCTAACCAAGAAGCAGAAGCTACTACTGAGGATGCAATCGAAGCTGTTGAAGAAACTGCTACTGAAGCTGTTGAAGCTGTTGAAGAAACTGCCACTGAAGCTGTAGAAGCTACTGAAGAAGCTGCTACTGAAGCTACTGAAGCTACTGAAGAAGCTGCACAATAATTAGTTTCTTTAGAAAAAAAATTGAAACCTGCTCTTTGAGCGGGTTTTTTTATTGTCTTTGAGGAAGGATGTGGTTTGAATTTTAGTCTGAAATTCTTACATTCGCATTTCTAAAAAACTCTTTGACCTTGAGCACTAAAACCACCAAAGAAACTCCTCTAATGAAGCAATATAACAGCATCAAGGCGAAATATCCTGATGCTTGTCTGTTATTTAGAGTAGGAGATTTTTACGAAACTTTCGGAGAAGATGCTGTCAGAACTGCTAAGATTCTAGGTATTACCCTTACTAAAAGAGGAAACGGAAGTGAGAGTGAAACCGCTTTGGCCGGATTTCCGTATCATTCGCTAAATACGTATTTACCTAAACTAGTAAAAGCCGGACTTCGAGTGGCGATTTGCGATCAACTAGAAGACCCTAAAATGACAAAAACCATCGTTAAACGTGGTGTGACCGAATTGGTAACTCCGGGGGTAGCGATAAATGATGAGGTGCTTCAAGCAAACACCAATAACTTTTTAGCGTCGGTTTACTTTGGTAAAACCGCTATCGGTATAGCTTTTCTCGATATTTCTACTGGAGAGTTTTTGACTTCCGAAGGAAATACAGAGTATATCGATAAACTACTTCAAAACTTCAATCCGAGTGAAGTGCTTTTAGCTAAAGACTTCAAAGCCAAATTTAATGATAGTTTTGGGACAGCTTACAATACATTTTATTTGGATGATTGGGTTTATAAGCCTGATTATGCTTACGAAAGCCTTACAGGACATTTCAAAACGAATTCTCTAAAAGGTTTTGGAATCGAGGACCTTCAAAACGGAATTATTGCCTCTGGAGCGATTCTCTATTATTTGTCCGAAACACAACACAGTAGAGTTTCACACATTTCATCCATCAACCGAATTGTAGAAGATGCTTATGTGTGGATGGATAGATTCACAATCCGCAATTTAGAGCTTTACTCTAGCCCTAATTATAATGCTGTTACACTTCTAGATGTCATAGATAAAACCATTTCTCCGATGGGAGGAAGGCTTCTCAGACGATGGCTGGCGCTTCCGTTAAAGACTAAGCACCAGATTGAAGACCGCCATGAGGTGGTTGATTATCTGAAAAATAGTTCGGAGGTTCTGTCTGAAATTAGACAGCAAATCAAGCAAATATCTGATTTAGAGCGTTTGCTATCGAAAACAGCAACAGGAAAAATATCTCCAAAAGAATTAGTGAGTTTACAGTTGTCTTTGGATGCCATTGTTCCAATAAAGAAATTGGCTAGCCAAAGCACAAATGCTTCGGTTCAAAAAATCGGGAATGCGCTTGACGAATGCGAAGCAGTAAGAGAAAAGATAAAAGCGACACTTAATCATGATGCTCCGGTTTCGATTAGCAAAGGAAATGCGATTGCGACAGGAGTAAATGCAGAACTTGACGAACTTCGTCGTATTGCCTTTTCAGGAAAAGAATACCTCGAAGATTTAGAGAAAAGAGAATCCGAAAAAACGGGAATTCCTTCACTCAAAGTGTCGTTTAATAACGTTTTTGGATATTACATCGAAGTTCGAAACACTCATAAAGACAAAGTTCCGACCGAGTGGATTCGCAAACAAACTTTGGTGAATGCAGAGCGTTATATCACTGAGGAACTAAAAGAATACGAAGCTAAAATTCTTGGAGCAGAAGAGAAAATACAGCTGCTGGAAAACCAAATTTTTGAAGAACTTATCGTATGGGTTTCCAACTATATCAGACCAATTCAAACCAATGCTAATCTGATTGCTCAACTGGATTGTTTGGCCGGATTTGCAGCACTGGCAATCGAAAATAATTACTCAAAACCTGAAATCTCAGAAGATTTCGTTTTAGAAATAAAAGCCGGAAGACATCCAGTTATCGAAAAGCGATTACCTATCGGAACGCCATATATTGCTAATGATTTGTATTTAGACAGAGATACTCAACAAATCATTATGATTACAGGGCCAAATATGTCGGGTAAATCAGCTATTTTAAGGCAAACCGCTTTGATTGTACTATTGGCTCAAATTGGATGTTTTGTGCCGGCTGATAGAGCAAAAATTGGACTTACGGATAAGATTTTTACTCGGGTGGGAGCTTCAGATAATATTTCGATGGGTGAATCTACTTTTATGGTTGAAATGAACGAAACTGCTTCGATTCTGAATAACATTTCGGACAGAAGTTTGGTTTTGCTTGACGAAATAGGTAGAGGAACCAGCACTTATGATGGAGTTTCCATTGCTTGGGCTATTGCTGAATATTTACACGAACATCCGGCAAAACCCAAAACATTGTTTGCTACGCATTATCACGAACTCAACGAAATGACTGAAATTTATGAGCGAATCAAAAATTTCAACGTTTCTGTAAAAGAGACCAAAGATTCGGTTTTGTTCTTGAGAAAGCTACAAGAAGGAGGTTCTGCACACAGTTTTGGTATTCACGTGGCCAAGATGGCTGGAATGCCACAAACAGTGGTTCAAAAGGCTCAAAAACTGCTTAAAAAGTTAGAGAAAGACCATTCAGCAGAATCATTGGATACCTCTAAAAAAGAAACCGACATGCAATTGTCGTTTTTCAATCTTGATGACCCTATGCTAGAAGAGATAAGATCACAAATCACCAGTTTAGATATCAATACTTTAACTCCGGTTGAGGCACTAATGAAACTCAACGAGATTAAAAGGATGCTAGAGAAAAAATAAGTTGCTAGGTAGATTTTTTTAATATCTTTGATCTTATTACCGTTTTTGAACGAGAAAAATGAAAAAAACCGTCTTTTTTCTTTTTGGACTGTTGTTTTTCTCTTCTTGTGAATTTAAGAAAGCTCCTGACAAAGAAGCTTTATTGCAAGAGCGATTGCAACAAATAGATTGGACCGAGGTTACTCGCTATCCATCTATTTCGTTTTGTGATTCACTGTCGGATAAGCAATTACAGAAAGATTGTTTTTTTGATTTTCTCTCTCGCTCTGTTCAAGAAAAACTGGCTTCAGATACGCTTTCTATCCTTTATCCGGAAATTGATACCATAAATGTGAAAGTTACCATCTATCCGGATGCTTCTTTGGTTTTTGAACCCATATTTACGGATTCTATTTCTTATGGAAAGCAAAAAATAGATAGCATTATTCAAATTCGTTTACGAGATTTCCCGAAGGTTGAACCTGCTCAAAAAGAAGGAATTCCCGTAAAAACCGAATTTTTACTTCCTGTAGTTTTAAAAGTAGAATAAATCAAAGCTTTTTTACAGCCCCATTTCCTGTTTGATCTGCAATAAATTGTCCGTTGTGACAGAATTTTATAAGAGAATTTTGAATGAATTCCATCACCTGAGTTATGTAACTTTCAGGGTAAAGTACATGAACATTAGCGCCGGCATCCAACGTAAAGCAAACAGGAACTCCTGTACGTTTGCGGTATTCCCAAATATGATTGATAATCTGCAAAGTATTAGGCTTCATCAAAATAAAATACGGAGATGAAGTCATCATCATGCTGTGAAGAGTAAGGGCTTCGCTTTCTGTGATTTCTATAAATTTATTCAAATCTCCGGATTGGAAAACAGACAGCATGGTTGACAAATTCTCATGAGCTTGCTCAAAACGACGAGTAGCATACGGATGATTGTGCATCAAATTATGACCAATACTACTTGAGACTTCTTTAGCTCCTATATCAACCAAGAGGATGGTATCTTGATAGTTTTTGAATATTTCGTGTATTTCAGGAAGCTCTACCCCGTATAAATCTGAACTTTCATTGAACTCTTTATGTGCCCCCCAAACTACCGGATTTCCTTTTACACTTCTGCAAGCACTTCCGGAACCCAATCGAGCTAAAAAGGAAGCTTTTCTGTAGAACAAATCCTCAGAGATTTCTGTGAAAAGCCTTTCGATGCTCATCAAACACAACGAAAGAGCTGCCATAGCCGAAGCCGATGAAGCGATACCTGAACTATGAGGAAAAGTATTTTGACTGTTTATCACAAAGTGATACGCCTCTAGAAAAGGAAGATATTTTTTTATACGTTTGAAAAACTGTTCAATTTTAGGTTTAAAATCCTCTTTCGACTTGCCTTCAAATAGAAAATCAAACGAAAAATCGTCTGTGTATTCTTTTTTAGAAAAGCTTATTTCTGTAATGGTTTTACATTGAGAGAGCGTAAAACTTACAGAAGGGTTAGCCGGAATTTGATTATCTTTTTTTCCCCAGTATTTTACAAGGGCAATATTACTCGGAGCTTCCCAACAAACTTTTCCTGATTCTACAGAAAAAGCATAAGAGGCAGGTATAAAATTCTGTTCAGAAACCATTTTGGTGATTTTGGGGCAAATATACTGAATTTAGCATTGTTGTGTTGAGCTTTTCGAGGCTTGTTTCTCTGTGGTAAACTCTTACACACAATGATGATTATTTTTCTCTGTGGTTTCTTTCTACAATACAACGTGGAATTCTACATTTTCTCTATAAAATATGAATCGAAAGTTCTTGCTTTCAGGATATTGTACAGTTTGGCACAGTTCTTTCTTTATACTAGACAGACATAGTTTCCGAAGTGATTCTATAAAAA
>CAYZBA010000034.1:0-15712 GCA_964476555.1 uncultured Flavobacterium sp.
TTCAAAGTAGTGAAAAACTAAGGTCAACAACCTTTAGGATATATAAAAAATCCCTCTCGAGAAATCGAGGGGGATTTTTGTTTATTTCATTCGGGGCGGGCTATTGGTTAATTGTAGGCGTGCAATTTGTTACAAGTTTTTGTCGTTATTTTTTCATCACAAAAGCTCTTACTCCCTGTATTGTCAGCATAAATTTCGTGTAAAAAAACTATATTTGCCAAATGGAATTCTCTTCTAAACTATTAGAAAAAGCGGTGCAAGAAATCAGTCAGCTTCCCGGAATTGGGAAAAGAACTGCTCTAAGATTAGTCTTACATTTACTCAAACAACCTAAAGAGCAAACTGAGACTCTTGCTAAAGCTTTGCTGGAACTCACTCATAAAATCAATTATTGTAAAAAATGCCATACTATCTCAGACAACGAGTTGTGCGAAGTATGTTCTAATCCTAGCCGCAATCACCAAATTATTTGTGTAGTTGAAGACATTAGAGATGTTATGGCTATAGAAAATACGGACCAATTTAAAGGGGTTTATCACGTTTTAGGAGGAAAGATTTCTCCTATAGATGGCGTTGGTCCCGGACAATTAACTATCAATTCTTTAATCGAAAGAGTAAAATCAGAGAATATTTCGGAGATTATATTTGCTTTGAGCCCTACCATGGAGGGAGACACAACCAACTTTTATATCTACAAACAATTAAAAGACTATAATCTCGTTTTTTCTACTATTGCAAGAGGAATTTCTGTGGGAGATGAATTGGAATATGCCGACGAAGTCACCCTTGGACGAAGTATACAAAAACGCATTCCTTTTGAAATATAAATATTATCTTTGTTAATAGAGAAAAAACCCTAACATTAAAGGCTAAACAAGTGAAAATATTAATAACAGGAGGAGCAGGATTTATAGGCTCAAATTTATGTGAACATTTTTTGGAAAAAGGCCATGATGTTACTTGTTTAGATAATTTTTCCACTGGATATATTCACAATGTTGAGCATCTGATCGCTAATCCTAAATTTAAGCTGATTGAAGGAGATATCCGCAGTTTGAAAGATTGTCATAGCGCTGTTCAAGGAATCGAATATGTACTGCATCAAGCGGCTTTGGGTTCGGTTCCTCGCTCTATTAATGACCCTATTACGAGCAATGAAACCAATGTTTCCGGCTTTTTAAATATGTTGGTAGCTTCTAGAGACGCCGGAGTGAAGCGCTTTATATATGCCGCTAGTTCTTCGACCTACGGAGATTCAGAAAGTCTTCCTAAAGTTGAGGATAAAATCGGGAAACCGCTCTCTCCGTATGCGATTACTAAATACGTAAATGAGCTTTATGCGGATATCTTTAGCAAAACTTACGGTATAGAAACCATAGGACTTCGATACTTTAATGTTTTCGGGAGAAAACAAGACCCAAACGGAGCTTATGCTGCTGTGATTCCGAAGTTTGTCATGCAGTTTATGAAGCATCAGAGTCCTGTGATTAACGGAGACGGCAACTATTCGAGAGATTTCACTTATATCGACAATGTGATTCAAATGAATGAGTTGGCCATGACTACTACGAATCCGGAGGCTATTAATACGGTTTATAATACGGCTTTTGGAGATCGAACCACATTAAATGATTTAGTAAAATATCTAAAGGAATTCCTTTCGGAATATGACCCTGAAATTGCTACTATTGAAGTAATTCACGGGCCAAACCGCACGGGAGATATCCCTCACTCACTAGCTAGTATCGATAAAGCGAAAAATTTATTAGGCTACAATCCTCAATATTCGTTGAGAGATGGTCTAAGAGAAGCTGTAAAATGGTATTGGTATAATTTGAAATAATAATAAATGAAGATACTTATCACAGGTGGAGCAGGATTTATAGGTTCGCACGTAGTTCGATTATTTGTAACAAAATATCCGAACTATCACATCTATAACCTTGATGCTCTTACGTATGCGGGTAATATTGAAAACCTAAAAGATATTGAAAGCTATCCGAATTATACCTTTCTTAAAGGCGATATTACGGATAGCTTTTTTCTAAACACGATTTTCTCTGAACACAATTTCTCGGGAATCATTCATTTGGCCGCAGAATCTCATGTAGATAGGTCTATTGCTGATCCTTTGGCTTTTGTAAAGACCAATGTAATTGGGACAGTCAACTTACTGAATTGCTGTTTACAGCATTGGAAAGGCAATTTAACAGACAAACGTTTTTATCACATTTCTACCGATGAAGTTTACGGAAGTTTAGGGCAAAACGGTTTCTTTACAGAGACTAGCCCTTATAGCCCGAACTCCCCCTACTCTGCTTCTAAAGCAAGTTCAGACCACTTTGTTAGAGCCTATGGAGAAACTTACTACTTACCTTATGTGATTTCGAATTGCTCCAACAATTATGGCCCAAATCAATTTCCTGAAAAGCTAATTCCGCTTTTTATAAATAACATTATCGCAAACAAACCGCTTCCTGTGTATGGAGACGGAAATTACACTCGAGATTGGCTTTATGTCATAGATCATGCAATAGCAATTGACAAAGTATATCATCAAGGAAAAAATGGTGAAACCTACAATATTGGAGGCTTTAACGAGTGGAAAAATATTGATTTGGTAAAGCTACTTTGCCAATTGATGGACGAAAAACTCAGCCGCCCCTCAGGAACCTCCGAAAAACTAATTACTTTTGTCAAAGACCGCCCGGGGCATGACAAGCGCTATGCTATTGATGCTTCTAAAATCAACTCGGAATTAGGTTGGATGCCTAGTGTAACTTTTGAAGAAGGGCTTAACCAAACTATTGATTGGTATTTACAAAACCAACAATGGTTACAAAATATCGCTTCGGGAGCTTATAGAGAAGCAAATAATTTACTCTAATTTCAATTCAAACCTAAGGTGTAAACCTTTTGGAGACTCCATAAATTGACAACTCCCTCCTACGGACTGCATTCGGATATTGATATTATGTAATCCGTTTCCGGACTCATTTTTCTCAGAAAGGCCTCTTCCGTCATCTTGTATATCAATCGTAAGGTGTTTTTTGTTTTGAGTAAGTGCAATTCTTATATTTTGAGCCTCGCTATGCTTGTGTGCATTGTTCAAAGATTCTTTTATACACAACAATAAATTCCGTCTAACGGTCGAAGATATTTTAGTATCTGAAACAATTCCTGAGGCGGTAAAGTCGAGTTCAATGTCAGATTTCAAGAAGAAATTTTCAGCATAGTTTCGTATATATTCTGAGAAATTACCCAAATTATCATTTCCAGAATTCAAACTCCAAAGCATTTCTCTCATTGATAAGTTCATGGCTTCGGATGTTTTTCTGAGTTCTTCTATCTCTGTCTTTAATTTTGGATCATCTATCTGTCGTTTAAGGAACTCTGTTTGTAGCTTCAGGGCAGAAATTCCTGCTCCTAACTCATCATGCATATCAATTGAGATACGTTCTCTTTCTTGTTGTATAGCTTGCTGTCTTCTGAGTTCTTCTTGAAGCAAAATATTCTGAAGTTCCGCTTCTTTGAGCTGCTTCTCTTTCAGATAAAGTAAATGCCTCCTATTATGAATAACAATAACTATTGCAATAAATCCTGCTAATAGAAACATTATTACTATGGCAATAAAGTAGGTGGTTTTTATTTCCTGAGGAAGTTGCTCCATCTGTTTATATTTTCTGCTTATTAAATTTTAATAGTCCTATTCCCATTAAAACATACATAATTGTAGCTACTATATAATTGATATCTTTTAATACGGTGTGAAAAGAAGGATCTTTTTCATATAAATATTCAGCAGGATAATGTCTAAAAACATAAAAACTTCCCCATACCATTAAAGCAGTACTTACCCAAAAATAAGGATTTTCTGTAATTTTAGTATCAAAACCATCGTTAAGACTATAAAAATACCAAATAAGAGAAATTATTATATAATACACAGAAATTAATACTCCTAACTCAGGATTAAAAATCAGTAAAGAAGCATCTGAAATTGAAAAAAAAACAATAAGTGTAACTAGAGTCAATACCGATGTAATATTCCGATATACTTTTATAAATAGTCTTGAGTAATAAATTCCAAAAAAGAGAATACAAAATAAAGTATAAATAATATATAGCCAATCTATATTTATATAAATAAAATATAAATTAACTATTCTTGAACTCAATTCTACACAAAATGTCACCAATAGATATAACCATAAGTAAGAATAGTATATATTGCGATGTTGGAATCGCAAAAACAATGAGAGTCCAAGTACTGTTACTAATGCAATATCATATACAACAGAAAAAAAAGTCATTATTATGGAATTCTATGTCCAAAATTAAAATATTCTATTTCTTCTTCTTTTGGTAAAGCAACAACAAAAGAAAGTTGTCGATTATTTTTATTATAATATAATGCTAAATCTTCATTAGTACTGGGTATAGATTTGAATTGAATCATATTAAACTCCAACTTCTCCTGAACCCTATCATAATTATTCATATAGAAGGATAGTATATCTTTAGTTTTATAACTCACAACCTCTGTGTTCTTTACCTTTGTTACATTGTTAATTTTATTACCTAATCCATTTCTATATTTTATCCTTTCAGTAATATATTTAGTTAAATCACTTTCTTCTTTTACAAATAATAGCTTCTCATCACCATCTTGTGTCTGGAAAGTATATAGTTTGTCATCTATTCCTATTGAATTTTGAAAATCAGAAAGGTGAAGCATAAAATGAATGGTTTCTTTTTGCTCTATGAAAACAAAATTTGCATGTGTTTTAGTTGATTCATGAATTGCACAAAAAAACGATGGGAAATGTAATGTAAATACATTCTTTAATGGACCTTGACCTATTTGTAAGTTCTTAAATTCTCTAATAAAAGTTTGACCATCCAAAAATGGCAAACCAGGTATAAACGATTGTGCACAGAGGTTAATTAAATTTTTCATAGCTTATGGTTTTTGGTTAATAAATTAATTGCTTCAATTTTATTGTTAACATGAAGTTTTCTGTAGATATTACAAATGTGTTTTTTGATAGTATCCAAACTCACAAATTTTTTATCTGCGATTTGCTGATACGACATACCGGTTGCCAACAATTCTAAGACTTCGCTTTCTGTTTTCGTAAGTTGTTGTAAGGGGTTTTCTTTAACTTGATGAAAAAAACTTATGACTTTTCGAGCAATATTTGAACTCATCGGAGCACCACCTTGGTAGGATTCTTTAATAGCAGCGATGATTTTATCCATAGTTTCTCCTTTGGTTAAATAACCAACTGCTCCTGCTCTTAGCGCATCATATACATAAGCATCGTCTTCAAAACTTGTACACATTATAAAACGTGTTTCGGGCATATCTCCACTGAAATGAGCTACTAGTTCTATTCCTGTTTTGTCCGGAAGTTTTATATCCATAAGCACGACATCGGGGTCTTGTTCTACAAGATGCTTTTCTGCCTCTCGAGCAGAATAAAATTGTCCGACACATTCCAATTCACTATCAAAGTCAATTATCTTTTTGAGTGCTTGGTTATAGTGCTTATCATCTTCGACTATGGCAACATATATAGGCATATACAATCTATTGATTTAAAGCAAAATTCAGCAATATCAGAGAAAAAAAAATCACCCATTAGGGTGATATTTAGGATATTTAGTTTAATGTTCTTATTACTTTTTCGATACCGTCTATTTTTTTGATATTGTCTACCAGTCTTTTTAAAACCGTGTTATTAGGAACCACAACCACTATATTCCCTTTGAAAATTCCGGCCTGACTACTAAGCGAAATACTCTGAATATTAACATGCATATTGTTTGAAATGACTCGAGTAATTTCGTTTGCAAGTCCAAGAGAATCCATTCCGGTGATTTGAAGTGTTACTTTGAATTCTTGTTGCGAAGAATCTATCCATTTGGCTTGCATAATGCGATACGCATAATGAGCCTGCATACTAATGGCATTCGGACAGTCTTTTTTATGTACTTTTATACCTTCATTGATGGTTACAAACCCAAAAACAGGATCTCCCGGAATCGGATTACAACAATTTGCCAATTTGTAATCTAACCTTTCTTCGTCAGGACCAAAAACCAACAAATCATAATTTTTACTGATTTCGTCTTTCTGAATTTCTTCCGGATTTGCTAAAGGACTTCGTTTAATTTTCTTGAAGAAGTTAAGGAACGTACTGTTTTTCTGAGCAGCGAAATCTTTAAGTTGTTGGTTATCTATACTACCAATACCAACACGATAGAAAAGGTCTAAACTGGTTTTAAGTTTAAAGAAAGTTACCAGTTCGTTGACAGTTTTCTCATTAAAAGGGATTTTAAGATGACGAAGTTTTCTCTCCAGTACTTCTTTTCCTTCTTCGCCAATTTTCTTCACACCTTCGTTGAGAACACTTCGAATTTTGTTTTTAGCTCTAGCTGTGGTAACATAATCCATCCAGTTAATGGTGGGTTTCTGATTTGGCGAAGTGATGATTTCGACTTGGTCACCACTTTTAAGCTCATAATTCAAAGGAACTAATCTTCCATTTACTCGAGCTCCCCTTGTTTTAATTCCGATTTCGGAGTGAATGCTAAAAGCAAAATCTAAGGCAGTTGCTCCTTTAGGTAAGGAACGTATTTCTCCTTTAGGCGTGAAAACATAAATCTCTTTGGAATAAAGGTTCATCTTGAAGTCTTCCACAAAATCTACGGCATTCACCTCTTGATTTTCCAGAGCTTCACGAAGTAGATTCAACCAAAGATCCAGACTATTTTCTTCTGTTGTTCCTTGTTTATATTTGTAGTGCGCAGCATATCCGCGTTCTGCAATCTCATCCATTCGCTCACTGCGAATCTGTACTTCGACCCAACGTCCTTTTGGTCCCATAACAGTAATGTGCAGGGCCTCATAACCTGTTGACTTTGGTGCAGAAATCCAGTCTCTTAGTCGATTTGGACTTGGTCGATAATGGTCTGTCACGATTGAATAAATCTTCCAAGCCAAGAACTTCTCTTCATGTGGTTCCGACTTATATACAATTCTGATGGCAAATTTGTCATACACTTCATCAAAAGTCACATTTTGAGCTTTCATTTTCTTACGAATAGAATATATTGACTTCGGGCGACCTTTGATGGTGTATTCTATATTTTCTTTATCTAAAGAGGTTTTTAAAGTATCGGAAATATATTTAATGTAAGCATCTTGCTCTTCTTTAGTTTCTTTGATTTTACTTACGATGTCCTGATACACTTCAGGCTCTGTATACTTCAACCCTAAATCCTCCAGTTGGGTCTTTATGTTGTATAGTCCTAACCTATGAGCAAGCGGGGCATAGATATATAAAGTTTCTGAAGCGATTTTGGCCTGCTTATAATCTGCCATCGACTCCATGGTTTGCATGTTATGAAGTCGGTCGGCAATTTTGATGAGAATAACCCGCACATCATCATTTAGTGTCAGAAGCATTTTACGGAAGTTTTCGGCCTGAAGCGAAATATTTTCATCTGTCTTTACTTTGGCTATTTTCGTAAGCCCTTCAACAATCTTAGCAATTTTAGGATTAAACATTCGCTCAATATCTTCGACCGTAATATCGGTATCTTCGACCACATCATGCAGTAAAGCAGCAGCAATAGAAGTCGCTCCCAATCCGATTTCAGATGCCACAATTTTTGCCACAGCAATAGGATGAAAGATATAAGCCTCTCCGGATTTTCTTCTTTGGTCTTTGTGTGCTTCTACAGCAACATCTAATGCTTTTCGAATCAGTTTTTTATCATCTTCAGAAAGTGTTTGATAACTTATTCGAAGCAACTCCTTATACTCTCTAGCTATAGCTTTGTTTTCTTCTTCTATTTGCTGTTCGGTCATCATATAAAGCGAGGTTAAATTATTCTGAATATGTTAAGAATTTGGTGTTATTTATAAGAAATCTACTTAGGTAAAGTTACGATTTATTTTTTAAGGACAATAGCGATAAAACTAAAATCCATAAAAAAAATTATGGATATAAAACTTCATTTTTTTTATTACTTTTGTTTTTCCAACTCAATAGAAACACTATGGAATATTTAGATTTTGAACTTCCTATAAAAGAGCTTGAAGATCAGCTTGATAAGTGCTTGATTATCGGGCAAGAATCTGATGTTGATGTATCGGCAACCTGTAAGCAGATTGAAAAAAAGCTGGAAGAGACCAAAAAAAAGATATATAAAAACCTTACTGCTTGGCAAAGAGTTCAACTCTCAAGACACCCGAACAGACCTTATACTTTAGAATATATTCAGAATTTGTGTGGTGATACGTTTTTAGAACTTTTCGGAGATAGAGGTTTTAAGGATGACAAAGCTATGGTAGGTGGTCTTGGGAAGATTGATGGGCAATCCTATATGCTTATCGGTCAACAAAAGGGTATCAATACCAAAATGCGTCAATACCGCAACTTCGGGATGCCGAATCCTGAAGGTTACCGCAAGGCACTTCGCCTTATGAAAATGGCCGAAAAATTCGGAATTCCTGTAATCACTTTAATAGACACTCCGGGAGCATATCCGGGATTAGAAGCCGAAGAAAGAGGTCAAGGTGAGGCTATTGCAAGAAATATTTTCGAAATGTCTCGTTTAAAAGTGCCTATTATCACTATTATTATCGGAGAAGGGGCTTCGGGTGGAGCTTTAGGTATTGGCGTAGGAGACCGAGTGTATATGCTAGAAAACACTTGGTATTCGGTAATTTCTCCTGAATCTTGTTCTTCTATTTTATGGAGAAGTTGGGACCACAAAGAAAAAGCTGCAGAAGCTCTGAAACTTACGTCTTTTGACATGAAGAAAAACGGATTGATTGACGACATCATCCCTGAGCCTCTTGGAGGTGCTCACTACGACAAACAAACAACATTTCAAACCGTTCGCAAATACATCAACAAGGCTTTTGGCGAGTTGAAAGAATTATCAACAGAAAAATTAGTAGCAGAACGGATGGAAAAATATCTTAAAATGGGAGAGTTCAAAGGATAACCTTTCATTCTCAACCTTTTCAAAAAATCCGAAATTTATTGTTTCGGATTTTTTTATCTTATCAACAGAAAATCATAAGTTATCAGCCTTTTTTCAACAAGCAAAGCTAATAACTTAAGCTTGCTTCACATTTTATTTTGGTTATTTTCGCATTATGGAAAACGCAACAAATATGAATCCGGTTCGAGCTGAAAAAACTCGTATTATTAGTTTAGAAAAAGGCAAAATACAACCTCAAGCTATTGATTTAGAGGAAGCTGTATTAGGAGCCATGATGATTGACAAAAAAGGTATCGATGAAGTTATTGATATCTTGAGTCCTGAATGTTTCTATAAAGAGGCTCATCAGTACATTTTCGAAGCTATTAATCAACTGTTTAAAGATGGTCAGCCTATTGACTTATTAACAGTTTCGGCTCAACTCAAGAAAAATGCGAAATTAGACCTTGCCGGAGGAGATTTTTACTTGATTCAGCTCACTCAAAAAGTCTCTTCTTCAGCACATATTGAATTTCATTCGAGAATTATCTTACAAAAATATATTCAAAGAAGTTTGATTCGAATTTCGTCTGAAATCATAGAAGATTGTTTTGACGAAACTACCGATGTTTTTGATTTGTTGGACAAATCAGAAGCGAAATTCTATGAAGTTACGCAAGGTAACATCAAAAAGAGTTCAGAAACTGCTCAAAGTTTGGTGATTCAGGCAAAAAAACGAATCGAAGAGATCGCCAACAAAGAAGGGTTAAGCGGAATCCCGACCGGTTTTACGAAGCTTGACGAACTGACATCGGGTTGGCAACCTAGTGACCTTATTATCATCGCTGCCAGACCAGGTATGGGTAAAACGGCTTTTGTCCTCTCGATGGCCAGAAACATGACGATTGACTACCAACAGCCGGTGGCCATTTTTTCTTTGGAGATGTCATCTGTACAGCTCATCACAAGGCTTATTTCATCAGAAACCGGACTTAGTTCTGAAAAACTCAGAACCGGGAAATTGGAAAAACACGAATGGGAGCAACTCAACACCAAAGTAAAAGACCTAGAAAAAGCTCCTTTATATATAGATGACACACCTTCCCTATCCATCTTTGATTTGAGGGCTAAGGCAAGGCGTTTGGCATCACAACACGGCATTAAACTTATCATCATCGATTACCTTCAGCTAATGACAGCAGGAGGAAGTGGCAAAGGTGGAGGAAACCGAGAGCAAGAGATTTCAACAATTTCTCGTAACCTTAAAGCGTTGGCGAAAGAACTCAACATACCTGTGATTGCACTTTCGCAACTTTCTCGTGCGGTGGAGACCAGAACCGGCTCGAAGCGTCCGTTACTTTCGGATTTGAGGGAATCCGGAGCAATTGAGCAGGATGCAGATATCGTATCGTTCATCTATCGCCCGGAATACTACAAAATTGACCAATGGGATGACGAGGAACAATCCCCAACCAAAGACCAAGCGGAATTCATTGTTGCTAAGCACAGAAATGGAGGATTAGACAATATCCGATTGAAATTTGAAGGAAAATTCGGTAAATTTGGTAACTTAGATGATTTCGGATTTGATTTCAATGCCTTGCCTTCGAAAATGAATGCAGACGACATTATTTCGAATCTTCCGTCTCCTAACGAAGCTTTCGGAAGCAGTATGTCATCATCATTCCACGATGATCCGGATGATGGAGGTGTACCATTCTAAAACAACTTATTAATCAGACAATACCGTACAACATAAATGGAATTAAAACTCAATCGACCAATTTGCTTCTTTGACTTAGAAACTACCGGAACCGACGTAGTAAAAGATCGAATTGTAGAAATCGCTATACTAAAAGTTTATCCTAATGGAAACAAGGAGAGCAAAACTTGGCTCGTGAACCCTACTATACCGATTCCTCCTCAAGCTACAGCCGTACATGGAATCACCAACGAAAAAGTAGCCAACGAACCTACTTTTAAAGAATTAGCTCCACAAATCCATAATATGATTAAGGATTCTGATTTGGCTGGATACAATTCAGACCGATTTGATATTCCGCTTTTGGTGGAAGAATTTTTGAGAGCCGATATCGATTTTGACCTTAAAAACAGAGTCACGGTTGATGTTCAGACAATTTTCCACAAAAAAGAAGAAAGAACACTATCGGCAGCTTATCGTTTTTATTGTAATGAGACTCTTGATAATGCTCATAGTGCAGCAGCCGACACACATGCTACCTATGAAATTCTAAAGGCTCAACTCGACCGATATGACGACCTAGAAAATGATATCAAAGCCCTATCAGAATTCACTACCCGAAAAAAATCGGTTGATTTTGCCGGATTCATTGCTCTTAACGACAAAGGAGAAGAAATTTTTACCTTTGGAAAGCACAAAGGAGCCAAAGTCGAAGATGTATTAGAGCAAGAACCTGGTTATTTCGGTTGGATTTTGAATGCTGATTTCCCTCTTTATACCAAAAAAGTACTGACAGGAATTAAGCTTAGAAAATTAAATACGAAGTTTTAATTTCATTTACCAATGAAAATCATCTGCATCGGACGCAATTACGTCAATCACATCTCTGAACTCGGCAACGAAAGACCCGAAGAACCTGTTATTTTCCTAAAACCGGATACGGCACTACTCAAAGAAGGCGATTTCTATATCCCAGAATTTTCGAACGATGTGCATCACGAAATTGAAGTGGTCGTGAAAATTAACAAAGTCGGAAAGTATATAGACCCGAAGTTTGCTCATAAATATTACAGCGAAATCTCTGTCGGGATTGACTTTACGGCTCGAGACATTCAACAAAAATTAAAAGAAAAAGGACTACCGTGGGAAAAGGCCAAAGCCTTTGACAATTCTGCTGTAATTGGTAATTTTGTTTCGGTTGCAGATTTGGATGTAGACAACCTAGAGTTGGAATTACTCAAAAACGGAGTCTCTCAACAAAAGGGGAATACCAATCAAATGCTTTGGAAAATCAACGAATTGATAGCCTATGTTTCGCAATATTTCACCCTAAAAACAGGTGATTTGATATATACCGGAACACCGAGTGGTGTGTCGAGAGTTGAGCCCAATGATGTGCTAGAAGGTTTCTTACAAGGACAATCACTTTTTAAATTAACCGTAAAATAAAATGGCTTTACATTACGACATCAAAAAAGTAAAAACACTCCGGGAGCAAACACCCGAGCTCATCAACACCCTTTTAGCAAGTCTCTTTGAGCATGTTCAAAACATCAAAGCACTAGTAAAAAACAAAGACTATAAAACCTCCGAAGCCATTATAGACCATATCATTCAAATTACCGATACCCTCGGGATCGACTTTGCTTATGACGAAGCCCTCTTAATCAAACAATGGAACCAGTCTCAAGGAAAGAAAAAGGAAATCGAAATCACCTTAAAGTCCATGATTTCGCATACTAAAAGCGCCATCAAAGAAATCAAAAAAGATTTTTTACTCTAAATCACAATAAGTGTCTGGATTAGCCCTTGCTCTACACACGACCAAAAGAAATTAAAAAACGAACGATCTTGCTTTCTGTAAACCGGTTTAATTTCGACTTCTTTCGCCTCTCCGTTCGAGCTTTTCTTCACCAATACATTAGCCAGCAACTCTTTCAAAGGACTCTTCCCTTCCAGATCTTTTTTATAGATAGAAACCTTTAAATCATCGTATTTAATCAAGAAATTACCCGAACCAACCACATCATCCCCTGCAAAATTAAAAGCTACTTCGTGGGCGATTCCTTCTGCGGAAGCAAAAATCCGAGGTTTTAGAAAAGGAGTAGTTTTATGTAGGTCATAATTGTACAAATTTCCTTTGATTTTAAACCCTTCATTTCGATTCATCGGATTAAATGTCCAATTCACCTTGAGTTCTGATTCATGCATGAAAACGCAATTCACATCAATTACTACATCAGGAAGTTCTGTTTTCTTATAACCGCTATTTACGTTTGAGATATCAGCATTGAATTTCGAAAATGTCAATTTTCCGGGTTGTCCTCTTACGACTTCTTCTTCGTAAGCAATTTGAGAGTCTTTCAACTTTACTTTGTCGATTTCCATAAAAAACGGAAGCTCTCTCAACAGGGCACTATAAAGCAATTTTTTGGACGTATCATCTTTTGTGATTTTACTTCGGAAGATGTCAGCCTTTAAATTATCCAATTCCAAAGACGGACTCTTTATGTAAAAATCATCTTCCTGAAAACCCCAATCGATATCCGATAACAAAATGGTTTGAACAGAAAAAGTATACAAGTCTTTTTCCACCTCTAATTGCTGTAAAAATGCTGCTCGAGAAAGTTTTGGAGTCAGCCGGAATTCTTCAATATTGAAAGTATTATTTTCAAAAGCAATTTGCTGTGTTTGCAGATGATACACGTTGTTCGGATAGAAATTTAAAGAATCTATTTTTACGGCCAAATTCTCATACGTAAACGGAATTTTACTCAAAGAAGTTCCTGAATTGAATTGTATATTTTCTAGACTAACATCCACATTATCGACCTCTATAATTTTGTTTTTTTTATCTTGGGAATCCGAAAAATAGAGTTTCCCTCCTTCGATTTCGAATGATTTTATAACGATATTTTTTTGGTTTTCAGGTCTAGATGAAATGGAATCTTTTGGCTTTTCAAAAAACTTGGAATAAAGAATCTCAGGCTTATTTATTTTGATAGTGGAAATGACAATATCATCTTTGAACAAGAGTTTAAAAAGGTTGATTCCTCTAACGTGGAGTTCTTGGATGTTTACAACAAGAGAATCCGATAAACTGTCCGATTGATTTTTAGGTCGAATGGCAATTTCTTCCAACGCTAAGCTACCTCCTAAAATAGAAATGTCTGCATCTTTAAACTGAAGTTCGTAGTCGGTATTTTTCTGAAAAATCTCAGGTAATTTGGACTTTACCCAACTCTGAACTCCCAAATTGAGCAGCACAAGAAATACTACTAATCCTACTCCTGCGTATATCCATTTTCTTGTTACTGTCATATTTATCAATTTTGATTAACTCCCTTTCGGGATAGCATCTATCAGTTTTCGAGAATACTCGGTTTTAGGGTTTCGGTACAATTCGTCGGCCTCAGTTTCTTCTTCCAAATGACCTTTGTTGAGCACCAAAATTTTGTCCGACATATATTTTACGACCGCCAAATCGTGTGAAATAAAAATGTAAGTAAACCCAAAATTCTCTTTTAGTTCGTTAAGCAAATTCAAAACTTGTGCCTGAACCGAAATATCGAGTGCTGAAACCGATTCATCACACACAATTAATTTTGGTTGTAGAGCAATCGTTCTGGCAATACCGATTCGTTGACGTTGACCACCTGAAAATTCATGAGGATAACGATTGAAGTGTTCTTCAGAAAGGCCTACTCTCTCAAGGATTTCAAGGGCTTTGTGCTTTCGTTCTTTGTTGTTTTTATAAAGGTTATGAACCTGCATCGGCTCCATAATGGCTTCGCCTACTTTCATTTTCGGATTCAGCGAAGAATAAGGGTCTTGAAAGATAATCTGAATTTCTTTTCGGAAGTTTTTAAACTCTTTTTCCGAAAGAGCTGTGATATCTGTTCCTTTATAAAAAATCTGACCCTTTGTTGCCTTATCTAATTGTAGAATGGCATTCCCAATAGTGGACTTTCCGGAACCGGACTCTCCTACCAATCCTTTGGTTTCGCCCTCATAGACCTTAAAACTGATGTCTTGAAGCGCTTGAAAAACCGATTTTTTACCTAAAATTCCAATTTTAGAATAGTAGTTTTTTTCAATATTCTTCACCTCTAAAATGGGAGGTTGGGCATATAAACGTTCGAGTCTTTTGGTTCTTTCTTCTGGAGTAATTATTTCTGTAGGTGTCGTATCGTTCAGAAAATCCGCAATGGTCGGAAGCCTTTTGAGCCTTTCATCCAAAGACGGACGAGAAGCAATGAGCGCCTTTGTATAGGTTTGTTGCGGATTACGGAAAATTTCAGCTGTTGGTCCTTGTTCTACGATTTCACCTTTGTACATCACCAACACTCTATCTGCAATCTCAGAAACCAAAGCCAAATCGTGCGAAATAAACACTATACTCATTTGAGTTTCTTGTTGCAATTCTTTGAGAAGCTTGATAATTTCTTTTTGAACCGTTACATCCAGCGCTGTTGTAGGCTCATCGGCAAACAAAATTTTTGGTTTGCAGGCAATAGCCATAGCAATCATTACCCGTTGTTTTTGACCTCCCGAAATTTGATGTGGGTAGCTGTTATAGATTTTTTCCGGGTTTGGGAGTTTTACTTTTTCGAAAAGCGACAAAACCTCCACTTTGACTTCTTTTTTTGAGAGATTCGTATGTTCGAAAAGTATTTCCTCCACCTGATAACCACACTTCAAACTCGGATTAAGAGACGACATCGGTTCTTGGAAAATCATCGAGATTTCTCTTCCTCTGATTTTTCGGAAGTCTTTAGATGACTTTTGAGTTAAATCATCTCCGTTATATAGAATTTGTCCGTTTGAAATTCTTGAAATTTTGTTGGGTAAAAGCCCAAGTACAGCCAAAGACGAAACGGACTTTCCTGAACCTGATTCGCCTACGATGCCTATGATTTCGTTTTTGTGTAATTCAAATGAAATGTTTTTGATAACATCTGTCCAAGAATTTTCTCTTGAAAAGGATATTACCAAGTTTTGGATTTG
>CAYZBA010000035.1:0-15497 GCA_964476555.1 uncultured Flavobacterium sp.
TCTTAGTATCCAAAACCCACCTCTTTTAAGTCGATTTAAAGGAGGTTTATTTTTTAATTACTTTCCAAACAATATAATACGGGTAACTGAAACGCGTGTTGTAGGGCAAAGTCTAGGTAACCAAACCGCCTGATTAGTTGATAAAACAATTTGGAGTAAATCTTTTTAGCAAAGTACCTGGCTGATTTTTGCGGTGAAGAACTGAAAGGTAAAACAGTAACTTTCATCCCTACGGCAAGTCTTGTGGAAGAATACAGGAGGTATGTCGAAAATGACAAAAATGCGTTTATTGAACTTGGAATAAAGGTAGATGTGCTCCACATTAAACAAAGTACCGAACAGGAGATAGCTCAAACATTATCCCAAAACGACTTTATTTATGTCTCAGGAGGAAATACATCTAGAGGCCTTTCCCAATAGCACACAAAATACTTTGGAATTGGGTTATCAAACGTATTGCCATAGTGGTCGAAAGCCATCACAAGGTAACCTTCTTGCGTCAGGTTGTTGGCTATCCAAGATAGAGAGATACGATTACCCCCTGTGCCATGTGACAACAAAACCAGTGGAGCCCGTTTTTCGGTCTTGGGCTGCCAAATTTCAACTTTTACCGGACGATTATCTCTAGAGGAGTCTATGAAGACTTGAGAGGATTGTGTGTATGGATATTGAGCATTTGCGAGGCTTGATAGCCACAAGGCTATACCCATAACATAGCGAAGGTAGGGAGAGTTTTTCATAAAGTGGTATATCAGTTCAAAGATATGAAGGTTCCTGTTATATCAGTGTGTTAGTTTTGGTTTCTGAAAGCAATTAGTTCGCTTTTAAGGAGTTGGTTTTCCTCGAAATAAGCTATGTGACCTTTCTCGAAAAATACCATTTTTTGGTTCGGGAAACGGAAGATTTTATAGTGTTCTACACCAATAGCGAAGTCTCTTTTTCCGCTAAAAACAAGCGTAGGCACCTTAATGGTTTCGGACAATCCTGAAAAATCTATCAGGTATTCCGGCATGCTGAACACTCGAGAGGCAAAGGCATAGTCGCTTGGGCTTTGAGAGTCGATTTGGTCTAACAACTCGAAATTCTCTTTACTGTCTGTAAGTACCTGATAGAGATGTCTTTCTCAATCATTTTGTTTTGATATACTTGAAATCGAGTCATAAGGTCCTCAGGGTGGTTTTCGTAATTAAGTTCCAATGTATTGATGAAATATTGAGTTTGATCTTCGATAGACTTATAGATGTTCAGAGTCGAGTTCAACAAGATTAAGCCCCTTAGGTTTTGCGGATAGAGATGAGCATATTGTGTAATGAGAACACCGCCGAAAGAGTGCCCCATGATAAAGAATTGCTCTATTTTATAGAATTGTCGGATCTCTTCGATGTCTAACATCATACGTTCTAAAGTATAATCTTCATGCTGAGGCGATTCCGAACGGCCGCAGCCTCTTTGGTCATAATAAACCACCGTAAATTCGTCTTCGAGATTCTTTCCGCCTAAGTCTTCGAACGACTTACTCCAAGCTCCGGGTCCGCCATGTACATACAGCAGATAAGGACCTTTTCCGGACTTTTTAGTGTATAGTTTGACATTGTCTGAAGTTGTAACCAGGTTTTCTTCCATTGGTTGTGCTAGTGCTTTAGAGTTCATCCAAAACAATCCGACCCATAAAACAGCAATATATTTCATAGAAAATTTTTGGTTCATAAGTGTGGATTTTTAAAGAAAAGTTACAAGAAATACTTAATAATGAGCATAAAAGAAAGGACAAAAAAACAAATATGGTTTAAAAGTATGAAATAAATCAATACTAATTTTCAGAAAGTTAGCAAATTTATATCTGGAAAAAAGATGTAATCTAAGGTGCTGTATTATAGGGAAAAACGCTTCGGTATTATTTTTGTCTGTGTCGGAAAATTAAAGTATTTTTGTATTATGCAAAAGAATGTGTTTTTAGGTTTGTTTTTACTGTTTTCGTGGGTTTCGTTTTCTCAAGAAATTCATTGTGGTTATGACTTTACGTCGTATTTTGTAGTAGAGCCCCGAGAAAACGGAAAGCAAGAGGTTGTGAAGGGCCTCAAGATAACGATTGTCGATTATTTTGGTCGTGATTTGGTGAATACGAACAACCAATATTCTTGGATTAAGAATAACGAGGTAATGCAGTTTTACGAAAACTATAAGATTGACGACCAAGGCAACCGAGTGGCCGATGATGACCCGAACGGGAAGTGGTATTTTTATTTTGCGAAGGAGTCCTACTTGTTGTCGGTAAACAATGAGTTTAAGGCAGAGAACTTTCGCCTCAAAATAGAAGATCCAAAGGGCGTATACAAAACCGGATTTATTCCGTTACAAAGCTTTAATATGTACGTTCTGTGCACGAGTCAGGCCCGACAAGCACAGTTCGGCCGTAGGATGAACCAGCCTATTAAAGTGGTTTTGGAGAGACGGGAGTAGGAGTGTTTAGCTTTCGGTTACAGTGGGCCGTGATGTCATTCCGACTGATGCGAAATGTAGAAATCTTTAAAGATGTTTCGTATCCGTTTCAGACTGCATAACATGAACATTTAATAGTTCAACAACAAAGAAAGGATTTAACAAACAACTTATACATTGCAATTAACAAAAAAAGATATACGTAGTTTAACCAAAGAGCAGCTTCAGGAATTTTTTGTGTCGAAAGGAGAGAAGTCGTTTCGAGGCAGTCAGGTATACGAATGGCTTTGGGGGAAAAGCGTACACTCTTTTGAACAGATGACTAATCTTTCGAAAGAGATTCGGGAGATGCTCGAAGAAAACTTTGTGATCAATTACATTCAGCTTCATCAGGTTCAGAAGAGCGAAGACGGAACCATCAAGAATGCCGTCCGCCTGCACGACGACCTTGTTGTGGAATCGGTTTTAATTCCGACAGAAACCCGAACTACGGCTTGTGTGTCGTCTCAAGTAGGCTGTAGTCTTGACTGTAACTTTTGTGCTACGGCAAGGCTCAAGAGGATGCGCAACTTGAATCCGGACGAGATTTATGACCAAGTTGTAACCATAGACAGGCAAAGCCGGGAGCAATACGGCCGACCGCTATCTAACATCGTTTTTATGGGTATGGGTGAGCCTCTCATGAATTACAACAACGTTATGAAGGCTATCGATAAGATTACTTCGGACGAAGGATTGGGCATGTCGGCTAAGCGAATTACCGTATCGACTTCGGGAATCTCGAAGATGATTAAGAAGATGGCAGACGATGGGGTGAAGTTTAAACTGGCTGTGTCGTTACATTCGGCAATCGAAGAGATTCGCAATGAGATTATGCCTTTCACTAAAAACTTCCCGCTGACCGAACTTCGTGAGGCTTTGCAGTATTGGTATTCCAAGACCAAAAGCCGAGTGACTTATGAATACGTGGTTTGGAGAGGGATTAATGACGATCAGAAGTCGGTAAATGCTCTGGTAAAGTTTTGTAAATATGTGCCATGTAAGGTAAATTTGATCGAATATAACCCTATTGACGACGGTAAGTTTCAGCAAGCTTCGGATGAAGCTTTGCAACGCTATATAGATGCTCTACAAGCTCATAAAATCGTTGCCAAAGTGAGAAGGAGTAGGGGTAAAGACATTGATGCCGCCTGCGGACAGTTGGCCAATAAGAATTAAGTTTAATCGAAAAGATAGAATCAATACTAACCTCACAAAACTCAGTACTAACCATGAAGCGACTTTTGCTGTTTTTCTTATTACCTTTTTTGAGTTTTGCTCAAGGCGACAGTCTTAGTGTCGCTAAAAAGCCGTTAAAGGTAGGAGTAGTTCTGAGTGGAGGGGGAGCCAAGGGATTGGCCCATATTGGTGTATTGAAAGTACTGGAAGAAGAGGGCGTTCAGGTCGATTTTATCGGAGGTACGAGTATGGGAGCCATGATTGGAGGGCTATATGCCATGGGCTATTCGGCCTCGCAGCTGGATTCTCTTTTTAGTGTTACGGATTTTGAGGATATTCTTCAAGATAACCTACCACGAAAGGTAAAGTCGTTTTATGAAAAGGAAAACGATGAGAAGTATTCTCTAACGCTTCCTTTTCAGAAGATGAAAATCGGGCTTCCGGTGGCGGTATCCAAAGGTCAAAACACCTACAACTTGTTTAGCCAACTCATGTATGATGCTCGCCATGTGAATGACTTTTCTGAGCTCCCGATTCCGTTTTTGTGTATGGCCACCAATGCAGAAACGGGAGAGCCGGTAGAGCTCAACAAAGGGAATTTGGCGCAGGCGGTAGTAGCCAGCGGGACCTTTCCTACTTTGTTTTCTCCTGTCGAAATAGAGGGCAACTATTTGATTGACGGAGGCATAGTGAACAACTTTCCGGTGGAGCAAATCAAAGCAATGGGGGCTGATATCATCATTGGGGTGGATGTTCAGACCGGTCTTATGGATAGAGACGGGCTGAATTCAGCCGCTAAACTCATTATGCAAATTGTGAACTTCCAGATGCTGCAGACCATGGAAGACAAAAAGCAAATGACCGATATCTACATTAAACCTGATATTACCGACTTTAATGTGGTATCGTTTAGCGAAGGGAGTAGAATTGTAGAAAACGGGATTAAAGCTGCAGAACCTTTTAGAGAACAATTCCGTGCCATCGCACAACAGCAAGAGAAAACTCCCCGAAAGTCACTCGTTCAAAAAGAACACACCAATCTTCGAAACATTTCGGCAATAGAGATCAAAGGGAGTCCTAACTATTCGAGAGCCTATGTGCTGGGAAAGTTGCACCTGAGACCTAATGACTCCGTTTCGTTTGCTAAGCTCAACGAAGGAATCAACAGGCTGAATGCGACACAGAACTTTCGGAGTATTGGTTATTCCTTTAAAAAGACTGACGAAGAGAACGATAAGTTGGTTATCGAGCTTCGGGAAAACCCTATCAAAACCTTTATTCGCTTTGGATTACACTATGACGAACTCTACAAAAGCGGTTTATTGCTTAACCTTACGCACAAAAACCTCTTGACTCGTAACGATGTTATTTCGACAGATTTAGTATTGGGAGATAACATTCGATATACACTTGATTATTATATAGATAACGGCTTTTATTGGAGTTTTGGGTTTAGGTCTAAGTTCACTCAATTTCAGACCAATATTCCGTTTCAGATTACGCAAATGTTTCCGATTCCGTCGGATCTGAAAAACATCAACGTATCTTATCTTGACTTCACGCAACAAGCATACTTACAGACCCTTTACAGAGAAGTTTTCGTAGTAGGAGGCGGAATGGAATACAAAGTAATCGACATTAACTCTGAGTCTATAACCATCAATGGGCAAGACTTCAACGATGTGTTCGACAGTTCTAATTTTTTGAATGTTTATGGTTATGTTACACTAGATACCTATGACCGGAAATATTTCCCGAAAAAAGGAGTTTATTTTGATGGTTTCTTTAAATGGGTATTGAATTCCACTTCTTTAGGGACAGATTTTGGACGTTATTCTTTTGCTCAAGGTGAATTCAACTACGTAACTACCGTCAAGAATCGGTTCACGCTCTCGTTTCAAAACGAAATGGGTTTTACCATAGGAGAGAGCGATGGCATGCTCGATTTTATGCTCGGGGGATATGGATTTAACCCAATCAACGGAATCAGATCATTTTACGGATACGACTTTTTGAATCTTCACGGAAACAGTTACATCAAAGGTAGAGTAGGCGTCGATGTAGAGGTTTACAAACGGAATCACCTGAATTTTTATGCCAACTATGCCAACGTAGGGCACGATATTTTTGAAAATTTCGACACTTGGTTTAACACACCGGAATATACGGGTTATGCCGTTGGTTATGGCTTAGAGACGGTTATCGGGCCTATCGAACTAAAGTATTCGTGGTCGCCAGAAGGGAAAAAAGACTTTTTTTGGGTAAACGTAGGTTTTTGGTTTTGATTCGAATACTGCGTAAATACAAGCTCATCACCTTTTTGCTTTTGCAAATTATTGCAATCCGGATATTGGCTTTTTTTCCTGAATTTGTCGAGAAGTACTATTCCAACGGATTTTATCTTTTCTTATCGAAATATTCCCGTCGGATGTTTGGCGAGATAAGTCTTTCGGTTGGAGATGTGATGTATGGCGTTGTCATTGTTTGGCTTTTGGTCTTGATTCTCAAATCTAAAAAGCCTTTTACTTGGAAGCGTGCAATGATTAACTTCCTCAATGGATTTTCGGTATTTTATTTTGTGTTTCATCTGTTTTGGGGGATGAATTATTATCGTGTACCGCTTACAGAAAAAATGAATTTGACCTACGAATACACCTATGAGGATTTGATAGATTTTACGGAAGAGCTCATAGTAGAGGCGAATGCGCTTCACCGGCAAATGACAGGGAATGATTCTTTGCGGGTAGATAGTCCGTATTCGAATCATGAGATTTTCGAAAAATCGCTTCAAGGGTATGACAACTTAGCTCAAGATTATCCGGAATTTGCTTATAATACTTTGTGTGTAAAAAACTCTTTGCTTTCGGTTCCGTTGTCGTATATGGGGTTTGCCGGATATATGAATCCGTTTTCGGGTGAAGCTCAGGTGAATGCTCTAATGCCCAAATATACGTTTCCGACCACTACGCTTCACGAAATGGCCCATCAGATAGGATATGCTTCAGAGAGCGAGGCTAATTTTATAGGCTATTTGGCTTCGGTATATAACGAAGATATGTATTTTCAATATTCAGGAACTATATTTGCGCTTCGGTATTGCTTGCGTAATATTCAAATGATGACTCCCGGCAGGTTGGAGGAGTATTTAGAAAAAATCAATTACGGCATTCGGCTCAACTTCCGGCAGAGTGAGGAGTTCTGGGAGAGTTATCAAACACCGATAGAAACCGTATTTGAAGTGTTTTATGACAACTTTCTCAAAGCCAATTCCCAAGAAGAAGGAATGGAGACATACAGCAAGTTCGTAGGGTTACTTATCAGCTACAAGAACCGTTGATTTGAGAGCTTTAATTTATAATTTACTATTCAAAATAAATTAAGAATGGATTTATTAGAATATCTCGAAACCATTATTACTCCAGAGAGAAGACAGCGATTTATAGAAGTTTTGCAGAACCGTACGAAACACTTTACGGTGGCCGTAGAAGATGTCTATCAGCTGCACAACACTAGTGCTGTGATGCGAAGCTGTGAAGTTTTTGGAGTTCAGGAGCTTCACGTAATCGAAGAGCGTTTCAGCAAGAGAATCGACAAACAGATTGCTATGGGAGCTCAAAAGTGGGTAGATATTTTCAAGCATCAAGACAGCATGAGTTGTATGGAAGCTTTGCGAGAAAAAGGATATCGCATCATTGCCACCACGCCTCATAACGATTCGGTTTTGTTGGAGGATTTTGATATATCAACTCCGGCAGCCATCTTTTTCGGTACCGAAAAAACGGGATTATCAGAACAAGTGATGAAACATGCGGATGGTTACCTGAAAATCCCGATGGTAGGGTTTACGGAGAGTTTAAACATTTCGGTTTCGGCGGCTATCATCCTTCAAAATCTTACGGAAAGACTTCGAAGGTCAGCTATTAAATGGCAACTCACCGAAGAAGAAATGCTCGAGAAGCGACTGGATTGGACGCGTAAATCTATCAAAGATATCGATTTTATCGAAAAGCGCTTTTTTGAAGCCCAACAGAAAGGATAAAATAAAACCCCTGCTAGAATTTCTAACAGGGGTTATTGATTTTTGTCTGGTATGTTATTTTACATCATCTGCCAATAGCTCAGCTACGTCCAGCACTCTGATGTTACCTTCTTTTTCTTTGAATTTCACACCGTCTGTCAGCATAGTGTTACAGAAAGGACATCCTGTGGCAATTACTTCCGGTTGTGTCTCGAGAGCATCTTCCGTACGCTCAACATTGATATCTTTTTTGCCTTTTTCAGGCTCTTTGAACATCTGAGCACCTCCGGCTCCACAGCAAAGTCCGTTCTTTTTAGAGCGTTTCATCTCTACGAGCTGAGCGTCTAGTTTTTCGATAAGTTCTCGTGGCGCTTCGTATACGTTGTTGGCTCTTCCTAAATAGCAAGGGTCGTGGAATGTGATTCTCTTTCCTTTGAATTTACCGCCTTCTACGGCAAGTTTTCCTTCTGCCAAAAGCGATTTAAGGAATTGGGTGTGGTGCATCACTTCGTACTTTCCGCCCAATTCAGGATATTCGTTTTTGATAGTATTGAAACAGTGGGGGCAAGCCGTAACGATTTTTTTCACTCCATAGGCGTTCATCACCTCTATATTTGTCATGGCTTGCATCTGGAAGAGGAACTCATTTCCGGCTCTTTTGGCAGGGTCTCCCGTACAACTTTCTTCGGTTCCCAATACGGCAAAGGATACTTTTGCCTCATTCAGAAGTTTTACGAAAGCTTTAGTAATTTTTTTGGCTCTGTCATCAAAACTACCTGAACAACCTACCCAAAATAGAACTTCCGGTTGTTGTCCTTGAGCCATCATTTCTGCCATTGTTGGTACTTGCATATTCCTGTATATTTTAAATTCTAAGTTTTGAATTTTAATGCCTATGAGAGACAAATCTAAAATTCAATATTTCATTTATTTTTCGTCGTTAAAAACTTCAATTTTCACATCTCTTTCAATCAAGTCTGTAAATTTTCCTCGATAACGAGTTGCCTTTACGATATGGTTGTCGATCCAGTGGTAATTTCCACCTCTTGGTTTTCCGAATAGGATTCCGTGGTATTTGAAGCCGTGTTTTTTTAGCCACTCTTCGGTCACTGCTCTGTGTTCTTCGGTTCTAGAAGTAAAGAAGAAGATGATGTGACCTTGGTCATACCAATTGTTTAAAGTAACCAAAGCATCCGGAAACACTTTTGCCGTAGCCATTCTTTCCGGTTCTTCGTTCGGGATATCTTCGCAGATAGTTCCATCAATATCAATCAGATAATTTTTCACCCCCTCGGGTAATTTTGGACTGATGTTTTTTTCGTCTTGAATTAAGGGCTGTAAATTATCTTTCATTCGAAATAAATTATTTAAGAGTACTTATTAGAAATAAGTTAGTTTTCGTCTTTCCAGTTGAGGCGGTCCATTTGGTTATACTGCCATGGGGCTCCGTTGTTTTCGATGTTGGTCATCATGTTGTTGAGTTCCATAGGGGCAGCGCTTTGTTCCATAACCAAATACTGTCTCATGTCCATAATGATAGATAGCGGACTGATGTTTACCGGGCATTCTTCTACACAGGCATTACATGATGTACAAGCCCAAAGTTCTTCGGGGGTTATGTAGTCGTTGAGAAGTTGTTTTCCGTCGTCAACGAATTTTCCTGCGTTTTTGGTAATGTTTCTTCCGATTTCTTCGATACGGTCACGAGTGTCCATCATGATTTTTCTAGGAGAAAGCTTTTTCCCGGTGATGTTTGCCGGACAAGCAGACGTACAACGACCACATTCCGTACAGCTATAGGCACTTAGGAGTTGGAACCAAGTCAGATCTGTAGCGTCACTAGCACCAAACTTGCTAGGGGCAGCATTAGGGTCTGCCGCAGGCACTGCATAAGGGTCTGCGTTCGGGTCCATCATGAGTTTTACTTCTTTGGTAACCTCTTCTGAGTTTTTGAATTTACCCAGAGGGTTTAAATCTGCAAAATAAGTATTTGGAAAAGCCAGGAGGATGTGCAGGTGTTTTGAATAATATAAATAGTTCAAAAAGGCCAATACCATAGCAAAGTGTCCCCACCATCCGATTCTCTCTAAGATGTGAAGCGTTCCGTCACTTAACGAGCCAAATAGGGCAGGGCCTAAGTGTTGAGAAACAGTAAAACCAAAGCTTCCTTGACCTTCGAAGTGTGAAGCTCCTCTATTGAAGAGTACCTCATCGGTTCCGTTCATCGTGAAGATGCACATCACCAAGATGATTTCCATTATCAAAATCAAGTTTGCATCTTTTTTAGGCCATCCGAGTAGTTCTGCTTTGTTAAGTCGAGGCAACTTCAATAAGTTTCTTCTCGACAAGAACACGATGGTTGCAAACAAAGCACAAACCGAAAGTATTTCGATAAAGCTGATTACGAAAGTATAAAAGCCTCCTAAAGAAGGTTTGAAAAAGCGGTGAGTACCGAAAATTCCGTCGATTAGAATTTCGATAAGTTCAATTTGAGTAATGATAAATGCGGCATAAATAGCAAAGTGCAGTAAAGCGGGAACGGGTCTTTTGAACATCTTTTTTTGCCCGAAAGCTACAAGCAGCATGTTTTTTAGACGGGCTTGAGGATTGTCCGTACGGTTTACGCTTCGACCTAATTTAATGTTTCTGATAAGCTGTTTGATGTTTTTTACGAAAAAACCAACTCCCAGGATAAGAAGTAAACAAAAAATGATATTAGGAATTATACTCATAAAATTACTCGTTTTCTTTAGGTGCTACATAAGGTTTGTTTTTTTTACCGAATAATGATACGTTGATGTATCTGGTCGGGTTTAGGCGAACGTCCTGCAACAACAATTCTAATTCTCTGGAAGCATTTGACAGGTTGTTATAGAGGTTTTCGTCTTTCATAAGTTTACCCATAGTTCCTTTACCGGACTGCAATTCGCTCATCATTGTGTTGATGCTGCTTAGAGTGTTTTCGATGTCTTTCACCATTTTGGCAGCGTTTAATTTTGCTAACGAATCTGATAGTTTAGCAAAGTTGTCTGAAGTTTTGTTCAGGTTGCTGAGGGTGTTGTTGATGTTCTTTTCGTTGTTGGCCAGCATACCGTTCATGGTTTTGGACGCAGCATTCATGTGCTTCATTGTTTCGGTAAGCTGTTCCAGAGCTATCGCAAGATTTTCTTTGTTTTTGTCGTCCAAGACTTTGTTGAGGCTCATCATGAGGGAATCTGCTCCGGCAAGCGTACTTTGCAACCTCTCTTGAATAGGAGCGATTTGGTCAGAAACTCTAGAGATGAGTCCTGCACGTAGGCGACCTTCGAGTGTGTCTCCGCTTTTGGCAGGAGTGAAGTCTTCCATATTCGGGATAATGGCAATTTGCTTTCCACCAATAGGGCTTGGCTCATAGGCCTCAATAATACTCGATTTAGAGATAATAAAATCGGTTTTCACCTGAATCTCTACTACTAGTCTACCTTTTGGAGTAAGTGTAATTTTGCTTACTTTTCCGATAGGTAGACCATTTATGGTTACCGGAGAAGAGCTGTTTAGGCCTTCTACGTTGTCATAAATTACATAATATGTTACATAGGTGCTAAAGATGTCTTTCCCTTTCAAAAAGCTATACCCCCAAATAAAAAGAAGTAGGGCAGTGAGCACCAATATGGCTGTTTTAATTTCTCTTGTTAGTTTCAAAATAATCTATTTTTTGCAAATTTAATATAAAAATTACTGGAGGTTTTAGTAGAATGAATCTAAATTAGCCCCACCGCCTAGGGTTTTCAATAATAAGTAATGGATTACTATTTTATTCGTTCTCCGTTTTTGAAGGTTACGATAAAGGCCGATGTGTAGCCTTTGTCTTTGGCTTCTTTGAGCAGAGTTTGAGCTGTTTCGTGACTATTGGTTTCGCCGTAATAGTAACGATACATACTTCCTTCTTTGGTTTTGCTGATGGTGTTTAATCCGTTGAAATTCTGTGGTTTGGTTTCTAGGTTGGTTCCGCTGGCAGCAATCTGAACTTTATACACCGGGCTATCCGGATTTACTTTTTCAATGTTTTTTTCAACAGCTTTTTCTGTTTGTTGAACGGTTGTTTTTTCCGGTTCGATAACCATTTCAAATGGTTCTGATTCTGAGTAATACTCGTTTTTGTAGCTCACTATCGCCTTAGCAATAGATTGCGCCAATTCGTTTTGTCCTTTTTCAGAGCTCAGATATTTAGCTTCTTCCGGATTGGATACAAATCCCAACTCAATCAACACACTAGGCATGGCACAACCGTGTAGCACATAGAACACATCTTGTTTTACACCTCTGTTGTATCGCTTTAGGTCTGTCGTAAAGTTCTTTTGAATGTTGCTTGCCAAATGTATGCTTTGGTCTTTATAGATACCTTGCATCATCACCATAGCAATCACAGACTCCGGATTGTTGGGGTCATATTTTTGGTATTTTTCCTGATAGTTTTCCTCTAAAAAGATAACCGAGTTTTCGCGTTTGGCCACCTCCATGTTAGATTTGTCTTTCGACATACCCATCACGAAGGTTTCGGTGCCGTATGGTCTCGGGCTATCGTTGGAGTTACAGTGAATCGACACAAAAATATTGGCTTTGGCTTTGTTGGCAATCACCGAACGATCCTTCACCTCGATAAACACATCGGTTTTACGAGTATAAACTACGTCGATATCATTGTGTTTTTCGAGTAGCTTACCCACCTTTAGGGCAACCGATAGCACTACGTCTTTTTCTTTGACTCCGTTTTTCGTTGCTCCGGGGTCCTTACCACCATGACCCGCATCAAGCACGACTTTAAACTTATCTTTGGATTGACTATAAGAAAGGTTGCCTATACAAACAAGAGCCATCAGCAAAATTAGCCCGAATTTGAAATTTATTTTCGTTGTCATACACTAAAAGGGTTATAATTTTTGTTAACCTGTATCGTTCTAAAAAATATGTGTAATTTTGCCAGGTTCAAAAACTGAGCCATACATTTTACAAAAATAGTATTAAAACCATTGCAAGCAAAGTTATTTCATATCGTTTTTACGGCTTTTCTGTGGAGCTTTTTTTCAATGGGAGTTTGCGCTCAGGAGAACCCCAAACAAGAAGTCAACCTTCCTCCGATAGAAACTCAAGAGGGTGATTTTCAGCTTCCTGAAGAGTTGATTCAACCTCAAGACAGTGTAAAAATAAGCACAGATACCCTCAAGCCCAAGAAGGGTAAATTGGAAGATTTAATTACTCGCTCGGCAAAAGATTTTAATACGGTTAACCAGAAAACAAAAATTTCACGACTCTATAATCAGGCAAAAATTACTTATCAAGACATGGTTCTTGAGGCCGGGGAAATCATAATTGACTACAGTAAAAAGGAAGTGTATGCCAAAGGGATTGTAGATTCGACGGGAACATATACACAGCGACCTGTTTTTAAACAAGGGAGCAATATCGTAGAGCCCGATACCATAAAGTTTAATTTGGATACTCGAAAATCTAAGATTTGGAATGCCCGAACCGAGCAACAAGACCTGAGGATCAGAGCGGCAGAAACTCGAAAAGAGAATGACTCGGTGTATTACATGAAAGACGCTATCTTTACTACCTCTAAAGATATCGACAATCCGGAATATTACTTTCATACCCGAAAGCTGAAAATGATTCCGGGAGAGAAGGTAGTGGTGGGATTAACCAATATGGTGATTATGGACGTTCCGACACCAGTAGGAGTACCGTTTGCTTTTTTCCCGACAACAAATAAAAGTACTTCGGGATTTATAGTGCCAACCTTTGGAGAGAATAACAGACAGGGGTATTTTTTGCAAAACGGTGGGTATTATTTTGCCCTATCAGACCACTATGATTTGGCCGTTATGGGTGATTATTACACCAACGGGAGCTACGGATTGCGATTCGAATCAAGCTATGGTTGGAGGTATCAGTTTCGCGGGAATGTCAACGTGAGGATTGAAAACTTGATTAATAGCGAAAGAGGGTTGCCTGATTATTCGAAAACCAAGATTTATAACATTCAGTGGAGTCACCAACAAGACCAGAAATCAAGCCCTAGTTCTAGGTTTTCGGCTTCGGTAAACTTGGGTAGTAGTACGTATTTCCAGAACTCTATCAACCAGATGAACGTGAGCTCTAGGATGAACAACACCATGAGTTCGTCTATCAACTATTCCAAGACATTTAACTCGGTGCCTCAAGTGAATATGTCGCTTACGGCTACGCATACGCAAAATACACAAACTCAAAAGATAGACATGACCTTGCCTACACTACAACTCAGTGTAGATAGGATATATCCGTTTGCATCCAGAGACGAAAGCAAAAAAGGAATCATCAAAAACATCAACTTGCAGTATAACCTGAATGCGAAAAACAGCTTCTCGACGACCGATTCGCTATTCTTTACGCCTGCCATGTTTAAGGATGCCCGTACAGGGGCACAACATTCCATTCCCTTGAGCACCAACTTTAAAGTTTTCAAATACTTTAGTATTCCGCTTTCGTTTACGTATAACGAAGTGTGGACAATGAACACTATCGAGAAGCAGCGCAATTTTGAGACCGATAGAGATTCGATTACTCAACTTAATGGTTTTGACCGTTTCGGGACTTATACGTTCAGCACCAGCGTAGGAACTACCATTTACGGAACATTTGACTTTGGCAAAGACAGAAAATTCCAAGGGCTACGCCATACCATAAGACCGGCAATTACCTATAACTACACACCGGCATTTGATGAGTATTACGACGAGTATCCGATTGATGCCATGGGGACCACTATGGCCGAATATACTCGTTTTGAAGGCGGGTTGTATGGTGCGCCAAGTAATCGTTATGCCAGCACTTTGGGTTTTACGTTGGCCAACTCGTTTGAAGGAAAATTCAAAGATCGGGATTCGACAAAAGTTGAGCCTAAGAAGGTGATGCTCCTCAACAGTTTGAACTTTGCCACAGGCTATGACATGGCAGCAGATTCCCTAAAGTGGAGAGAGGTGAGCGTAACGGCCGGAACCACCCTTATGGACGGCAAACTGGGCATCAACCTCAATGCAGGGCTTGACCCGTATGCTCTGGACAACGCCAACCGAAGAATAGACCGCTTTAATATCGACAACGGAGGAAGCCTCTTCCGACTTACCAGAGCGAATCTTACGCTAAACTATTCTTTTTCGAGTACTGATTTTTCCGGAAGGGCAGGCAGAAATAACCAACAAGGCGAGCGAAACGGAGGTCGTAGCGACGATTTGTTTGGAACGGATATGGAAAGTAGCCGACGCAACAGCCAGCAAGATGATGATGACGAGTCGAGCAACCTAAGCGGATTTTATAGTTTGAAGATTCCGTGGGATATCAGGATTGCTCATTCTCTCACTTATAATAACACATCCCGCCAAAACGAGATTGTCGGGAATTCCCTTATGGTTTCTGGTAATGTCGATTTAACCGACAAATGGAAAGTAGGTGTTTCAACCGGATATGACTTTGTGCAGAAAGGAGTAACCTTTACGCAATTCCGTTTTGAGAGAGACTTGCTCTCGTGGCGAATGGACTTTTCGTGGGTTCCGTTTGGGCCTAACAACTACTGGGGCTTTTTTATCGGTATAAAATCCTCGATGCTGCAGGACATCAAGTGGGAAAAACGCAGAACTCCGGATCAGCAGTTGTAGTAGAGTTCCTGTAATTTTTCTTCTAATTAAGAATACTTCTTCGGCTACGCAATGTCTCGCTTTGCGAAACAATAAAAATCCTATCTTTAATAAACCTCGCTGTGTACGACCTGAAACGAACAGACGAAGCTTCTTTCGTATCAATT
>CAYZBA010000036.1:0-15160 GCA_964476555.1 uncultured Flavobacterium sp.
AACCGAATTATTGACCTTACAGGTGGCTTCGGGGTCGATTGTTATTACTTTTCTCAAGGTTTTAAAGAAGTCTTGCATTGTGAAATCAATTCGGAATTATCTCGGATTGTTCAACATAACTTTAAAGTTCTGAATCGCCCTAACATCAGTTGTTATGCTCAAGACGGCTTAGAAGTTCTAAAAACACAAAACCAAAAATTTGATTGGATTTTTATTGACCCAAGCCGTAGAAACGACCTAAAAGGCAAAGTTTTCTTACTGAAAGATTGTTTGCCAGATGTTACGGTGTTACTCGAAAATTACTTTGAGTTTTCAGATAACATCTTGATTAAAACCTCTCCTATCTATGACATTTCGGTGGGAATTTCTGAGCTTCAAAACGTCAAGAACATTCATATCGTAGCTGTAGAAAATGAGGTTAAAGAACTGCTTTTTGAACTCCATAAAGGTTACGAAGGTTCTGTTACCATAAAAACTATAAATTTCACCAAAGGAAACCCAGAAATTTTTGATTTCGTGCCAGATAACGAAATTGAAACCACACTTTCTGAACCTAAAAAATATCTATATGAGCCCAATGCAGCCATCATGAAATCGCAAGGGTTTGGGGCTTTAAGCAAATATCACAATATCACCAAATTACACAGACATTCTCACCTTTTTACCTCAGAACAACTGATTGACTTTCAAGGAAGAGCTTTCGAAATCGAAATGGTCTTCCCATACAAAAAGGATTTCATGAAAAAAGAACTACAAGGTAAAAAGGCAAATATATCGGTTCGGAACTTTCCGGAAACCGTAGCACAGATACGACAAAAGTGGAAAATTAATGACGGTGGAGACCACTATGTTTTTTTCACAACCGACCTGAAAAATGAAAAAATTGTAGTACTTTGCAGAAAAATTTAACAGATGAGATTAGCCTTTTTGTTTTGCTTGTTTTCGTGGTTCGCATCAGCTCAAAATTGCGAATATGATATTGAATTCCAAAACGATAGCTTAAGTCTTAAGGAAACAAAAAAATATTTGATTTATGAACATGCGTTCGGAAAAAAATCGAATTACATGTTCCTATCGCTCTCAAACGACAACGGTTACTTGCTTTTAAACATTCAGAGAGTACAAAAAAGCGACACTTTTATCGAAACAGAGTGTTTAGACAAGAACTCACGAATTTTCATACAGTTAACCAACGGAAAAATTTATACACTAATTCACCAAGAAAAAGAAGTTTGTTCTACTAAATTCTCTTCTGGAACCAACGAAAACATAAGAGTGCTGAACAGCTCGTTTTTCTTCGTAAAAGATGACTTTGAAGATCTAAAGCAACATCCGGTTTCGCTTATGCAAATTCGCTACGGAACAGGTGATAAAACCAATTACGTATTCGAAAAAGAACTGATTTCTAAAAACTTAGAAGTCACTACACAGCCCCAAAGATTCTTTATCGAAAATTTTAAGTGTGTCGAAGAAATTAACTAGTCTCCCATGGAAAATATCATTCGGTTTTCTGCACAAAGTTTATACGACCTCACCTCTTTTAGAAAAGGGGAAATTAAATTCGGAGAACGAATAGTAACCATTCCCGAAAATGTCGCTATCGAGGACTATTTGAAAACCTCAGAAGAACCTTTCGTATTGGTCGGAATCCCTGAAGATATAGGTGTAAAAGCGAATTTCGGAAGAACGGGTACTGCCTCTGCTTGGGATAACACACTTAAATCCTTAGTAAACATCCAGCACAATCGATTTGCTAAAGGTTACAACATTTTGCTTTTAGGAACTCTAGACACCTCTTCACAAATGGAAAAAGCCAAAAAGCTGAATCCTGAAGTGAAAGAAGAGCTCAAAGAACTATACAAACTTGTTGAAGAAATTGACAAAGATGTCGTTCATATAATCTCAACAATTGTTGCTAACGGAAAAATTCCGATTGTGATTGGTGGCGGACACAACAATGCTTACGGAATCATCAAAGGAACCGCTCTCGGAAAAGCAGAAAGCATCAACTGTATTAATTTTGATGCTCATACTGACTTCAGAGCTCTGGAAGGCAGACATTCCGGAAACGGCTTTTCGTATGCTTTCGAAGAAGGCTTTTTGAATCGCTATTTCGTTTTCGGATTACACGAAAACTATACGTCTAAAACCGTCTTCCAACGTATCAAACAATATCAGGATAGAGTTAAATATAACTCTTACGAACAAATCGCCATTCGTAAAGAAAAGTCCTTTTCAACCGAAATGCAACAAGCCCTAGACTTTGTGTCTACTCAACACTTCGGAATCGAAATGGATTTGGATGCACTTGCCGGATTCCCAAGCAGTGCGATGACTTTAAGTGGATTTTCGGTTGAGAAAGCCAGATATTTTCTAGACTTTTTTGCTTCACATCCAAAAGCGGCTTATTTACATATTTGTGAAGCAGCTCCTAACTTTTCGGATGAGAAAAATCCGAACCTTGTCGGGAAACTCATCAGCTATTTGATAACCGATTTTATCAAAGCTAAAACATTAGAATAAAATTGTATTACTTATAACTATTAAACAAAATGAACACACTCACAACAACTAATTTTAATTTCCCGAATCAAAAGTCGGTTTACAGAGGTAAGGTAAGAGAAGTTTACAACATTGGTGACGAACTTCTGGTAATGATTGCAACCGACCGAATTTCAGCTTTTGACGTGGTTTTGCCTAAAGGAATTCCGTATAAAGGACAAATTCTGAATCAGATCGCTACCAAATTCATGCAACAAACCCAAGATATCGTTCCAAACTGGCTTATCGCAACTCCGGATCCAAATGTAGCCGTGGGACATTTGTGTCAGCCGTTTAAAGTAGAAATGGTTATCAGAGGTTATCTCTCAGGTCACGCTGCCAGAGAATATGCTCTAGGCAAAAGAATGCTTTGCGGAGTGGAACTTCCGGAAGGAATGAAAGAAAATGACAAGTTCCCTACTCCTATTATCACACCTTCGACCAAAGCCGATAACGGCGAACACGATGAAGACATCTCTAGAGAAGACATCTTGAAAAAAGGAATCGTGTCTGAAGAAGATTACGTAATTTTGGAGAAATACACTCGTGCTCTATTTGAAAGAGGTACAGAAATTGCTAAAGAAAAAGGGTTAATCTTGGTGGATACCAAATACGAATTCGGAAAAACCAAAGACGGAAAAATCGTTTTGATAGACGAAATCCACACTCCGGATTCTTCCCGATATTTTTATTCGGATGGCTATCAAGAAAGACAAAACAAAGGCGAAGCTCAAAAACAACTTTCAAAAGAATTCGTTCGTCAATGGCTTATTGCCAACGGCTTCCAAGGAAAAGAAGGGCAACAAGTCCCTGAAATGACAGAAGAATACGTAAATTCAGTTTCTGAAAGATATATCGAATTATACGAAAACATCATCGGAGAAAAATTCGAAAAAGCAGATGTATCTAACATCGAAAAACGAATCGAAAACAACGTTCTTGAATTTCTGAAAAACTATAAATAAAACTTTCTAGAAAGAACTTTGTCTAAGAGAATCTACACTTTGTGTAGAATATGTGAAACTGTGGTTGAACTAATACCTTAAAGAGATGAATACGAAGTCAAAAATCATTTTAGCTTTACTGTTAATGGTGGCGTATGCTTGTGCTACCAACCCGTTTACAGGAAAAAAAACGATGGCTTTTGTGAGTAACAACACTATACTCCCACAATCGTTTCAACAATATGAAGCCTTTTTAAACGAAAATAAAGTGATTAAAGGTACGACAGATGCTAATAGAGTGGTAAGTATTGGTGAAAAAATCAAAAAAGCAGCAGAAACTTATCTAAATTCCATTGGTCAAGGCGATTATCTGAAAGATTACAGATGGGAATATAATTTGGTGGAAGACCCTGCCGTAAATGCTTGGTGTATGCCGGGTGGTAAAATCGTTTTCTATACCGGTATCATTCCTGTATGTCAAAACGATGCAGGTATAGCAACCGTTATGGGACACGAAGTGGCTCATGCTCTTTTAAACCACGGACAACAACGTATGAGTGCCGGACTTATTCAACAAGGTTTAGCCGTGGGAGTTGCTGTGGCTACGATGGATAAAACTCCCGAGAGTCAACAACTCTTCATGACGGCTTACGGAGTTGGTTCTCAAATGTTTGGAATGCTTCCTTTTAGCAGAAAACACGAAACCGAAGCCGATGAAATTGGTCTTTTATTGATGGCCTTGGCCGGTTATAATCCGGACCATGCCGTGACATTCTGGCAACGTATGGCCGCTAATTCAGGCGGGGCTGAACCTCCACAATGGTTGAGCACTCACCCTTCGAATACAACTCGTATTAATAACATTCAAAAGCTTATTCCAAGTGTAAAGCAACAAGCAGCCAAATTCGGTGTAACCTTTCAATAAAAACAAAAACATGAAAATCGAGCAGCACTTCGATAAAATAGCCTCTTTTCAAAACCTGGAGCTTTTGGCCAATCAGGTGGTAGAGGGGTTTATTTCGGGTATGCACAAAAGTCCCTTTCACGGATTCTCAGCCGAATTTGCTGAGCATAAAATCTATAATCCGGGCGAAAGCACCAAAAATATCGATTGGAAACTCTTTGCCCGAACAGATCGCTTATATACAAAGCGATTTGAAGAAGAAACTAACTTGAGATGTCATATTATTCTGGACAACTCTTCTTCCATGCACTATCCGGAATTAAAGGACAATGAACCTTTCTATAAAAATAAAATAGGTTTTTCAATACTGGCTTCGGCCGTGCTAATGAATCTGCTTAAAAAACAACGAGATGCTGTCGGATTGAGTGTTTATTCGGACACGTATGAATATTATGCCTCAGAAAAAGGAAGCGAAAGACATCACAGAATGCTTTTAAACACATTAGAGCGACTCTCTCCTCAGAAGAACAAGAATTCTAATACCGTAGAATTCTTGCATCAGATAGCCGAAAAAATTCACAGACGCTCGATGATTGTCCTTTTTACAGACATGTTCCAAAATCAAGACGAGAACGAACTCTTTAAAGCACTACAACACTTAAAGCACAATAAGCACAAAGTGATCGTGTTTCATGTGTATAGCAGAGAACACGAATTGAATTTTAACTTCGATAATAGCCCTAAAAAGTTCATCGATATTGAGAGCGGAGCCGAAATCAATCTGTTTGCAGACAACATTAAGGCCGATTATCAAAAAGCCGTGAAAAATTTTTTCAAAAAAATTTCATTAGCCTGCTCCCAGTACAGAATCCAGTATGTTCCTGTGGCTGTGGAAGATAGTTTTGACACCGTGCTTTTGACATACCTGACAGAGAAACAAAAGTTCAGTTAAACGTAAAATTTTTTCTCAAAACGCTTGCAGATATTAAAAACTGTCGTATATTTGCACTCGCAATACAGCAATGGTTTGGTAGTTCAGTTGGTTAGAATACATGCCTGTCACGCATGGGGTCGCGGGTTCGAGTCCCGTCCAGACCGCTAAAAAATAGCAAAAAAGTAAGAGAAGTTTTCGGCAACGAAAACTTTTTTTTGCGGAATAATATTTAAAATTAGTTGTGTTGTTTATCTCGTCCTAGTGACGAGGTGGTTTAGTAGTTAGACCAATGAAAAGCTTTCCATTAATTTGGAGGGCTTTTTTGATTTTTAGTTCACTCTCTCTATCCTGTCTCATTAAGTTTGCATGCCCAAATGGCATTCATTGGAGTGCCTCAAAATTCATTAGCCCCATGGCAAAAAAAAACTGTATGTTCCCATACAGTTCTCCTATCTAAAGTGCTTTTCTAGTCTATTTCTACAAATATCCGTCTTTCATCACCAATTTACGGTCTGCCATATCCGCAAAGTCCATATTGTGGGTTACGATAACAAAAGTCTGATTAAACTCATCTCTGAGCTTAAAAAATAGGTTGTGGAGGTTGTCTGCAGAAGCCGTATCGAGATTTCCCGAAGGTTCATCCGCAAAAATCACAGCCGGTCTGTTGATAAGCGCCCTGGCAACAGCCACCCTTTGCTGTTCGCCTCCTGAGAGTTCGTTGGGTTTGTGATGTATTCTATGAGAAAGTCCTAAATAATCCAAAAGTCTTTTGGCTTCCGTTTCAGCTTCTTCTTTCGACCGTTGAGCGATAAAAGCCGGAATACAAACGTTCTCTAAAGCCGTAAATTCCGGTAAGAGCTGGTGAAACTGAAAAATAAAACCCAAATGCCGGTTTCGAAACTTAGATAGCTCTTTATCTTTTAGCTTCAAGATGTCTTGCCCGTTTATAACTAAAGAAGTTCCTTGCTCAACCGTAGGCATATCTAAGGTTCCTAAAATCTGTAACAAAGTGGTTTTTCCGGCTCCTGATGCTCCTACAATCGAAACGACTTCGCCTTTATTAACCGAAAGCGAAACGCCTTTCAACACGTGTAAATCTCCGTAGTATTTGTGAATATTCGTTGCTTGTATCATGTATAAAACCTAAAATAAGGACAATAAAAAATAGAAAAATCTGTTTTCAAAAGTAACCCTTTTTCCTCAAAAGGAATATTTTATAGATATTTTTTGTTTCTTTGTATAGTTAGTTTATTCAGTCTAAACAAAACACCAACACACAAACTTATATGAATAGCACATTATACCGACTGTTTATTGCTCTTTTGAGTATGGTATTAGGGATATTTTTTATCTACAAAGGCATCGACAAACACTTTCTTACTCCGTGTAAGATATATGATAGTAACTCTACCATTCCTATAGAATATCAAAATCTGATGACTTCGCTCTGCTCTTCAGGATATACCAAAATTGTAGGAGTCTTGCAGGTTATATCGGGAATGTTGCTCGTGGTTCCAAAAACGCGTTTGTTGGGCTCCTTGATTTTGTTGCCCATTATTCTCAATATTTTCCTATTTCACCTTTTATTGGATAACAGACCTCTCGAACTGGTAGAAACCGGAATCCCACTTGTGGCAAACATGCTGATTCTAGCTTCGTTCTACAAAAAATGGAAAGTTATTATCTCCTAGAAATATCTCCCGTCTTCTTATTATAACCATAAGGACAATGCCTGCAACCGCTTTTGCAACAATACCCTCTTTTTAGGTGATACTTTTCAGTAAAGCATTTGTAGCCCTCAGGAGTGTAATAAAAATCTTCTCCTTCAACCAAATGATTCGGATTTAGATTGCTCATAGCCTAAAATCAAAGCAATTTCTCGATGATTCGCTCTTCTGTAATTCCTTCGGCTTCTGCCTTGTAGTTTTTGATGATTCTGTGACGTAGAATACCCGTAGCTACCGCTTTAACATCCTCGATATCCGGAGAGAACTTCCCGTGAAAAGCAGCGTGAGTTTTGGCAGCCAAAATCAAGTTTTGCGAAGCCCTAGGCCCTGCACCCCAATCCAAATAGTTTTTCACATAATCATTGGTTCGCTCATTATCCGGACGAGTTTTACTCACTAACCCCACAGCATACTCTATCACGTTGTCTGCAACAGGAATACGTCTGATGAGTTGTTGAAAGTCGATAATTTCCTGAGCGGTAAACAAAGGCTGAATATTTACTTTTAAGTCGGTAGTCGTAGATTTTACTACCTGAACCTCTTCTTCAAACGTAGGGTAATCTAGTTTTATAGCAAACATAAAACGGTCCAATTGAGCTTCAGGAAGCGGATAGGTTCCCTCCTGCTCTATCGGGTTTTGTGTAGCTAGTACAAAAAATGGCAAAGGCAATTTATAGTGTGTTCCTGCCACCGTAACCGCTTTTTCCTGCATTGCCTCCAAAAGAGCGGCCTGAGTTTTGGGTGGAGTACGGTTAATCTCATCTGCCAGAATGATATTCGCAAAAACAGGCCCTTTGATAAACTTGAAATGACGACTTTCGTCTAATACCTCACTACCCAGAATGTCAGAAGGCATCAAGTCGGGAGTAAACTGAATTCGCTTAAAATCAAGCCCTAAAGCTTGAGAAATCGTATTTACCATTAAGGTCTTTGCAAGTCCCGGAACTCCCACCAAAAGAGCGTGACCCCCGGAGAAAATACTCAACACAATTTCATCTACAACCTTATGCTGACCAATAATTACTTTGGCAATTTCAGATTTAAGTTGTTTCTGTTTCTGTACTAATTGTTCTATAGCTGCTACGTCTGACATAATTATAAGTATAAAGATTCGAGTATTAAGTATTAAGATGCTTAAGGCTGTTCATTCTAAAGCACAAACTGAAAACTGACTATTTTTGCAACCAATTGTTCTGAAAATCACAACCTTGATAAGCCTCATCGATTTTGATGTAGGTATCCGGTAGTTTTTCTTCAAACCACTTCTTAATCGTTTCCATTTGTTTTGCCTGAAGTGCCATTTGCTTGATTTTGGTATAATCTTTAGCATAATCAGCTACGTGCTCTTCATAGCGGTTGGTTACCGTAATGAGCTTATAACGCTTTCTTCCTGTGGGAGTTTCATCGATAAGCGGCTGAGAAACTTCGTTGTCTTTCAAGTTCGCAATCTGACTATACAACCTCGGATCCATTCTCGTAAGTTCAAAACGAGTATCCTGAGTAGCCGGGTTGATCAAAATCCCTCCATTTGCTCGTGTTTCTTTCTCATCCGATTCCGAACGAGCCGCATCGGCAAATGAAATCTCACCCGCTACAATCTTTTCTCTGATTCTCAACGCTTTTTCTCTAGCCTCCCTCATGGCTTGTTCAGTGATTTTCGGAGTCAATAAAATGTGTCTGATCTCCAAATCTTGCCCTTTGATTTTCTCTAAATAAATGATGTGATAACCAAACTCCGTTTCAAATGGCTCCGAGATTTGCCCTTCGCTCAAGCTGAATGCCACATCCTTAAACTCTTTTACCATCGGAGACTTACGATTTATCTTGTAATACCCTCCGTTAGACTTCGAGCCCGGATCCTCTGAATACAAAACCGCTTTACTGAAGAAACTTCCGTTATTATTCAACACATCCCTACGAAACTCATTCAATCTGTCTATAACTTTTTGTTTTTCCGCTTCAGGAACCACCGGCTCAATAATAATTTGTGATACCTCAAGCTCTACACCAAATATCGGTAAAGAGTCTTTAGGAATGCTCTTAAAATACGTACGAACCTCTTCCGGGGTAATTTCTACCTCTTCCGTAAGCTTTCTCTTCATCCCTTCAGAGAGTTTGTTGGTTCTGGTGATTTGTTCCAGCTCTGTACGAAAGTCATCTTCGCTTTTCTTGCGGTAATATTCCAAAACCTTAGCCATCGAACCTAGGTTTTTCACCAAGTATTCAATATTGTTTTCAATAATGGCTCTCACCTCTTCGTCGTTGATAGGCACAGAATCTTGAACGGCATGGTGAGCATAAAATTTATCTTCCATCAACATCCCCAAAATCTCACAACGTTTGATGGACTCGACATTTACACCTCTCGATTTGATTTCTAAATAAGTCTTGTCGATATCGGACTCCAATACCACATAATCTCCCACTACAGCCACTACCCCATCTACTCTTTTCTGAGCAAACAAACCGGTTGACAATACTAGGGCTGATAATACTCCGATAAACTTAATTGTATATTTCATATTTTTTGTTTTTAAAAGCATCTTCCGTTATTTCTTTTTCTATTTGTTTGATGAGCTCCATTTTTCGTTGATTGAGAATAATCTGCTTAATGGTTGGAGCAATATATTCTAACGGGGAAATATCATTCTTCTCCAAAACGGATTTAATTTTCAAAAAATAAACACTCACCGAATCAGTGTATTCATACTTTTTACCTACTTGCAAGTAATCATTGATGTTCTCTGAATTGATGAACCCGATTCGTTGAGCAATCTGATTGGCATCTACCCAAATCGAATCATTCAAAGCAGCACTTTTGAGTTGCATCACATGAGTTTCCCAAAACGCTTCATCGTTCTTCTTCGGGTTAAAGAACTTCTCTTTAAACTGAGCTATTTTTTGATGCCCTTTCGGAACTTGAATATAGCTGAGTCGAGCTATCACGCCATCGTTTCTGAAGTTCTCTTTATTTTGCTCGTAATATTGCTGAATTTCTGCTTTGGTTATCACCGTATCGATTCGGGTCGTGACTAGTTGCTCAATATAAGCTTTGGTATAAAGGTCTATTTTATACTGTTGAACCAATTTGTCAAACTCCGCTTTTTGAGTTTCATCTAGGTTGAATTCCGCAGCATTCATCAGCAATTTTTGTGTCGCCCAACGGTCGATATACGTTTTGATAATCTGCAAGCTGTCGTCTTGTGATGCGCCATCGGGCACCAAATTTTTGATATCTTCTTTATATAAATAATGGTTTCCTGCTCGAGCAACAGCATTCTGCTGCGAATCTTTTTTAAAAAAATCGCACGAAGCAACACTTAAACCAAGCACTACTAAACCGAATATTTTTAGGAATTTAATCAATTCAGAAATTATTTACTTAGCTCTTTTTTGACCTTGTTGAAAACCGATTGTTTTACCTCTACCTTAAATTCTTTTTTGAGCATATCCACCCAGTTTTCTTCCAAGTATTGCTGATAGTCACTAATGACCCTGCCTTTGGCTTCTTCAAGAGTTTTTATAGTTTCCGGAACGAATTCGGTGCCTCTAATCACATAATAATAGCCGTCTTGCTCATAGATTTCAGACACTCCAACAAACGGTTTATACGCTTTTGGCAAAGCATTGCTTCCTGCCTCAAAGAAACCTTCGTTGAGCATGATGTTTACCTTGGCATCCACATTCAATTCTTTTTTTATAAAATCAATATCTTTTCCTTGTTCAAAGAATGTTTTGGTTTTCTCAACATATTCTCTATTTACAGACGATCCCACCACAGCGTGAATGCGTTGTTTCCATTTATAATTTTCCTTATTTTTTTCGTAAAACGCCGCCAAACCAACTGTATCATTTTGGGCTTTTTGCCAGATTTCTTTTTCCATCAAATCAAACAACAATAATCCCTCCTTATATTCCTCCATCACATATCCGAATTCCGGGAATTCTCTCTCTAAGTTTTCGTCATAATACGTGGTGAGTTGCGCATTGATGAAGTTTTCTTGTAACATCTCTTTAGCTTTATCAATCGCTGTTATACGTTGCATCCTATTCTGTTCCGCTTTGACAAAGTTCAAGAATTCAATGCCACTTACGTTTTTGTCTTTGTTAATCGTAAGAATTACTTTGTTGAAAGGATCTGTGTTTTCTGGTAATTCAAATGTTTTTTTGTAATAAGAAGAGTCTACCAAAGCCAAAACTTGTGCAAACAACTTTTTGTCAACCGTAGTTTTATATCTTTTCTGAAGCTTGTTGTTCAGCGATTCCGTAATTTTTTGAGAGCGTTGATCTTTTTTGAGTCTCGCTTCAATCTCCGGTTTTGACTCTTCGAATGTTTTTACCGGATGCTTTTCAATCAATTTGATAATGTGGTAACCAAACTCCGTCTCGATAGGTTTAGAATAAGTGTTCGGAGTTGTGAGCGCAAAAGCTTCGTTTTCGAATATCTCAGAAGCGAGTTGTCCGGAACCAAAACGAGATAACAGTCCTCCTTTTTGAGCAGTTGCCCCATCTTCAGAAAATTGTCTTGCCAACTCCTCGAAGTTTTCACCTTGCTCTAACTTCTGATATATCTCCTTGATTTTATTGAGAACTTCTTTTTGTTTTTCCGCATCTTTTGGCTTATTAAGCATGATGTGAGCCACTGTGACCTCCCCCCGGTTGTCTCTTATATCTTCGACTTTGATTAAGTGATACCCAAAACGTGTGCGTACAGGCTCAGAAATCCCTCCCTTCGGAGTGTTATATGCCGCCGTTTCAAACGGATAAACCATTCTGAAAACAGAAAAATAACCCAATTCTCCTTTGTTCTCTTTAGCTGATGGGTCTTCAGAAAGTTGTTGAGCCAACTCAGCAAAATCTTCTCCTTTGTCTAGTCTAGCTTTAATAGCTTTGATTTTGTCTAATGCCTTTTGGTCATCTTCTTCCGAAGCATTCTCATCAACCAAAACCAAAATGTGCGAAGCTTTAATTTCTTTCAAAGAACGCTCATAAGCTTCTCTTATTAGTTCGTCTGTAACCTGAGTATCCGTAAGGTAATTTTTAGAAAGTTGCTTTCTATAGGTTTGTAGCTCGGTTTGATAGTTTTTACTCTTATCTAAATCCAATTTGTGAGCTTTGGCAACCTTCATCTTATAAGCCACATACAAATCCAAATACGTATCGAGATTTTTTTGCGACTCGTCTTTAACCAAATCTAAATTTTTGTTGTAAATCCTGATGAACTCATCTGTGTAGAAAGGTTTTTCATCAATGGTGAATAGCACCTCTTTTTTCATCTGAGCAAACGATGAAATGCCTAAAAAACAGCTTAAGACAACTCCAAAAAATCTATTTCGGTACATAATTTTAATATTTAAACAATTCGCAAAATTAACAATTCACAACTACTGCACAACTGTTACTGTTACTATTAACAAAAAATTTGGTCTACTGTTCTCTGATACAGACCAAAAGAACAATTATTTCTTGCAGAAATCTAATTTCAAAAATAAAGTCGTAAAACCAATGCGATTTTACGACTTTACAAATTTACTAATTATATTCTTATTGCTTGTCAATATGTTTTTTATTCGCTACAAAAAAGTTTTCCCTTTTAAACCATTGCATATTGATAAAGCCAAGTAAAGCACCTGTTATCAATCCGCTTAATAATGCTTTTAGAAATAACATCCATATACTTTTAGTGCTGTAATCAATCTCGAAAAGGCCTTTTACCAAAGTATAAGTAAACAAGATTGTAAAAACAAAATAGAATGTTCTTTTGAAATAATAAGATTTAGATTTTTTCATAATTATAATTTTTACTTTTTAAATGTTTTATTGATTATAGGTCTGATATACAATTCAAATAAAAACATTGAAATTCCAAAGCCTAAAGAGTAAGTAAGAAACTCTTTGCTGGTCTGGATTAGATTAAAAATGTAAAGTATCACCCCGAATAAAAAGCCAATGATTAGCGATGCGATAACTAAAGCTAATTTGTTTTTCATAACTTTTTATTTGGATACTAATTTCTTTATACTCACTAGTGTTAATATACCAAAAAACACCATACACACTACTCCAACCGTTTTTGGTATAGCCGGATTAATATCAGTTGGTTCAGGTTTTTCAAAACACAAATAATAACCTAAAAACACAAAAAAGAGTGAAACTGCAAGACTGAAAAGTAAACTTACTTTTTTCATTAGAATGTAATTTTGTTGTACAAAATATTAACTTCGTCTTCGTTGTTGTATAATCATTAAAATCAAACTCAATAAGACTTGTTCTTCATTAAAAGTATGGGTTGATAACCTTTTAACCGTGAATTTTCTTCCCAATAGCGAACGTTCTTTAATCATTTCGAGGAGTTCGTTGTTGTTTTTGTCTTTAACCACATATTTTGGGTTTAAAATATAGCCCGAAAATTCTCCAACTATAGGTAGTAACTCTTCAAATATAGTATTTAGAAAACGAGATGCAAACGATCGTTCTGTAATAGTGTAAACTTGATTTCCGTCAGAATCTTGTATGTAATAAGTTGCTTTGACAAAGGATTTCAGCGTTTTTTTACGTACTTTACCTATGATTGCCTTTTGATTATTTGTAATCGTGAAGGTTTGTTGAAAGTCAATTATTTTATTAGAAATTATCTCGTACAGCAGTTCTTCTTTAGATTCATCTGCATAAACTTTTACATGATCTTTAAGTTTTAAAAATTCTTCTCTTACGAAGAAAATAGTTTTACCCGAAGCATCTGCTGCCGTAAAATCATTAGCAAAAGTAGTAACTTTAAAAAGAAAATCTAGCGGATATTGATAACGCAGGTTTGACATAATCTAAAAAAAAAATAGGATTGAAAAAATAGGTTACGATTTGTAAAACTAGCCAAAAAATTACTTGAATCATACCAATAGTATTTAAATATAGGTACAAAAGTAGAATATTATAAAACCTGAAAATTGTAAAATTGAGACTGTTTAATTTTCAAAATACCAATAGGTATCTTCTTCACCTAAATGCGAAATTTTTGAAAGCAGTGTAGTTGGCGTTTCTTTGGTAATGGATTTGAAGTGCTTGATGAAATGTGCTTGGTCATAATACATGCTAAACAAAGCTACATCCGTGAGGTTTGTTGTTTCTTTATTTTGATGAAAATAGTTGAGCGCCTGACGAAACATCACCATTTTACGGTATTCTTCAACCGACATATTGGTGTGCTTTTTAAATAATCGAAGTAAGGTTTTTCGATGTATGTTAGATTTTTCAGACAATTCTGAAACTTTGATGGCTCCGTTGGTTGAAATGATTTCTTTGATAGATTTTTTGAGTATAGGTTCATCGAATTCAACAAATCTTTTTTCGAAGAAAGCATCGAGTAAAGTTGCTTTGTTTTGAAGCTCTTTTTCGTCAAAAACTTGTGCCAATAATTTTGTAAACTCTCCTCCGAAATACGGAAAAAAACCCAACTCTGTAGTGAAAATTTCACTCAAAGGTTTATCAATAAAGAAATTGATTCCCAACGGATTAAACACAATTCCTATTTTATCAAAAACACCTTTTATAGTTACTTTTATATTTTTGCTTTTATTTATAGCATATAGCGATTTGATAGTCGTTTTCTCTGAAGGGCTCACTTTAGATTCAGATTCGGTTAGAGTAACTTTTGAATCTTTATAAACCGTGAGTGCATGTTTGTAATTCGGATAGAAAACAAAACTTTTATTATAATTTTCATCATCCGAAGCGTGAAAATAATAATAGGAAATGTACCGACTTATCTTTTCAGACAGCGGTTTTATAGTGACAAAAGTGTCGTTATGTTGAGTAAGAGTAGCGTTTTTCAAGTTGGTTAAAAATAAAAAAGTCGGGAGAAAATCTCTCCCGACTTTTTAATCAGTATATTACTTTAAAAATTGCTTCGATACTTTCTCTGCTTTTTTGCTTTCCGAATAGTCATAGAATCCTTCTCCAGACTTCACTCCCAGTTTTCCTGCCATTACCATGTTCACTAATAGCGGATTCGGTGCATATTTCGGATTCTTGAATCCGTCATACATTACGTTAAGGATAGATAGACAAACATCCAACCCGATAAAGTCCGCCAATTGAAGTGGCCCCATCGGGT
>CAYZBA010000037.1:0-14998 GCA_964476555.1 uncultured Flavobacterium sp.
CTAAAACAAAAAATCTCTCCGTTTCTGGAGAGATTTTTGTCGGGGTGGCAGGATTCGAACCTGCGACCTCCTGGTCCCAAACCAGGCGCGATGACCGGACTACGCTACACCCCGAATTCTAAGCGGGTACAAATGTATTACTAAAATTGATTATTTCAAATATTTTTTAGGAAATATTCTTTTGTTTTATGTTTAAGAGTGCTCTAAATAGCTCATCTAAAAGAATTTTTGAGTTTAAAAAAAGCATATTATTTAAATAAACGAAGTGTAAATTATTGAAAATTATATTTAAGTGTGTAAAAAATGAAAAAAGAACAATAAGCGGATTGTAGAGTGGTTTTAAAGTGTATATTTGTGCTGACTTTATTTTTTAAATTAACCAAATTATGAAAGACAATGTTGCTTCTTTTGTTGAATTAGTAGCGAAAAGAAATCCAAATGAGCCAGAGTTTATTCAGGCTGTTCAAGAGGTAGCAGAAACAGTGCTCCCTTATATGGAAGACAAGGAAATATATTATGGAAAAAACCTCCTACTCAGAATGACAGAGCCAGAAAGAATCATCAGCTTTAGAGTTTGTTGGGTAGATGACAAAGGTGAAATCCAAGTAAACAGAGGTTACAGAGTTCAGATGAATTCTGCTATTGGGCCTTATAAAGGAGGTCTTCGTTTCCACCCGTCTGTGAACTTAAGTATTTTAAAATTCCTTGCATTCGAACAAACATTTAAAAATGCATTGACTACTCTCCCGATGGGAGGCGCAAAAGGAGGATCAGACTTTGACCCTAAAGGAAAATCAGATGGCGAGATCATGCGTTTTTGTCATGCTTTTATGAGCGAATTATATAAATATATTGGGCCGAACACAGACGTTCCGGCCGGGGATATAGGAGTGGGGTCTCGAGAAATCGGGTATATGTTTGGAATGTATAAAAAGCTGAAAAACGAGTTCTCTGGTGTAATCACAGGAAAAGGGATGTCTTGGGGAGGTTCATTGATGAGACCACAAGCTACCGGTTTTGGAGCGGTATACTTCCTTCAGGCGATGTTAGCTACCAAAGGAATGGATATTAAAGGAAAGACTATTGCTGTTTCAGGTTTTGGTAACGTAGCATGGGGAGCGGTAACCAAAGCTACTGAACTAGGAGCGAAAGTGGTAACGCTTTCTGGTCCTGATGGACACATCTATGACCCTGATGGAGTATCTGGAGAGAAAATCGATTATATGCTGGAGCTAAGAGCCTCAAACAATGATGTGGTGGAGCCTTATGCTAAGAAATTTGGAGTTCAATTCTTCCCGGGCCAGTTACCTTGGATTCAAAAAGTAGATATTGCCCTTCCTTGTGCCACTCAAAACGAGTTACCTTTGGAGTCTGCTAAGCAATTAGTGGAAAACGGAGTAATTTGTGTAGTTGAAGGAGCTAATATGCCAACTACTCCTGAGGCGGTTGAATACTTCCAGAAACACAAAATAATGTTCTCGCCTGGTAAAGCATCGAATGCCGGAGGAGTGGCAACATCAGGACTAGAGATGTCTCAGAACTCTTTGAGAATTGAATGGACAGCTGAAGAAGTGGATAGAATTCTAAAGAAAATTATGACAGATATCCACGCTTCATGTGTGAAATACGGAACACAACCTGATGGTTATGTTGATTACGTTAAAGGGGCCAACATTGCCGGTTTCGTAAAAGTAGCCGATGCAATGCTAGCTCAAGGAGCTGTATAAAAGCAAAAAAATCAATAGCAGAAAGGATGTGTTCGATTCGGACACGTCCTTTTTTTGTTTTATAGAAAGCTTTGTTATGAATAAATATTTTTTGATTTTATGGCTGGTAGCTGGGAGTTTTCTTTCTTTGAGTTCGCAAGCTCAAATTCAAGAAAGCAATCTGAGAAAGCATATCGAATACTTGGCATCAGACAAGATGAAAGGTCGCGAGACCGGAAGTAAAGAAGTAGAAAAAGCCGCTCAATACATCGAAAAGCATTTCAAAGAATATGGTTTGCTCCCGAGAGGAACTCAAAAATATCGTCAAAGTTTTGAAGCAAAGGTGAGAAAGGCAGTGGTGGCAGACAGCATCCGAAAAGCAGATAATGTCATTGGATTTTTAGATAACGGAGCGAAACATACAATCGTAATTGGAGCTCATTATGACCATTTAGGTCACGGAGAATTAAGTTCTCGAGATACGCTTAATATTGGGAAAATCCATAACGGGGCCGATGATAATGCTTCTGGAGTGGCAGGGCTTTTGGAACTAGCCAGACACTATGCTAAGAATGACAAAAAGGAGTCTTTCAATTTACTTTTTATAGCTTTCGGGGCAGAAGAGTGGGGGCTTTTGGGTTCGAAATACTTTACCGAAAATCCTACTATTCCGTTAGAGGATATTCATTGGATGCTCAATATGGATATGATAGGGAGGTATAATCCTGACAATGGCGTAGCCGTTATCGGATACGGGACAAGTTCTGCTTTTCCTGAAATCTTCGAAGGCATTACAAGCGATATCACATTCAATTTGAGCAGAGACGGCAGTGGAGGCTCAGACCAAACTTCGTTTTACAGAAAAAATATTCCGGTGTTGTTTTTCCACACAGGAGGACATCCGGATTATCACAAGACAACTGATGATGCTCACAAAATCAATTATGAGGCTTTGAAGTCTATTTTAGAACTAGAAATAAAAGTTTTAGACAACTCGATGAAAGTCGATAAAATGGATTTTATCTGGACGAATTAATCAGACAAAAGCAAAATCAGATTTTTGCATACGATTTCCTTTTTCGTCATATACGGCAAAACTAAATCCGTCTTGAATGCAGTAAGCTCCGTATTCTCCGTTTTTGTTAATCGCTATAAAACCAACCTGAATATCTCTGAGGTTTTTTCCTCGTTTTTTAGTAATTTCCACAATACGCTCTACGGCTTCTCGACAAGCTTGTTCAGGTTTTTTTCCTTGTCTCATCAGTTCGACTACCAAATGTGTCCCGACAGTTCTGATAACTTCTTCACCATGTCCGGTAGCGGTGGCAGCACCTACTTCGTTATCCACAAAAAGTGCAGCTCCGATGATGGGAGAATCTCCAACTCTTCCGTTCATCTTATAAGCCAAGCCCGATGTCGTGCAAGCACCCGAAAGGTTTCCGTGAGCATCGAGTGCAATCATCCCGATAGTGTCGTGATTTTCGATATTTACAGGCGGATGATATTCAGATTTTTTGAGCCATTCTTTCCATTCTTTTTCCGATTCGGGTGTGAGTAAGTTTTCTTTTTTAAATCCTTGCGAAAGGGCAAATGTCAAAGCTCCTTCGCCAACTAACATCACATGAGGTGTCTTTTCCATAACGGCTCTGGCCACCGAAATCGGGTTTTTGATATGTTCTAAAAAAGCAACGGAACCAATGTTGTAATTGTCATCCATAATGCAAGCATCCAGAGTAACTCGTCCGTCTCGGTCGGGTCTTCCTCCGTAGCCTACGCTTCTTTCTTTTGGGTCATTTTCTACCACTCGAACACCGGTTTCAACAGCATCTAAAGCTTTTCCTCCATTGGAGAGAACCTTCCAAGCTGCCTCATTAGCTTGCAGACCAAAATCCCAGGTTGATAAAACAATGGGTTTGTTGATTTTCCCTGAAGACAATCCTGTTGAGGCTTTTAAACTCACAGATGGCAAAGCCACAGCTAATGATGCTATAGCTGATTTCTTTAAAAAATCTCTTCGGTTGGAGCTCATAGTGATTAGGTATTAAAAAAGGCTTTGCTTGTGGCAAAACCTTTGATAGTTAGTTGTTATTTTACGATTCCGAACATCATCACCAAACGATTTCCGTCATAGAAATTCAGGGTTTGGTCGGCTAGGTCATATCGAAGTTTTTTACCTGATAAAATCTGTAGCAATGTGGTTTCGGTTTTGTTGGCTGTTTCATCCATACAAGCCATTTTGGTTGCTCCTAACTGAGTAAACGAAATGTATTCTCCCTCAAGAGTATAACTCCCGAAAAAGTTATTACAACCTGCATTTCCTGACACTCTTTTTTCGTTGCTATCAAAATTGATAGAAGCTTTTCCGTAATCTTGGCTTATGTTATTGAGTTGAATGAGTTTCCAGTCATTTTTTTCGATAAAACTCCAAACATCTGAGGCGGATTGCTTTTCGAATTCCATATAGGTTTTTCCCCACCAGTTTTTAAAGTAAACCTTGTTGCCTTTGGTTTTGATTTTAAACTTTTTGTTTTTCAAGGTTTGTTGAAATTCACGCTCTAACTTCATCACATCTTCATCACACGCCATTAGGGTAGACATTCCGTCTCCTGTTTTGATGCAGCTTCCGGAAGCATTATTGGCAGTGAAACTCACGCTAAAGCCGTTGCATCCGCTTTTTCCGGCAATGTTGTTTCCGTCTTTATCTATAGTTAGATAAAAATTGGTTTCGGTAATGGTTTTTCCGTTGAGTTTGGTAAGGATAAGTTTTGTACCAAACGGAGTTGAGTTGTTGGCAAAACCAAAAAGAGAGATAAACAGAAAGGCTAAGCCTAAAATTACATTTTTTTTCATAGAAATATTTTTTTAGGTTTAGCCTTTATCAATTTCTTTGCCAATTTATATTGTTTGACGAAAAATTAGGTCAACATTCCTCCGTCTACGTTGATTACTTGTCCGGTTATATAAGCAGACATATCTGATGCTAAGAACACACAGGCATTGGCTACGTCTTCCGGGGTTCCACCGCGTTTTAGCGGAATATTGTTTCTCCATCCTTCGACTACTTCCGGGCTTAATTTTTCAGTCATTTCTGTTTCGATGAATCCCGGAGCAATCACGTTGCAACGGATGTTTCTAGAGCCGAGTTCTAGGGCTACTGATTTACTGAATCCGATAACTCCGGCTTTAGAAGCGGCATAGTTGGTTTGTCCTGCATTACCTTTTATACCTACTACAGAACTCATATTAATGATAGACCCGGCTTTGTTTTTCAACATAATTCGTTGAACTGCCTTAGTCATGTTGAATACTGATTTAAGGTTTACTTCGATTACTTTATCAAAATCTTCTTCAGAAATTCGCATCAAGAGGTTGTCTTTGGTGATTCCGGCATTATTAATCAGAATATCCACCGTACCGAAGGTAGCGATTACATCATCAACCACTTTTTGAGCTTCGTTGAAATCTCCTGCATTTGATTGATAGCCTTTTGCCTGAACTCCCATCCCGATAAGTTCTTTCTCCAATTCTTCAGCTGCCTGAACAGATGAGCTGTACGTAAAGGCTACATTAGCTCCTTGCTGAGCAAATACTATAGCAATTCCTCTACCGATTCCTCTGGTTGCTCCGGTGATGATAGCTGTTTTTCCTTGTAATAATTTCATAGTAAGAAGTCTTTTTTGATTTCAGCAAATATACTTGGAAAGTTTTAAAACGCAAAAGTGTTTTTTTGTCAAGAGGGAAATCTCGGTTTGCGATTTTGGGGAAAAGGTTGATTTTAGATATTTAATGAGTATTTGTGTGGTTTTATCGACTTAAACAAGGCTTTGACAGGCATTAAATAGGCTTTAACTAGGGAGTATCTAGGGAGAGGGGTAGGGTTGAGGTAGGGTTAATGCGGCATTGAGGAGGCATTAAGGTAGCATTGAGGTAGCATTGAAGTAGCATTGAGGTGTATCGGATAGGGTATAAAGTGACAAAGGGGGCGCAAAGTAGGGAGGGCTTTAGTGGTTTAAATTTCAAGGGGTTGAATATAAAAAAAACAAATTAAAATTGTCAAGATAGGAGTAATATTTTTAGTGTTACGTCATGTTAATATTGCTTTGCAGAGAGGTTTGATACATGGTGGGGTTTGTCAGGAGATTTTTATGGAACAGGGTAACAGCGAATTGAGAGCGCTAAATTGAGCGAGAGTTACTATTAAGGGAGAAACAAAGACTGTATCAACAAATCAGCAAATAGTTATATCTTTGTATCCAATTTTTAAATCTAAAAAAGGTGAGTTTAGTAGCATTCTTAAAAAGCAAAGCTTTTCTGAAACAGTTAGTTATTGCTGTGGTAATCTTGTTTGCCCTAACTTTTTTGTTGATGCAGTGGTTGAGTTTCAGAACCCATCACGGGGAGGAGATTGAAGTTCCGGATTTGACAAAACTTACTCTGGTTCAGGCAAAAGCGAAGCTTGAGGAGCTTGATTTGGACTATCACATCAATGATACGGTTAGCTTTCTGAAGGACTTTCCGCCATATTCTATAGTAGAGCAAGACCCGACGCCTTTTTCAAAAGTAAAACAGAACCGCAAAGTATACTTAAAAATTAATGCTTCCGGATATGAAGAAGTAGAGATTCCGAACATTGAGAATCTCACGTATCGTCAGGTTTTGCCAACGCTTTTGTCTTTGGGATTTGAGGAAGGTAAAATCAGCTATAAGCCGTATTTTGCAGAAGATGTTGTGTTGGAAATTCAGCACAAAGGGAAGACACTCAAAGCGGGGGATAAACTCAAGAGGTCTTCAAAAATTGACTTTGTATTAGGAGACGGAAAAGTTCCTTTTAACGAAGAAATCCCACAAGAAGCTACTACGGAGGAATAAATATGAGTACTGACAACCACAGCCCGGAGGAGATAGAAGACGAACTTTTTGAGCATTACAGATTTGAAGTAACCAAAGGTCAAGCTTATATCAGAATTGATAAATATTTGATGACTTTGGTGCAGAATTCGAGTCGCAACAAAATCCAGAAAGCTGCAGAAGACGGTAGCATTCTTGTCAACGATACTCCTGTAAAATCTAATTATAAGGTAAAGCCCGGAGATGTTATTCGTGTTTTATTTTCTAAGCCGAAGTATGAGCACGAGATCATACCGGAGAATATTCCATTGGATATTGTTTATGAAGACGAGGTTTTGTTGGTTATCAACAAGCCGGCTAATTTTGTAGTACATCCGGGTCACGGCAATTATTCTGGGACTTTGGTGAATGCTTTGGCGTATCACTTTGATAATTTACCGATGAATTCGAGCGAGCGTCCGGGGCTTGTTCACCGCATAGATAAAGACACTACCGGACTATTGGTAGTAGCCAAGACGGAGCATGCCATGAATTATTTGGCGGCTCAATTTGCAGAAAAAACTTCTGAAAGAGAATATGTGGCCTTGGTTTGGGGTAATCTTGCTCAAGACGAGGGTACCATTACGGGATATATGGAGCGTCATCCGAAAGACCGTATGCAAATGGCTTTGTATGACGACCCGAGCAAAGGGAAATGGGCAGTGACGCATTACAAAGTATTAGAGCGATTTCGATATACGACTTTGATTTCGTGTAAGCTAGAGACGGGAAGGACGCACCAGATTCGCGCTAGTATGAAGCATATTGGGCATCCGCTTTTTAATGACGAGCGATATGGAGGTCATTTGATTTTGAAAGGAACGACTTTCAGCAAATACAAACAGTTTGTAGAGAATTGTTTTAAGATACTTCCTCGCCAGGCACTGCATGCCAAAACTTTAGGTTTTGAGCACCCTATAACCAAAGAGTTTATGCGATTTGATACGGAATTACCCGAAGATATGAGGCTTTGTATTGAAAAGTGGCGTACATATTCGAGCCATAACTTTTTGGACGAGGAATAAGCAATTTTCTATTTCGGATCTTTTTTTCTAACAAAATTATATCTATATTTGCCCAAGCGTTTTAGGTTGAAGATTGTATTTTTTACCTTCTTCATTAAAAGGGAATCAGGTGAGGTTTTATGATAGAACCAATTCCTGAACTGTACCCGCAACTGTAAGCTAGTAAACTTATTGCTGTTCTTCAAAAACCACTGACTCTTTGGAGTTGGGAAGGTTAGCAATAGGATGCAAGTCAGGAGACCTACCTAAAACATAACCTAAAAAACAGTGGAACTTTCGGGAAGAAAAGTTCGGTTTGGCTATGAAATATACGGTACTCTTTATTGCAATTTTCTTATTTTGGGGTCATAGGGTTATGGCTCAAGACAGTTTGTCTATAGTTTTGTCTCAAGTTGAGATTTCGGACAATTTGTTGCGCGATTATTTGCAAACGCAGAAAACCGAAAAGCTATCGGATAGTATCATCAAGCGTCATTCCAGTTTTTTGACTTCGCTATTGAACTATAACACCTTGCTATATTTTAAGGAAAACGGTCCGGGAGGGGCTTCATCGGTAGCCTTTAGAGGGACGACCGCATCGCAAACGGCAGTGGTTTGGAATGGCATCAACATCAACTCTCAGTTTTTGGGTCAAGCGGATTTCAATGCTTTTAATACGCTGGTTTTTAATAATATTTCGGTGAAATCGGGAGGGGGGAGTTCGATTTATGGCAGTAGTGCCATTGGAGGGAGTATTCACTTGAATAACAAACTCGTGTTTACGGATAAATTCGAAAACGAACTGCTTACGAGATACGGAAGTTTTAATACGTATGATATCAACTTTCAGTCACAATTGGCATCAGAGAAGTATAGTTTGCAGCTCAGTTTGGCACATTCGGCTTCGGACAATGATTATGAATGGATTGGTAAGAACCGCAAAAACCTCAACGGGCAGTATGAAAGTTCTTCGTTTTCTGCAAGTGCGGGGTATAGAATTAATGACAAAAACACGTTGAAGCTGTATAGCAACCTATTTAGCGGAGAGAGGCATTTTTCGCTAGTGCTTCCGTCTGAAACGCCAACAAAATATCAAAATTTTGACTTCCGAAATTTACTGGAATGGAGTAGTTATCTCAACCGATTCACTTCGAGAGTAAAGTTGGCACACCTCTTAGAAGAGTATGAATACTACCCTGACATTGCCAACGATTATTACACTTTTGGGAAAGTGGAAAGCTTGATAGTGAAATACGATTTGGCTTATTCGGCCACTAACAAGATCAAATTGAACACGGTTGTTGATTATACGCAGAACAAAGGATATGGTTCTGACTTGCGTTACGGGAAGCGACAAATCGGGTCGGGAAGCATAATGATGAAACACTTGGTTACAGATTCTTTTTTGTATGAAGTTGCTGCTCGGAAAGAAGTGACGGATATGTATGACAGTCCGTTTTTGTATTCGGTAGGGACAAGTTATGCACCTGCTCGTTTTTATACCGTAAAAGTCAATGCGTCGAAGAACTTTCGAATCCCGACTTTCAATGATTTGTATTGGGTGACGGGCGGAAATCCGGAGCTTAAACCCGAGACTTCGTATCAGGCGGAATTGACCCATGAATTTATTTTTGGAGGTTTAACGGTTACACTTACGGGGTATTATAATCAGATAGAAGACATGCTTCGTTGGGTTCCGACAAGTTCGTTGTGGTCGCCTGAGAATGTTGACGAGGTGGAAATTTTTGGCTTTGAAGGAGGTCTTTCTTATCAGAAAGCAATCGGAAAACACGAGTTTTACTTAAAAGCGAATTATGGTTATACGTCGTCTAAAGACAAAAGAACGGATAAGTATTTGATGTACGTTCCGACTCATAAATCCAATGCTCATCTTTTGTATAGTTATAAGGATTTGAATTTGTATTTGGAGATGTTGTATGTAGGGGAGGTTTACACTCGTTCCGACAACAATGCGAGATATAATCTCGATGCTTATCAGGTGTTTAACTTGGGGGGTGATTATACGTTTTATAAAAATTACACCGTGGGGGTGAAGGTGCAAAACCTGATGAATGTATATTATGAAAACGTAGAAAACAGACCGCTTCCGGGACGGAATTTTATGGTTTATTTGAATTGTAGAATATAATAGTAGTTAGAAGTTAGAAGTTAGAAGTGAGGTGTTTAAGATGTTTCGACTTCTTTGTACTTCGTTTGTCATGACAATTATATTGAAAGTCATAAAGTCAAAATTTTAAACAAATTAATATTAAAGTATGAAAAACAAATTATTGAAAATCAGTGTTTTGTTGTCGTTGTTTTTAGCTTCTTGCAGTAGTGATGACAATTCGGGTTCTTCGCATCAGGCAGGAAGATATGAAGAGGGTGTATTTATAGTGAACGAAGGGGGAAGTAGTCTTTCGACCGCTTCTATCAGTTTTCTTTCGGAAAGCGGGCAGTTGGAGCACGACATTTTTAGAGCTGTAAATCCCAATGCAGATGAGATAGGAACCTACTTACAATCGATGTTTTTTGACGATACCCGAGCTTTTATCATCTCCGGGGGGGCTAATGCCATTACGGTTGTGAATCGTTATACCTTTGAATACATTACCACCATTACTTCAGGATTAAATAATCCTCGATATGGCGTGACCGAAAACGGCAAAGCGTATGTTGTGAACCAAGCAGGGTGGGAGAGTGGAGCTGATGATTATGTAGCGGTTATCAACTTGAACACGTATGCTGTTTCCAGCATTCCGCTAGGAGCTTCTTCGGACAGGATCATCGAAGCGAATGACAAAATCTATGTAGCGAATGGATATTACGGAGACGGACATTCTATTACGGTGATTAATCCGAACAATGATACGGTTGAAACGGTTATTGAATTGGGAGCGGGAAACTCTCCGAACTCTTTGGATGAAGAAGACGGCTTTTTGTATGTGCTAACGACGAACAATTCGGAGTCGAAAATTCTAAAGATTAGTTTGGTGACTCATCAAATTGTTGGGGAGAGATTACTATCCTCTTTTCTGCCAGATGCTAAAAACTTGACTATAGAAGACGATATTATTTATTATACGAATGAGAGTTCGGTATTTGCGGTAGCTCTTACTGATTTTGACAATGAAAATATAGGTGATGAGCACATTCTTACTTATGAAGCTTCGTCGCCTTGGAGTGCTATGTATGGTTTTGCTGTAGAAGACGGAAGCATTTACATTGCTGATGCCGGAGATTTTGCTTCAGACGGAAAAGTATTTGTGTATTCCACTTCAGGGAGTTTATTGCACACTTACACAGTTGGAATCGCTCCCAACGGATTTTATTTCAACGACTAAGATTTATATAATTAAATGGTTTAAGCGGAGTAACAATAAAGTTACTCCGCTTTTTGTTTTTATAATTTTTTACTCAAATATTTTTTGGAGATGAATTAAAAAGGATATATTTGTACTTATTTAGATTAAGTAAAAATAATATACCTTTCTATATGAACACACTACGAAATTTACTTATGACAGTTAGCTGTCTGTTCGCTTTCGCTGCAAAAGCATCTTCACTTCCACAAAGAATCGTATCGTTAAACGGAGCCATTACAGAAATTGTATGTGCTTTGGGGCATCAAGACAAGTTGGTCGGGGTTGATGTGACTAGTACTTATCCGGCAGATGTAAAAGAAAAAGCTAGAGATTTAGGTCATGTGCGTTCCATTTCAGTAGAAAATATTATTGCACTTAAACCGATGATGGTATTGGTTACAGATACTGATTTGAACCCTGAATTAGTGAATAAACTTCGTCAGGCGAAGATTGAAGTACGGGTATTTTCGCATGAATATTCTATTGAAGGAGCTAAAAAACTGATTCAAAACGTAGCTGCTACTTTAGGCAATGCAGATTATAAACCACTTTTCTCAAAAATTGATTCAGATTTTAGTAAAGTCCATTCTTTTAAAACCAAACCAAAGGTTTTGTTTATTTATGCCAGAGGAGCGGGAACTTTGATGGTAGCAGGTAAAAATACAGCTATGGAGAAAATGATTGCTCTTGCCGGTGCTGAAAATGCTGTCAACGATTTTGAGGACTTTAAACCGCTTACTCCGGAGTCTTTACTTCAGGCTAATCCGGATTATATATTGCTTTTCACTTCAGGTTTTCAGAGTCTTGGAGGTATGAACGGAATCCTTCAAATCAATGGCGTGAATAAAACCAAAGCCGGAAAAAACAAAAAGATTATCACGATGGATGGTCAACTTCTTTCCGGATTTGGTCCAAGAGTAGGAGAGGCCGCTATAGAATTAAATCAGTTATTGTTGAAATAATTTAGGTTCGTAATCTAAGAAATGCAGAATAAACTTTCTATATACCTAATCATCAGCTTGTTATTGCTGGGGGCTTTAGCTCTGTTGTCGCTTTATATGGGTGTATATGAGTTTGAAAGTTCGTTTGGAGAAATTTTGAAAAGCTTTTTTTCTGAAAACAGCAATGTTTCTGAAACCGATAAATTTGTGTTTTCAGACCTCAGATTGAGCCGAATTGTGATGGCAATGCTCATCGGGAGTGCTTTGGCTGTGTCTGGAGCTTGTTTGCAAGGAATGTTCAAAAATCCTTTGGCTTCACCAGACCTCATCGGAATCACCTCTGGAGCTTCGCTTTTTGCAGCAATTGCCATTGTGTTAGGAAATTTTATCAAACCTTATATTCCGGAAGTTTTTCATTTTTCGTTTTTGAGTATTTCTGCTTTTTTGGGAGCTTTCATCACCATGTCTATAGTGTATAAATTCTCTACCACTAACGGAAAAACCAACGTAATGATGATGTTACTTTCGGGTGTAGCCATTACAGCTCTTGGTTTTGCAGTAATGGGGCTTTTGATTTATATCTCTAAAGATGAACAACTTCGAGACCTTACTTTTTGGAATTTAGGAAGCCTTGGTGGAGCTACTTGGACAAAGAATCTGATACTTTTTTTAGTTGTAATCATATCTTATTTCTTTCTTATCGGAAAAGGAAAAACTCTCAATGCTATGATGTTAGGGGAAAAAGATGCCTCTCATTTGGGTATTCCGGTGGAGAAAACCAAAAAGCAAATTATATTTTTCACGGCTCTTTTAGTAGGAGCATCGGTTGCATTTTCAGGGACTATTGGTTTTGTAGGGCTTATTATTCCATACATTTTACGATTGATTTTCAAATCGAATTATTATATCATTTTACCGCTATCGGCTGTTTTAGGGAGTGTGTTGTTGTTAGGAGCAGATACCATTAGCCGTACGGTGGTAGCGCCGTCTGAAATTCCAATTGGAATTCTGACCGCTTTTATGGGTGCTCCGATATTTATTATGATACTTTTAAAGCACAGAAAATCTTTATAGGGCAGAACTTAAAAAATAAAGACATGCTAAGAGGACAAAACATTTCGTATACACACAAAGAATTTCAGATTCTGAAAGATGTAGACTTTTCGGTCGGTTATGGAAAACTGATTGCTATTGTAGGGCCAAACGGAGCGGGAAAATCTACTCTTTTGAGTGTTTTATCTAATGAATTGGAGAGTACTGCCGAAATTCTTTTTAAAGAACAAGATTTACAAAAATGGAAGCTCGAAGAGTTAGCTGTCAACAAAGCTAAATTTTCTCAGCAATACAATACAGATATTCCTCTCTTCGTCCACGATGTAGTCCTAATGGGGCGATACCCATACTTTGAAAATAAACCTTCTCAAACCGATTTAGAGGCTGTAGAAAAGGCAATGCAGCAAACCGATGTATTGCATCTGAGAAATAGAGATTACAATACTCTTTCGGGAGGAGAAAAACAGAGGGTTCATTTAGCCAGAGTTTTAGCTCAGTTAAAAAATGACATTCAAAACAAACTTATTTTTTTGGATGAACCCTTAAACAACCTTGATGTTTTACATCAACATCGAATTTTGGAACTTATCAAAAATTTCACTCAACAAGGCAATACAGCCATATTAGTGATGCACGATTTGAACCTTACGGCTCAGTTTGCAGACGAGGTGCTTTTGATGAAAAACGGAAAAATAAAGGCTTATGATGTTCCGGAAAAAGTATTTACACAACAAATCATTAGTGATATCTATGATTTTCCGTGTTTGATTTGTGAGAATCCGGTGTATAAAAAACCGATGATTGTTTTCGGAAACGTAAAAGTCGAAGCAGAATTTGTATAAAATATAATTTTAAACTATAGAGAAATGAATACCACAGTAACTTTAGCAGAGCGTTGGGAGGCTTTAAAAGCAGAGAATCCACACATAAGAATCCGCAATGCTGCTCAACAACTCGAAGTGAGTGAAGTCGAGCTTTTAGCAACTCAAATAATAGGAAACAACGTTATTCGTCTTCGTCCTGAATTCGTAAATATACTTTCTGAACTTCAACCACTCGGAAAACTTATGGGGCTTACTAGGAATGAAGAATGTGTGCATGAACGTAAAGGAGTGTACGAAAATTCAGACTTCAGTAGCCCTCATGCAGGATTGTTCGTAAATCCTGATATCGATCAAAGAATGTTTTTAAGTCATTGGGATAAAGCTTTTGCAGTTATCGAAACTTCGGAACACGGTACTCGTAAAAGCTTACAATTCTTCGGTAAAGATGGACTTGCTATTCATAAAATTTATTTGACCAAAGACAGTAACGAAGCAGCTTTTGATGCTTTGGTTGAAAAATATAAATCAGAGAATCAATCTCCTGAAGAGACTGTTATTCCTATAGTTCCGAATTATGACGAAAAACAGGATAGTGATATCGACGTAGAAGGCTTCCAGAATGCTTGGACAGCACTTAAAGATACTCACGAATTTTTCGGAATGTTGAGAAAGTTCGGAGTAACCAGAACTCAAGCTCTTCGTTTGGCGCCGTCTGAATATTATGCTCAAAAATTAAGTAATGAGGCTTCTGTAAAATTGCTTGAAAAAGCAGCAGAGAAAAAAGTACCTATCATGGTATTTGTAGGTAACAGAGGAAACATACAAATTCATACAGGAGAAATTCGTAAAACCATGTGGCACAACCAATGGTTTAATGTGATGGATCCTGATTTTAATTTACATTTAGACACTTCAAAAATAGCTAGCACTTGGTTGGTTAGAAAACCGGCTGAAGGAGATATCGTAACTTCAATAGAAGTTTTCAACGAAATGGGAGAACTTATCGTTCAATTCTTTGGTAAGAGAAAACCCGGAATTCCTGAGCTTGAAAGTTGGAGAGAACTAGTGGCAGAATTATAATAGTTTACTATTAAATAATAATCCCGTTTGAACTATCAAACGGGATTATTTATTACAAATATCTTTCTTTAAAAATCTTTTTGTGATGCTCTTGATGAGCGATAATCACAAAACCTAAAGCACGAACCGTTGAGCTAA
>CAYZBA010000038.1:0-14981 GCA_964476555.1 uncultured Flavobacterium sp.
TTCTCCATTGCCCGTGTAATACCAACATTTATTAGCTGACTATTGTTTTTTATCCAGTCATATGTCTTAGAAGAAGTATCTTTTGAAATTGCAGTAGAAATGACAATAGTTTTATTTTCTTGTCCTTGTACCTTATGAATAGTTCCACAACTTACTGATGAGGCAATTTGCCCATTTTCCTTTGCCTGGTTCAAATAGTGATTCAAAACTTCTTCTTGATTTCTGAATGGTGTTATGATGAATACATCCGATAATTTATTATCACTGATATATTTAATTATTTCCCTTGCTTCTTCTATTTGAGAATTCTTGTTTTTGTGGTTAACATTATTAACATTAATTAATTTGACTTCTCCCAAATTACTGATTGAGCTGAGATTTAATCTATTCTCATAGAATCTCATATTAGAATAGTTGATAATTTTTTTTCCGCAACGATAGTGATAACTCAGCAGAATATTTCTTGAAATATTATCAATTTGTTTGTAAAGAGATAGTATTGAATTTTCGAAGTAATTATAGACTTCGTCAATTTCGTATTGTTTCATTAATTTCTCATTCCTACTTTCTTCAAAAATTACAACAGGTTTCAATTGGTTTGTGTCACCGATTAAAACCATATTTTCACATTTAGATATAGGAATCAAGCTTGTAGCTATATCACATTGACCTGCTTCGTCAATAGTCAACAAATCAAATTTATATTTTCTGCCTAATCTTCTACTAGAAATATTCGTAGTGAGAATTATTGGAAAAACCTTTGTAAATTTTTCGAGATTCTTGTCATTTGCAATCCATTTGTTGAAAACCTTTACAGGTTCTACTTCCTCCTCGAGATAAACTATTTCAATCAAATCTCTATATTCCTTGGTTTTTAAACGCTTGATATACTTTAATGATTCGAAATAGAAATATTGTAAAAGTTGATGGTTATCTTTAATTATCTCAAATATTCCTTTTATGTTCTCGTCTGTTGTTTCAGGAATATTACTTAATCTTTCTTCAAACTTTGCTTTTTCTTTCTCTAACAAACTGTTATTCCCTTTAGAGAGAAGTCCTTTTATAAAATCAATATTTTGTTGAAGGTCAACTCGTTTTTCAAAGTTTTCTAATCTTTCCAGCAATTTTTGATTATTTTCTTTTGATTTCTCTTTGAGGTTGAACAATAGCTCCTCTTTTGGAACATCTTTGGTTTCAAATTCATACAATTCCCTTATTCTAGTCAAAGCTTCTGCTACACAAGCATTATTCCCTAATCTAATCATAGGGAATAAAATGTCTTTATTCTTATACTTACCTAAAGTCAGTTTGTCTTTTATTCCGTCTATAGGAACATTATTGTTTGAGGAAATCAAAAGAGTCTTATTATTTGTAAGGCAATTAACGACTATGTTTAAGATAGTCTGTGTTTTTCCAGTTCCAGGAGGACCCTGCACATAAGTGATAGGGTATTTTAGCGAATTATAGATGGTTCGGAGTTGGTCAATATTGACGTTCTTATCATATAAAACGATATGAGGTTCTTTTCGGTTTTTTCTATCAAGCAGCGATAGATTTTGAAAAAAAGCTTTTAACGGTAGTCTCATTTCCTTGTTGTTCCATTCGGAGTTCATCTCCTCATAAATACTTGAAATATCAATTTGAGCATATCCCAAAACTACAATTTCAGGCATTGTACTAAACAATTCTCCTGATTTAAAATTTCCTTCCAATAATTTAATCATTTCATCTTTATTGGAAAGATACCCTTTTTCAAAATCGTCAGCATTAAGATTGGTATAATATGTCAATGAATACTTATTATCGCTCAAATAGAAACTGGCATTAAAATGCGTTTTACTACTTATCTGTATAGATTTTTCTACAGGGTCGAAAGTCAGTTTTCTATAGGCAACTACAAACTTTCCTCTAGACACAATGTCAATAGAAAATTCACACAACGCCAATTCATAATCATAGAAATTGTTATAATCATTATTATAGATGTAACTGATGATATAATTCTGTTGTTCCTCCGAAAGATAAAAAGGATTTTTAGTTAATAATTCATTGAGGTCAATACCTGGGATTAGGTGAGTTTTATGAAGAAAAGGATCATGGTTAGCCTTATAACATTCTAAGTAATAGTTTAAAATATTATTATCAAACCTATCAAACTCATATTTTTGAAGGCTTTCGTCTTCTTCAATTTTTTTAATCAATCTCTCCGAAACATCATAATGTGAGAATCTAAGAATTTCTGCAGTTTGAATATTTGATATATAGATTTTTCCATTTAAAATTGGTTCGTCTTTTGTTACATTAAATATATTTACCCGCAATTCACCATAGGCATTAATATCTAATATACTAATCCAGAATTGAGTAATTTCCTCATTTTTATTTTTATAACTGATATCGAGATATTTACCTTCCCGAATTGCCTTTCCTATCAGTGTAGTGATTTTTTTGTCAATCATCTTTTTGTCAAAGAAATTTGTTAAAAACAATAAACGAATATCTTTCCAAAGCTATTAAAGTATTGACAATTAGACAATATAAAACAAAAAAACTCCGAGCAATGCTCGGAGTTTTTTAATATCAAGAAATCGAATTTTTATTTTTTGCTTTCAGCTGCAATAAGGTTTAGTGCAGATCCGGCTTTAAACCATTCGATTTGGCTATCGTTGTATGAGTGATTTGCCATGATGATGTCTTTGCTTCCGTCTTTGTGAACAAACTCTAGTGTTAGAGGTTTGTTTGGAGCAAATTCGGTCAAGTCAAGGAAGTTGATAGTATCATCTTCTTGAATTTTGTCGTAATCTGCTTCGTTAGCGAAAGTAAGTGCCAGCATACCTTGTTTTTTCAAGTTTGTTTCGTGAATACGAGCAAACGATTTAACTAGAACAGCCTTTACCCCAAGGTGTCTTGGCTCCATCGCCGCGTGCTCACGTGAAGAACCTTCTCCATAGTTGTGGTCTCCCACTACGATTGAAGGAATGCCTGCAGCTTTGTATGCTCTTTGTACTTTTGGCACTTCGTCATATTCTCCTGTTAATTGGTTTTTCACGGAATTAGTTTTTCCGTTGAAAGCATTTTCAGCACCAATCAACATGTTGTTGGAGATGTTGTCTAAGTGACCACGGAAGCGCAACCAAGGTCCGGCCATTGAGATATGGTCAGTAGTACATTTTCCGAAGACTTTGATAAGCAACTTTGCTCCGGTAATGTTTTTTCCGTCCCATGGCTCGAATGGAGTAAGAAGTTGTAAACGTTGAGAATCCGGAGAAACTACTACTTGAACAGAACTTCCGTCAGCAGCAGGAGCTTGGTATCCGGGGTCTTCTACGGCAAATCCTTTTGTTGGAAGTTCATCTCCGTAAGGAGGGTCTAATTTTACTTCTTCTCCGTTATCGTTGATAAGAGTATCTGTGATTGGGTTGAAAGTTAAATCTCCTGCGATTGCTAGAGCAGCCACCATTTCCGGTGAAGCTACGAAAGCGTGAGTGTTCGGGTTACCGTCGGCACGTTTCGAGAAGTTACGGTTGAATGAGTGAACGATGGTGTTTTTCTCTTGTTTGTCGGCACCTTCTCTGTCCCACTGTCCGATACAAGGTCCACAAGCATTCGTAAATACTTTAGTTCCCATTTTTTCAAACACTTCGATGATTCCGTCACGCTCGATAGTGTATCGGATTTGCTCAGAACCCGGGTTGATACCGAATTCAGCTTTAGGAGTAATCTTTTTCTCAACCGCTTGCTTTACGATAGACACCGCTCTTGACATATCTTCGTATGAAGAGTTCGTACAAGAACCGATAAGCCCCCATTCAACTTTTAAAGGCCATCCATTCGCTACAGCCACTTCTTTCATTTTAGAAACCGGAGTTCCTCTATCCGGAGTGAAAGGTCCGTTGATATGAGGTTCTAGTTCAGAAAGGTTGATTTCGATTAGTTGGTCGAAATATTGTTCCGGGTTAGTATACACTTCAGGGTCAGCCGTTAAGTAATCTGCGATTTTATCAGCAGCATCCACAACGTCTTGACGACCAGTAGCAGCTAAATATCTTCTCATTGAATCGTCGTATCCGAAAGTAGAAGTTGTAGCTCCGATTTCGGCACCCATATTACAGATAGTACCTTTTCCTGTAGCGGACATAGATTTAGCACCTTCGCCAAAGTATTCTACAATAGCTCCTGTTCCTCCTTTTACGGTAAGGATATCAGCCACTTTTAGAATAACGTCTTTTGGAGCTGTCCAACCGTTTAGTTTTCCGGTTAATTTTACTCCGATAAGTTTAGGGAATTTAAGTTCCCATGCCATACCAGACATTACATCTACGGCATCAGCTCCTCCAACTCCAATAGCAAGCATTCCAAGACCACCTGCATTTACGGTGTGAGAGTCTGTCCCGATCATCATCCCTCCGGGGAAGGCATAATTTTCAAGGATGATTTGGTGAATGATACCAGATCCCGGTTTCCAGAATCCGATTCCGTATTTGTTTGATACAGATGATAAGAAGTCGAAAACTTCTTTTGATTGCGTATTAGCTACAGCTAAATCTTTTTCTGCACCTACTTTAGCTTGAATTAAGTGGTCACAGTGAACCGTAGTAGGCACAGCTACTTTATCTTTTCCGGCATGCATAAATTGTAGCAAAGCCATCTGAGCTGTTGCATCTTGACATGCTACTCTATCTGGAGCGAAATCTACATAGTCTTTTCCTCTAGAAAACGCTTGAGAAGGCATTCCTTCCCAAAGGTGAGCATATAAAATCTTTTCAGAAAGTGTAAGCGGACGACCTACTAATTCACGAGCTTTATCCACTCTGGCAGGTATTCTTTCATACACTTTTTTAATCATTTCGATATCAAAAGCCATAATTTTTTAGTTTTTTGTTTTGGAGCTACAAATTTACGTAAAATTACAGTATCTGCAATAAAATTAGAGCTATAACTTGTTATTTTTATAACAATTATAGTTTTAGTGTTTTGTTTTTGTCAAATTATTGTTTTGGGCTTAAAAAAATAAATTTTTGATAGTTTAAAACTGTTTTTTTAAGAATTTCGGAGTTTAGAATCAGTATAAACAACTATCTGCTGCCAAAAATGCTGCTTCCGATTCTCACCATAGTGCTTCCGCATTCGATAGCAATTTTATAATCGCCACTCATTCCCATAGACAGTACAGAAAGTTCGAAATTAGGAGTTTGAATGGTTTTATATTTGTCGAAGATGCGTTTCAGGTGAGTAAACTCTTTGCGGATTTGATCGTCTAGTTCAGTGTAGGTTGCCATACCCATAAGCCCCACGACTTTGATGTTGGTGAGTTCTTTAAATTCGTCGGAATAGACAATTTCTTTGAGTTCTTCTTCGCTTAGCCCGAATTTGGTTTCTTCTTCAGCAATATAGATTTGCAACAAGCATTTGATAATGCGGTTGTGTTTTTTGGCTTGTTTGTTTATTTCTTTGAGGAGTTTTAGGCTATCTACCCCATGAATAAGTTCCACAAAGTGAGCCATATATTTTACCTTGTTGGTTTGTAGGTGACCAATCAGGTGCCATTGGATATCATCTGGCAACTGCGGCTGCTTTTCACACATTTCCTGAACTTTGTTTTCTCCAAATATGCGTTGGCCGGCTTCATAGGCTTGCAAGATGTCAGACACAGGCTTTGTTTTGGATACAGCAACCAAAGTCACATGTTCGGGTAGGCTCGCTTTTAGATTTCTGATAGCAGATTGTATAGGCATATCTTAAACTTTTATAACATTAAATATCTAAAGGGCGTTCATTTTAATTGATACTAAGTGGAACACAAATAAATGTTGTTTCTGTAATGATTACTTTTTGTCATCTGTGAGAAAAACAATACTCATTTGATACACAGAAATAATACAACTATAATTCGTCTCAGTTTTGTTTTTTGGCATAGCAAAGATACGAAACCAAATCCATTCGGAATTCTTATTCCACAACCTAAATATTCCTATATTTGCTACTTTAGACTACTACACAAGTTATACCAATGAAAATACATTTTATAGCCATAGGAGGCAGTGCAATGCACAATTTGGCTTTAGCCATGTACCAAAAAGGGTACCAAGTTACCGGAAGTGATGATGCTATTTTTGAACCATCCAGAACCCGACTCGAAAAGAAAGGACTTTTACCTCCGGAATTAGGTTGGTTTCCTGAAAAAATTACTTCGGATATCGACGCTATCATACTCGGTATGCATGCCAAAGAAGACAATCCGGAATTGATAAAAGCAAAAGAATTAGGCTTGAAAATTTATTCTTATCCGGAATTTCTGTACGAACAGTCCAAAAACAAAACTCGAGTAGTGATAGGAGGTTCTCACGGGAAAACGACCATTACTTCGATGATTCTGCATGTGATGAAATATCACAATATTGAGGTCGATTATATGGTAGGGGCGCAACTCGAAGGTTTTGACACTATGGTTCATCTGACTCAAGACAATGACTTTATAGTGCTCGAAGGAGACGAATATTTGTCATCACCGCTCGATAGAAGACCAAAGTTCCATTTGTATAAACCGAATATTGCTTTGCTCTCGGGTATTGCGTGGGATCACATCAATGTTTTCCCGACTTATGAAAACTACTTAGAGCAATTTGAGATTTTCATCAATCAGATTACCAACGGAGGAATTTTGGTGTATAACGAAGAAGACAATGACCTTCGTGTTTTGGTAGAAAAAACGACGAATCCGATTCGAAAAATTCCTTATGGAACGCCTGAATATACCGTAGAAAACGGAATCACTTATTTGGCTACACCCGAAGGAGATATGCCTATTGAAGTGTTCGGGAAACACAATCTGAACAATCTGATGGGAGCTAAATGGATTTGTCAAAACATGGGTGTTGACGAAGCGGATTTTTATGAGGCTATCGCTTCATTCAAAGGGGCTTCTAAACGTTTGGAAAAGATCTCAGAAAATGCTAACCGAGTTATTTTTAAAGATTTTGCTCATTCGCCAAGTAAAGTAAAAGCTACGACAGAGGCAGTCAAAGAACAATACCCTGGCCGTAAATTGGTAGCTTGTTTAGAGTTGCATACGTATAGCAGTTTGAATGCAGAGTTTTTAAAAGAATACCAATCTGCTTTGGATAGTGCCGATGTAGCTGTGGTATTCTATTCTCCCGAAGCAGTTAAAATCAAACGATTGGAAGAGGTGACCGCAGAGCAAATCGCTCAATCCTTCAACCGAAATGATTTGGTGATTTATACGAATCCGAAAGCTTTTGAAGACTATCTCTATCAACTTGATCTAAAGAATAGCGTATTGCTTTTGATGAGTTCCGGAAATTATGGAGGGCTCGATCTGAATGTGTTAATTGAAAAGATTTAACAATGAAAAAAGTACTTACCTCATTATTACTGCTCGGTTTTGCCATAGGGCATTCCCAACAATACGAAAAGGCAGATTTTACGAAAATGTATGCAGATATTTCTATAAATCCCGTAAAGCAAAACGTGACCGGGTTTGTGAAGTATCATTTTGACCTTAAAGAGCCTTTGGATACCATCAGAATTGATGCTCGAAAAATGGAGTTTTCTGAAGTGAAAATCAACGGAAATCCGGTGAAGTTTAAAGCAACAGACAGAGAATTTTTGCTTTTTGAAGGCTATGAAAAAGGGGAGAATCTACTAGAGTTTAATTACGAAGCTTTCCCAACCCAAGCCATGTATTTCGTTCAAAAAGACAATTATCAAGACGTTCAGGTCTGGACACAAGGACAAGGACATAACACAAGCAATTGGCTACCTAGTTTTGACGATGTCAACGAAAAACTGGTTTTTAATTTGAGTGTGACTTTTCATAAAGATTATACGGTTTTGGCTAATGGTGTTTTAACCGAAAAGATTGAAAATCAAGGTGTAATTACGTGGAGATACCAAATGGAAAAACCCATGAGCAGTTATTTGGTGATGCTTGCTATCGGAAAGTTTGAAAAGCAGACTTTTACTTCTGATTCGGGTATTTTGAATGAGTTGTATTATCACTACTCGGATGCCGATAAGTTTGAACCCACATACAGATATAGCAAAGAGATTTTTGATTATTTAGAGAAAGAAATCGGAGTGCCGTATCCGTGGCAGGTGTATCGTCAAGTTCCGGTTTGGGACTTTTTGTATGGTGGGATGGAAAACACTTCGGCTACCATTTTTGCTCAAGATTATGTAGTGGACAGCATTGGTTTTAATGATAAAAACTATGTTTATGTAAATGGTCACGAATTGGCTCACCAATGGTTTGGCGATTTGATTACTGCGAAATCTACTCACCACCATTGGTTGCAAGAAGGCTTTGCAACCTATTATGGAATGCTTTCAGACCGCCACATTTTTGGAGATAATTATTTTTATTGGAGGCTTTATCAAGATGCTCAAAAAATCGAACAAGCCTCAACTTCAGACGATATGCCGATTTTGAGCGGAAAAGCCAGCACCTTGAGCTATTATCAAAAAGGAGCTTGGGCTTTGCATGTGATTCGTGAAGCGATTGGTCCGGAAAAGTTTCGTTTGGCTGTTAAAACCTATCTTGAAAAACACGGTTTTAAAAACGTAACGACTGAAGATTTGTTTGCTGAAATCAGAGCTGTATCTGATTTTGATACGGAAGCTTTTAGCAAAAATTGGTTAGAGACTCAAGTGTTTCAAAAAGAAGAAGTAAACAATCTTTTGCGCAAAAATGAGTTTATCAGAACGTATATGGATTTGAGCGAAAAACCATTAAATCCTGAAAAAGACAAAAAGAAAATCCTCAAAATCCTAAAAAGTGATGCTTATTATCCGATTAAGGAATTGTTGATTTATCAAACTGCTTCGCTTCCGTTTGATAAGAAAAAAGATTTTTTAGAAGCAGCTTTGGCTACGAATGATGTCAAAGTCCGACAGGCGGTAGCTGTTACTTTAAAAGAAATTCCAGAAAGCTTTAGAGCCAAATATGAAACACTTTTGAATGATGATTCATACATTACCAAAGAAATTGCTTTATTTAACCTTTGGACAAATTTTGAAAGTCAACGAGAAAAATATGTCACTCTTTCTGAAAACTGGGTAGGGATAGATGGACGAAATCTTGAGATACTACATCATTCGCTCTCTTTTGTTACAGCCGATGACCCAGAGCAACAAGTAGCCGATTATTATGCTCTTTTAAAACTTTCGGGAACCAATTATGATGCTATTACCAGACAAAACGCTTTAGAAAAGCTTTTGAACTTTGAATTATATACTAAAGATGTTTTTAAGAGCTTGGCATACGGAAGTGCTCATTTTAGATGGCGATTTGCCCGTTTTTGCAGAGAGCAAATCAAAGGGCTGATTGAGAATGAAGAATTTAAAGAAACTTTTAAAAACGAGATTTTACCTGAACTTCCTTTTAAAGAGAAGACAGTAGTAGAAAGAATATTGAATGCAGAAAGCAAATAACAAAAAAATCCGATTCTTTTGAATCGGATTTTTTTATGAATTAAGTTTTTTATTGCTGATTGAGTTTTGAGTTTTTTCTACCGTATGAGAAGTAAATTATAATTCCTAAACCAAGCCAGATAAGGAGTCTCCACCAGCTTTCCATATTAAGAGAGAACATCAGGTATCCACAAACCAAAACCCCTGCTATCGGAATAAATGGCACAAGAGGTACTTTGAAAGCTCTTGGAGCATCCGGCATTTTTTTACGCATTACTAAAATTCCGATACAAACTAGAGAGAAAGCAAATAGCGTTCCGATACTTACCATGTGTCCTAAATCTTTAATAGGCACAAATCCAGCGAAAATGCTCACGAATAACATAAAGAAGATATTGGTTTTCCAAGGCGTACGGAATTTTGAGTGAACTTGCCCGAAGAATTTCGGAAGTAGTCCGTCGTTACTCATTGAATAGAACACACGGCTTTGTCCCATTAGCATTACTAGGATTACTGATGTATATCCGGCCAAAATAGCCACAATCAAAAAGGTTTGTAGGAAATCATATCCGGTTACTGCAAAAGCCGTCGCAGCAGGAGAGGCATCGCCTTTAAACACTTGATAAGGCACAAGTCCTGTCATTACATAAGAAAACAATACATAAAGCAACGTACAAATAGCTAGTGATCCAAGAATCCCGATAGGCATTCCTTTTTGCGGATTTTTAGCTTCTTGAGCAGCCGTAGAAACCGCATCAAAACCTATAAAGGCAAAGAAAACTAGCGCAGCTCCGGCAGCAATTCCTGGTAATCCTCCGAAGTCAGCTCCGTTGTTTTCAGGAATAAATGGTGTATGGAACTCAGGATTTACGAATTTCCATCCTAAGATGATGAACATTAATACTACAGCTACTTTAATGATTACTAGGAAATTATTTACGGTAGCTGATTCTTTTATACCTCTCACTAAAAGTAACGAAAGGATACAAACTATAAATATAGCCGGTAGGTTTATGATTCCTCCTTCAGCAGGTGAAGAGGAGAATTCAGGAGGTATAGACATTCCGTATTGAGACAAGAGTTGATTGAGATAGGAACCCCAGCTTACTCCAACGGTAGCAGCTCCCAAAGCGTATTCTAAAACCAAATCCCAACCGATGATCCAAGCGATAAATTCACCCATCGTGGCATACGAATAGGTATAAGCACTACCGGCGATAGGTATCATCGAAGCAAATTCGGCATAACAAAGTCCCGCAAAAGCACAACCAACAGCTGCTAAAACAAACGATAAGGTTACGGCCGGTCCGGCATGGTCTGCTGCTGCAATCCCGGTAAGAGAAAATAACCCGGCACCGATTATCGCTCCGATTCCCAAGGCTATCAAAGCTTTAGATGATAATGTTCTTTTAAGTCCTTTTTCTGAATCTCCTGCTTCTTCAAGCAATCGTGAAAGTGGTTTTGTTTTCCAAATAGACATAATTTACGTTGGTTTTATAAAATTTTTGAAATTCAAATGTAACTTATTTTTATAAATAATTAACAAATATTTTTGTTTGAAATTACTTTTCCTGGTTCATAACGGTGATTTTGGGGTTGATTTTCAGGAGTTCTTGGACGAATTTGTCTCTTTCTTGAGGAGAAAAGTAGATTTCGTCATATTTGTTATACGTAATAATAACTCCTTTGGTATCTGTAGCCGGACGATACAAAACCGGCACATACCAACCGGAATGATACTTGATTTTAGCAATAGACGAAATTTTCATCTTTCCCATAAAAGGTCCCGACCTATGATATAAATAGCCATTTTTGATGGTGTAATACGTACCTAGAAAAATCCATAAAAAGAATCCGATAGTCAAAACGATAATCCCTAAATAAATTAAAACCTCAGTATCTTCTATATCGGTTATCAAAATGTCTCCAAATAGAACAGGAGCCCACATGATCAAAGTTATGAATAGCAAAGTGAGATAGGCCGACCGAGAAAAGGCTGATTTATACGTTTTTTTCATCATTGGCTATTAAAAAAACTGTTCCAAAGGTTTAATTTTTGGAACAGTTAGAAAATACAAATTCATTTTTTATAAAGCATCTTTGTGCATGGTAACCGAAATGGTTTTCAGTTTGAAATATGGCACGCTCATATAGATGTATCCGTTGTTTCCAATACGTTCACTAGAGCTCCCCCATGAGTTTTTTACTACATAATAAAAATTGCCTTTTTGATCTTTTACTTTACCAACAATGTGCATCAAATGGTCGTCTGTAGTGTTGTAATTTTCGAATTCTTGCTGACGGAATTCTTGTGTAATGTTTTTTTCGGGTTTAATTTCTTTCAAGAAAGTTTTGTCTTTGTCTTCTTCTTCTGGGACCACAGCGATTCCTTCTTTAGCAGAAAATCCTACTTCACTTACATCACAGTCTAACGAAATTGTAAATCCTTTTGCCAAAGCGTTGTCTACTTTTTTTACCAATTCGTCAATCGGTACGTTATAGAAGCTTCCGTTAGAGAAGTTATCGGGGATGTTTAGGATAAAACTTTCGTTGAAAGGGTGATGTGTAAACGATGTTAATGACACATAGTCTTTCGGGTTGATTTTGGTGTAAGCCATGAAGCTTTTTGGAGTGTATCTTTTTCCTTCGAACACAAACTCTGTTGGATTTTCACCCAAATAGATATCTAAAACTGCATTTATAGCTTTTTTCCAATTGGGCGATAGCTTTTTGGTTTTTGTATAAGCGTCGAGCATTCCTTTTAGAACGGCTTCCATTTCGGTATGGTCATGTTTTTCCTGGCTGTCGTCTTTACCTTTAAAAACTTCGAACGGGACCAATCCGTATTTTTCAGCACTTTTTAAAACATCATGAGCCAGCGCTCCTTGCCCGAATTGAGCGGCACCTTGTCTCATCACGTAGTTCTCTGCTTTTTCCATGTAGGTGTTCCGAACGTTATACATCTCTGAAAGGTCAATTTGCTTTCCTGTTATTCGAATGATTTCGGATTCTAAAAATGAAGTTGTGGCATAACTCCAACAGGTTCCGGTTTTGTCTTGAGAAATTACAGGCGTGCTTTTTATGTCAATAACATTCTGAAATTGATAGTTTTGAGCAAATATTCCTAAAGACATGAATCCGAAAACCGATAAAACTAATTTTTTCATACGATTAAAATTCTATTTAAAATTAAAAAAGGTGTAATTTTGGGCTAAAATAATAAAAAATGAATTCGATAGACTGGAAAACCGCAAAAGAATACGAAGATATTACGTATAAAAAATGCAACGGAGTTGCTAGAATTGCCTTTAACAGACCTGAAGTTCGCAATGCTTTTCGCCCGAAAACTACCTCAGAGTTATTGGATGCTTTCAAAGATGCGCACGAAGATACTTCGATTGGAGTTGTGTTGTTGTCGTCTGAAGGACCTTCGCCCAAAGATGGAGTGTGGGCCTTTTGTAGTGGGGGAGATCAACGAGCTAGAGGTCACCAAGGATATGTAGGTGAAGATGGTTATCATAGGTTGAATATTTTGGAAGTACAACGTCTGATTCGTTTTATGCCAAAAGTAGTGATTTGTGTGGTAAACGGTTGGGCTGTTGGTGGCGGTCATTCGCTTCACGTGGTTTGTGATTTGACTTTGGCGAGCAAGGAGCATGCTATTTTCAAACAAACCGATGCAGACGTAACCAGTTTTGATGCCGGTTATGGTTCGGCTTATTTGGCTAAAATGGTAGGTCAGAAAAAAGCTCGTGAAATCTTCTTTTTAGGTCGTAACTACTCGGCTCAAGAAGCCTTTGAAATGGGAATGGTAAATGCCGTTATTCCTCACGATGAATTAGAACGAACCGCTTATGAGTGGGCTCAAGAAATCATGGCTAAATCACCAACTTCTATCAAAATGCTGAAGTTCGCAATGAACCTAACGGACGACGGAATGGTTGGGCAACAAGTATTTGCAGGAGAAGTAACACGACTAGCCTATATGACAGACGAAGCTAAAGAAGGTCGCGATGCATTCCTCGAAAAGAGAAAACCAAACTTTGAGAAAAAGTGGATTCCTTAATAGGCTGGTTTCAAGTTTAAGGTTTCAAGTTGCATACATATTATAAACAAACATATCTGCTTAAAGCATACTGCTTAAGGCATAAAGCAAATAATTATGAAATACCACAGAATAGATAAAAACCTTTTCATCAAAAACAGAGCGAAATTTACGGCTCAGATGAAGCCAAATAGCATTGCGGTTTTTAACTCCAATGATATTTATCCGGTGAGTGCAGACAGCACTTTGCCTTTTGCACAACACAGAGACATCTTTTATTTAAGCGGAGTCGATCAAGAAGAAAGTATTTTGGTGCTTTGCCCTGATGCCCCGTTCGAGAAATACAAAGAGATTTTATTTCTTAGAGAAACCAACGAACACATCGCTATTTGGGAAGGTGAAAAACTTACCAAAGAAGCTGCTTTTGAAGTTTCGGGTATTAAGTCTGTATACTGGCTTTCGGATTTCCATAAAATTCTGAAAGAGTTGATGACCTATGCTGATACGATGTATATCAATACGAACGAACATTATCGTTCTTCGGTTGAGACAGAAACTCGCGAAGATCGTTTTGTGAAATGGTGGAAACAAGCGTATCCGGCTCATAAGGTAGAGCGTTCGAACCCGATTCTGCAAAGACTTCGTTCGGTAAAAGAACAAGAAGAAATCGAACTTATACAACAAGCTTGCAACATCACCGAAAAAGGTTTCCGCAGAATCCTAAAATTCGTAAAACCGGGTGTGTGGGAATACGAAATCGAAGCAGAACTCATTCACGAATTCATTCGCAACCGCTCTAAAGGCTTTGCTTATACGCCGATTATCGCATCGGGAAAAAATGCCAACGTACTGCACTATATCGAAAACAACCAACAATGTAAAGACGGTGATTTGATTTTGTTTGACGTTGCGGCTGAATACGCTAACTACTCTTCAGACTTGTCTCGTACTGTTCCGGTAAACGGAAGATATACCAAACGTCAGCGAGAAGTATATGATTCGGTTTTGCGTTGCAAAAAAGCCGCAGAACAATTATTAATTGCCGGTAATGATTGGTACACTTACCACAAAGAATTAGGCGAAGTATATACAGCCGAATTATTAGGTCTAGGACTTTTGGACAAAGCCGATGTTCAAAACCAAAATCCGGATTGGCCGGCTTACAAAAAATACATGATGCACGGAACATCGCACCATTTAGGGCTTGATACACACGATTACGGAATCCTAACCGATAAATTCACTAAAGGTATGGTATTCACGATTGAGCCGGGATTCTATATCCCTGAAGAAGGTTTCGGAATTCGCTTGGAAGACAACTACGTGGTTCAAGCAAGTGGAGAACCGTTGAATCTGATGAAAAACATTCCGCTAGAAGCAGACGAGATTGAGGAAATCATGAATAGCTAAAAATAAATAGAGACGGATGATGGGTCCGTCTCTATTTTCTTTAAAAACTAAAATTAAACTGCAAAAAACGCTTCAAGTTCCTTGAGGGTTTCTTCTG
>CAYZBA010000039.1:0-14972 GCA_964476555.1 uncultured Flavobacterium sp.
TATTTCTTAAAATTCTTCAACCCTGTTTCTAACCATTGTTGATAATCTGCTGTGCTAGTATATTCTTTCGGAGTATTGAGCATTTCCAATTCAGGACTCAAAAGTAAATAATAAGGCTGAGAAGCAGTTTGGAAATTTACGGTTTGGAACGTAGCCCATTTTCCTCCTATGGTTTTGATTTTTTTGATATTTCCGTTGCCTTTATCGAAGTCGAATTGTTGGTCTTCCGGAAGTTCTCTCTTATCATCTACATAAAGTGAAATCAGCACATAATTGTCATTGATAAGGTTGAAGACTTCAGGAACAGTCCACACATTTTCTTCCATTTTACGACAGTTCACACAAGCCCAACCTGTAAAATCAAGTAGAATCGGCTTGTTGTGTTTTTTAGCATAAGCCAGACCTTCGTCCCAATCTTTGAAAGAATGTAACTCCAAATTGTTTTCTGTTTCTTGTTTGTAATAACTATAAGACATGGGTGGCGGGAAACCGCTCAAGAGTTTCAGGTTAGCATATTTGGTATTAGTAAGCCCCGGAATCATATAGAGCACAAAAAGGGTAGTGAGTATTGCGAGGGTTTTTCTACCGAAGCTTATTTTTTGATTGGGTGAATCGTGCGGGAATCTAATAACCCCGAACAGATAAAGTGCCATACCGGAGAAAATCACAATCCAGATTGCTATAAATAATTCTTTTTTGATGAGTCCCCATTGTTCAACTAGGTCTGCGTTTGACAAGAATTTTAGAGCCAAAGCCAATTCCAGGAATCCCAGAACTACTTTTACGGTATTAAGCCACCCGCCTGATTTTGGGAGCGTGTTTAACCAGCTTGGGAACAAGGCGAAAAGAGCAAAAGGGAGAGCTAGAGCTGCTCCAAATCCTCCCATACCTGCTGTGAGTTGCATAGCTCCTCCGTCGGCAGTAAGTGAGCCTGCCAAGAGCGAGCCTAGTATAGGCCCTGTACAGGAAAACGAAACGATTGCTAAGGTTAGAGCCATAAAGAAGATTCCGATGATTCCTCCGATATTTGAGGCACTATCCATTTTATTTCCCCATGAGCTTGGCAAGGTTAATTCGTAGTAACCGAAGAAGGAACCAGCGAAGAAAATAAAGATGGCAAAGAAGATGATATTCAGCCAAGTATTGGTTGAGATGTTGTTCAAGATTTCAGGGTCTAAGCTATCCATTAAGTGAAACGGAAGGCTTAGGAGCAAGTAGATAATTACGATAAAGGCTCCGTAAAGGATAGCATTTGAAATTCCTTTTTGTCTGTTGGTAGATCGTTTGGTGAAGAAAGAAACCGTTAGAGGTATCATAGGGAAAACACATGGTGTTAGCAAAGCGATGAGCCCGCCTATGAAACCAAGGGCGAAAATGTTCCAGTAGCTGGTTTTAGAGCTTTCGGTGATTGCAGTTGTGAAGTTATCTTTTCCTTTGATATCAATTACAAGTGCGTTTTTCTTTTCGATACTTTCTTGGTCAACTTCTTTGGTTTCTTTGATGAGTTTTCCGTCGAGAGAAAACTTCATGTTTTCAAATCCTGGAATACAGCTGGAGTCGTCGCAAGTTTGGAAGTCGATATCCACTTCGATGTATTCTAGGTTTGGGTTTGTCAGGGTTATTTTTTGAACGAATTTGGCTTTGTTTTCGAAATATCCCATTTCGGCTTGAAAAATAGGGTCGTATTTGACAGAAGAGCCAAATTCTTCTATATTTCCGACCTGGTAATTTCCTTCTGCGTTGAGGTAAGTGAATTCTGTCGGCAGGGCGGTCATATCCGGCAATACGGTGGAATACAGCCTCCAATTAGGGACGATATCCACGTCATAGGTAATTTGATATTCTGTATCAGAAAGTTTATCGACAGAAACAGCAAATGTAGCTTTTGGAGTTTGACTAAATCCTAAGAAACTCACCAGAAGAGTTAGCAGTAAAAAGATTTTTTTCATGATAAAAATTCAATTTTTAGTATTGATATAGTTTGGTTGGAAACTGCAAATCTATGGTCTAAACGCTTTCCGACAATCCATACGATTTGGTTGTTGGAGCACAAAAGCCAGGTGTTTTCTTTTTCGAAAAGAGATAGTTTTTCGTCTTTAAAAAACTTACTGACCTTCTTTTTTTGTCCGTTCATTCCATACGGGTAAAAATAATCACCTTTCTGCCATTTACGAAACGAAAGCGGAAAAATTAACAGCTTTTTATCAACATAAATTATATTGGGATTGTTAATTTCAGAGATTGTATCGACCTCAGAAATTCGCAGTTTTATCGGGTGATTGACTTCATTTTTTCCTTCCTGAATAGAAAATTCTTCTTCTGTTGGTAGATTGTTTTTTGAAGAAAGAAGTAGCTCGTTTCGATTTTTTAGCAATCGATAGTTTTCGGATTCCACGAATTTTCCGCTTTGCGCATCGAGCAGGTCACAGATGTCATTCCAAGCTCTAAAGCCATACGGAGCAAGCCATTGATATAAGATAAATTGCTTGTTATGGAAATGGCTTAATTTGTTAATATCCAGTGAAATAATGTTTTTTTCTTCAACTAAAATTTCATTTAAAATTTTTGATGAAATTTCATTAATAAAGTTTTGAGTAGCTTGTAAATTTTCTCTTGTTTTTTGGAAGGCTTGTAAGAATTCAGGGTTGATTTCTTTGAGCATCGGAATCAAATGATGTCTGATTTTATTGCGAAGGTATTTGTCTGAAGCATTCGATGCATCTTCTCTCCACGCCAATTGATTCTCGGCAGCATATTGTTGAATATTGTTTTTCGAGAAGTTGAGCAGAGGTCTAATGACACTTTCGTTTTCGCGAATTCCTAGAAGTCCTTCCAGGCCAGTAGCTCGGGTGAGGTTGATGAAAAAAGTTTCCAGGCTGTCGTCTAGGTGGTGAGCCGTTACGATGTAATCAAAACCGTATTGCTGTTTTAATTCGAAAAACCAATCATAACGCAGTTTTCGTGCGGCTAGTTGAATAGAAAGTTTATGAGCTTCTGCAAAGGTTGTAGTGTTGAAGTCTTTCAGAAAGAACGGTATATTGTTTTTTTGGGCTACAGAGGCAACAAATTCTTTGTCTTGATTGCTTTCTTCGCCTCTGAGTTGGAAGTTGCAATGCGCAATAGCGATGTTGAGTTTTAGCTTGTGAAGTAAGTCTAGTAGGACCATACTGTCTATACCCCCGCTCACCGCTACCAATAGTTTAGAATCCCAAATGTTAGGGTAGTTGTTTTGAAGGTGTTTTTGCAGTAGGTCTTTCATGAAATTTTTACAACGGAAGCACGAAAATACTAATTTTTTCCGGTTAAAGAAATACCGTTAAGTTTCCTTTTGGATATAAAAAAAGCTGTCTTCATCAAAAGACAGCTTTTTTCAAAAGTAAATAAGCTTATGATTGAGGTAAAGCTTTTTTCTTTTCCAGTGCACTTGTTTTAGCAGGGGCAGCTGTTCCGTCTGCAGCTAATACATTTCCTTTGATTCTCAAAAGAGTATTACCGTCTTTTGCGTTGGTAGCATTTGACACAACAGTAATAGTTTTAGTGAAATTACCAGGGCTCATGTTGTATTTTACCTCAATTTCTCCTGTTTTTCCAGGCATGATAGGTTCTTTTGGTTTAGAAGGTACTGTACAGCCGCAAGAAGTTTTTACATCAGAAATTACAAGAGGTGCATCTCCTGTGTTTGTGAATTCAAAAATACGGATACCATTGTCTTCACCTTTTTTTACTGTTCCATAGTCAATGGTTTCGGTTTTAAATTCAATTTTAGGTCCTGATTGGGCATACACAGTTGCTCCAAAAACAACTGCCACTAAAAGTAATCCTAATTTTTTCATTGTTTTAATGGGTTTTAATGTTAATAATTGAGTTATGTAAAAGTATAAAATTTTTGTTCTATTCGAAAAAAAAATTACCATGCTGAAATTCTCAAATATTATACCAAAAGCGGTTTTTAAAAGATAAAATTCCCTCCGATAAAATTCATACCTTTGTTGCTTTATTATCTTGAATACAAATTAACATGTTTCAGTTAGGAAAAACGATAGTCTCTGAAGAGATTTTAGAAAAAGAATTTGTTTGTAATCTAACGGCTTGCAAGGGGGCTTGTTGTGTAGAAGGCGATGCCGGAGCACCTTTGACGGAGGAAGAAACCAAGATTTTGGAAGAAATTTATCCGAAAGTAAAGCCCTTTTTGAGAAAAGAAGGGGTAGAGGCTATCGAGAGTCAAGCTCCTTGGGTGACCGGGTGGGATGGCGGTTTAGAGACTCCGCTTATTGAAGGGAAAGATTGTGCTTATGTAATTTTTGATGGAGAAACGGCTCTTTGTGCTATTGAACAGGCCTATAATGAAGGGGTAGTGGATTGGAAGAAACCGGTTTCATGCCATTTGTATCCTATACGAATCAGAGATTTTGCTGAATTTTCGGCTGTAAATTACCATAAGTGGGATATTTGTAGTGATGCTTGTACGCTAGGAAAAGAGTTGTCTGTTCCGGTGTACAAATTTGTCAGAGAAGCGTTGATTAGGCGTTTTGGTCAGGAGTGGTATGCGGAATTAGAAAAAATAGCAGAAGAAATTCAGAGTCAAAAAGGTTAAAAAAACAATACTATGAAAGTCTATCGGGTTTGGTCTTCTATTTTCTTTTTTGGGGTTTCTGTTTTCTTTCTCGTTGGTTGTAAGAGAGAGAGGGAAGTTGTAAATACAGTTTCGGCGAAGAATCAAATTGAGTTTGCTTCGGGTTTTGAGTTGTATTTGTATGACGATTTCAAGATTCTGAAGACCAAAGAAGGTTCTCAAAACTATGTATTGCATCGGAAAGGTTTTCAGGTTCCGGATAGTTTAAAATCTTACGAATCGGTTATTGTACCTGTAGAGACTATTGTGGTGACTTCTACGACTCATATTCCTTCGCTAGAGATGTTGGGTGTAGAAAACACATTAGTTGGTTTTCCGGGGCTTGATTATATTTCGTCGGAGAAAGTTCGCCATTTGATAGAAAAGGGGAAGGTTAAAGAAGTAGGTCAAAACGAGCGCTTGAATTCTGAAATTCTGATTGATTTGGCTCCTGAGATGGTTGTGAGTTTCACAATTACGGAGACCAATCAAACTTTGGAGACGTTGAAAAATGCAGGTTTAAAAGTGCTTTTGAACGACGATTGGAGTGAGAAGCACCCGTTGGGGAAGGCAGAGTGGATTAAGTTTTTTGGAGCATTATATGATTTAGACAACAGAGCTTCGGAAGTTTTCGAAAGCATCAAATCAGATTATGAAGCGGCTAAGGAGTTGGCTCAAACCGCTACGACTAGGCCTACTATTTTGAGTGGAACGCTGTTTGAAGGCGTTTGGTATTTGCCGAAAGGCGATAGTTGGGGTTCTCAATTTTTGAGTGATGCCAATACGGAGTATTATTGGAAGGAAACCACTGGAGTAGGGAGTTTGGCTCTTTCGTTTGAAGAGGTTTTTGCCGTAGCTCAAGAGGCGGATTATTGGATAGGGGCGGGGATTTTCACTTCGTTGGACGAAATGGGAAAAAGCAATCCGCATTACAATGAATTTAAGGCTTTCAAAGAAGGAAAAGTATATTCGTTTTCGACCAAGAAAGGGGCAACAGGTGGGGCTTTGTATTATGAATTAGCGCCCAACAGGCCTGATTTGGTCTTGAAAGACATCATTAAAATCACTCATCCGGAGTTGTTGCCCGATTATGAATTGCAATTTTTTGAAGCTCTTCGATGAGATATAAAAAAATATTCATATTACTGTTTTTGGTTACCATACTGTTGTTTTTCGTAAACCTCAGTTTGGGTTCGGTGGCTATTCCAATAAAAGAAATTTTCAAGATATTCAGTTTAGAAGGTAGTTCTAAAGCAGCTTGGGATTACATTGTTTTGAATTATCGTTTGCCTAAAGCCATGGTAGCGGTTTTGGTAGGGATGGGGCTTTCTTTGAGCGGACTATTGATGCAAACTTTGTTTAGAAATCCACTTGCGGGGCCTTATGTATTAGGTATTAGCTCCGGAGCCAGTTTGGGAGTGGCTTTTGTGGTCTTGGGTTCTGCGTTTTTACCGGTGGGATTTTCTGATTTTTTCTTGTCGGATTACGGTGTCATCATAGCTTCGAGTTTGGGGAGTTTTTTAGTGCTATTAGCTGTTCTGAGTGTTTCTCAAAGGCTTAAAGACACTATGGCCATTTTGATTGTCGGGTTGATGTTTGGCAGTGTTACTTCGGCTATAGTGAGTGTATTGACGTATTTCAGTTCGGCCGAACAGCTTAAGAAATTTACGTTTTGGTCACTCGGGAACCTTGGAAATCAATCTTGGAACTCTATTGGGATATTGACTTTTTGTAGTGTAATAGGTTTTTTGCTCAGCTTTTTGTGTGTAAAACCTTTGAATGCTTTATTATTGGGAGAAAACTACGCAAAGAGCATTGGGGTTAATTTTGATAAGACCAAAACGATAATCATTTTAGCTACGAGTATTATGGCCGGGAGTGCTACTGCTTTTGCCGGGCCGATAGCATTTATAGGGTTAGCGGTTCCGCATTTGGCGAAGTTATTTTTTAGAACATCGGACCACAAGGTTTTGTTTTGGGCTACGCTTATTTTTGGAGCGATGATTATGTTGATTTGTGATTCTATTGCTCAAATGCCTACCTTTGATTTTGTTTTGCCTATTAATGCTGTGACTTCGATTATTGGGGCTCCGGTTGTAATTTGGCTCTTAGTGAGAAAAAGATAAGTTTATGAAACGCAGGGAATTTATATATAAAACGGCTTTAAGCTCGGTGATGTTGGGAATGTCGCCACTTTCGTCACTGAGTTTTGACAAGGCTAAAACCAAACACATTACGATTCTTCATACCAACGATACACATAGCCATATAGACCCTTTTGAGGCAGACCATCCGAAAAACCCGAATAAAGGAGGCATAGCTCGAAGGGCTACTTTGGTAGAAGCGATTCGGAGAGAAAATCCGAACACTTTATTGCTTGATGCGGGAGATATTTTTCAGGGGACGCCTTATTTTAATTATTACGGAGGGGAATTGGAGTTGAAGTTGATGAGTATGATGAAATACGATGCTTCTACGTTAGGGAATCACGAATTTGACAACGGTTTAGAAGGCTTTTTAGCACCGCTTCCGCATGCTACATTTGATTTTATCAACTCCAACTACGACTTTAGAAACACGATTTTAGACGGGTATATTAAACCCTATAAAATCTTTTTGGTAGACGGCATAAAAATCGGAATTTTTGGGTTAGGCGTAGAGTTAGAAGGTTTAGTGAGCAAGGCTAACTATAAGGAGACGGTTTATCTTGATCCGGTTGAAATTGCGCAAGATATGTCTCGGTTGTTGAAAGAAGACAAGAGATGCGATTTGGTGATTTGTTTGTCGCATTTAGGGTATCAATATCACACTGACAAGATTTCGGATTTGGAGTTAGCTCAAAAAACCAGAAATATAGACCTTATTATTGGGGGGCACACCCATACCTTTTTGGATAAGCCGACAGTAATGAAAAATCTGGATGATAAAGGGGTGATTATCAATCAAGTAGGTTGCTATGGCGTCAATTTAGGGCGTATTGATTTTTATTTTGAGGAAAATATTATTTCTCACCAAGGTATTAGCATAGAGGTATAAAAAAACTACCTGTTCACACGAAGCAAACAGGTAGTGTTTCTATTCTAATAAGGTGTTATCTAGAACAGTTTGCTGTCCAGGTTCTACCGTTTTTAGTATACAAAATGTTTAATGAAGATGCTGTAATTCGGATGTATCGTACTCCGTCTTCAAAGTCAATGTTAAGTAAAACATTGTCATCGGACTCTTCGAACTCTACACCTGTCAGATCCGGGATACCGTCAGAGAATCTGAAGTAATAATTATCTCCGGTTTTAGCTACAGTTACTTTTCCGTCATCAGTAGAAATAACATCTCCGTCATGAGAATAACCGATAGCACCTTCATAGGTTCCTACAAAGATATCGTTATCTGCAGGGTCATCGTCTTTACTGCATGAAAAGGTTAAAAATGCTACACAAACCACTCCTAAAATTTTGATTACATTTTTCATAGTCTTTATTTTTTTTAAAGTTACATGCTATGAAAAAGGCAATAAACATTCCACAGAACTACAGTAAGGTGCTGTGTTTTTCTTTAAGTCTGTGGAATACAGTGTTTTATGTGTGTTATTACTGTTTTGTAACACATGAATTTATAGGGTGACTTTGTAGAAAATCTTTATAAAATGAGTAAAATAATGCCCGAGTCATTCCTTAAACAGCATACATTTTCTTTCTGAGTTCTTGAATTTTGGCATCTTCGAGATACTCATCGAATGTCATGTAACGATCAATCACTCCGTTAGGTGTAAGTTCTACGATTCTGTTACCTACTGTTTGAGCGAATTCGTGGTCATGAGTTGTGAAAAGTACGGTTCCTTTGAAATTCTTAAGGGAGTTGTTGAAAGCGGTAATACTCTCGAGATCCAAGTGGTTTGTAGGTTCGTCGAGCATCAACACGTTAGCTCTAAGGAGCATCATTCTGGAAATCATACAACGCACTTTTTCTCCTCCGGATAGTACAGATGATTTTTTCAAGGCTTCTTCGCCAGAGAAAATCATTTTTCCTAAGAATCCTCTGATGTAAACTTCATCTCTTTCTTCTTCGGTTTTAGCGTATTGACGAAGCCAATCTACTAAAGTTAAGTCATTGTTGAAGTATTCGTGGTTTTCTGAAGGGAGATAGGATTGTGTTGTGGTGATTCCCCATTCGAATTTTCCGGTATCCGGTTTCATTTTACCGTTTAGGATTTCGTAGAAAGCAGTTGTTGCTCTGGAGTCTTTTGAGAAAACAACGATTTTATCTCCTTTAGCGACGTTGAGGTCTATGTTTTTGAAGAGCGTTTCACCTTCGATAGAAGCGCTTAGGTTTTCTACGTTCAAGATTTGGTCTCCAGCTTCGCGTTCTTGTTCGAAAATGATAGCCGGATAACGTCTTGAAGAAGGTTTAATCTCGTTAATATTGAGTTTTTCGATCATTTTTTTACGAGATGTAGCTTGTTTTGATTTGGCTACGTTGGCAGAGAATCTTCTGATGAATTCTTCTAACTCGGCTTTTTTCTCTTCGGCTTTTTTGTTTTGCTGAGCTCTTTGTTTAGCGGCTAATTGAGAAGACTCATACCAGAAGGTATAGTTTCCTGTATAGTGAGTTATTTTTCCGAAGTCGATATCTGAGATGTGAGTACACACGGCATCCAAGAAGTGACGGTCGTGAGATACTACGATAACGGTATTTTCGTAATTAGCCAAGAAGTTTTCAAGCCACCCGATGGTTTCGAAGTCCAAGTCGTTGGTAGGCTCGTCCATGATGAGTACGTCCGGGTTACCGAATAGAGCTTGTGCCAAAAGCACACGCACTTTTAGTTTACCCTCCATATCTGCCATGAGTGTATAGTGGAAGTCTTCGGAAATTCCGAGGTTAGAAAGTAGCGAAGCTGCATCAGATTCGGCATTCCAACCGTTCATTTCGTCAAATTTTATTTGTAATTCTCCGATTTTGTCTGCGTTTTCGTCAGAATAATCTGCGTATAGGGCATCCATTTCCTGTTTTATTTTGTAGAGTTCTTTGTTGCCCATAACTACCGTTTCTAAAACCGTATGTTCGTCAAACATATTGTGATTTTGGTTTAAAACCGACATACGTTTGCCCGGTTCCAAATGAACGTGTCCTGAAGTAGGCTCGATTTCTCCGGCAAGAATTTTTAAGAAGGTAGATTTACCTGCTCCGTTAGCACCGATAATACCGTAGCAGTTGCCTTGTGTGAAAACCGTGTTTACTTCGTCAAACAAAATGCGTTTACCGAACTGAACCGATAGATTAGATACTGATAACATTCTAATATAGTTTAAAAAATTGGTGCAAAGGTACGCTTTTTCGTCGAATGTTTAAAGGGTTAAACTTTTTCTGAAAAAGACTTTTTTTGGTGGGAGAAAAAAGCGAACTTTGCCAACCTTATAAATACGAAGAATAATATGCTTTTCGATAGAAAAAACCTTAGCAATACTGAGCTTTTAGAGCTTTATAAAAAACTCCTTAAACCTAGATTGATTGAAGAAAAAATGTTGATTTTGCTCCGTCAGGGCAAAGTTTCGAAATGGTTTTCGGGTATAGGTCAAGAGGCCATCTCTGTAGGAGTTACTTCTGTGTTAGAAAATGACGAATATGTGTTACCGATGCACAGAAATTTAGGAGTTTTCACCACACGTGAGATTCCGCTTTATCGTCTTTTCTCGCAATGGCAAGGAAAAGCTAACGGATTTACCAAAGGAAGAGACCGTTCGTTCCACTTTGGGACACAAGAATATAAAATCATCGGGATGATTTCTCACCTGGGCCCTCAGTTGGGTGTAGCAGACGGAATTGCTTTGGCTCACAAACTCAGAAAAGAGAATAAAGTTACGGCAGTCTTTACAGGTGAAGGGGCAACCAGTGAAGGGGATTTTCACGAAGCTTTGAACATTGCTTCGGTTTGGCAATTGCCGGTTTTGTTTGTAATCGAGAACAACGGTTACGGATTGTCGACACCGACAAATGAGCAATATCGTTGCGAAAATTTGGCCGACAAAGGTGTTGGTTATGGTATGGAAAGCCACATTATTGACGGGAACAATATTCTTGAAGTTTATACGAAACTATCAGAGATTGCTCAATCGGTAAGAGAAAATCCAAGACCAATTTTGTTGGAGTTTAAGACTTTCCGGATGAGAGGTCACGAGGAGGCCAGCGGAGTGAAGTATGTTCCGAAAGAGTTAATGGAGGAGTGGGCTAAGAAAGACCCCATTGAAAACTATAAAACATTCTTGTTAGAATCAGGTGTTTTGACTTCTGAACTTGATGAGCAGTATCGCAAGGAGATCAAAGCAGAGATAGATGAGCATTACCAGATCGCATCTGAAGAGCCGGTTATAAAGGCTAATTTAGAAGAAGAGTTAGGCGATGTGTATGCTCCGTATCACTTTGCGGAGATTTTTCCGGGTACGGAAAAAGAGAATATTCGATTTATAGATGCCATTTCACAGGGGTTGAGGCAGTCTTTGGAAAGACACGACAATCTTGTTGTTATGGGGCAAGACATTGCGGAGTATGGGGGAGCTTTTAAAATCACCGAAGGTTTTGTTGACCAATTTGGCAAGGACAGAATTCGCAACACGCCTATTTGTGAGTCATCGGTCATTTCGGCCGGGATGGGTCTTTCTATCAACGGATATAAGGCGGTGGTAGAAATGCAATTTGCGGACTTTGTTTCGACCGGATTCAACCCGATAGTGAACTATTTGGCGAAAGTACATTACCGTTGGAACGAGAAAGCTGATGTGGTAGTGAGAATGCCTTGTGGGGCGGGGGTTCAGGCAGGTCCTTTTCATTCACAGACCAACGAAGCTTGGTTTACGAAAACTCCGGGATTAAAAGTGGTTTATCCGGCCTTTCCGTATGATGCGAAAGGACTTTTAGCTACCGCTATTAATGATCCGAATCCTGTGTTGTTCTTTGAGCACAAAGCACTTTACAGAAGTATTTATCAAGAGGTTCCGAAAGATTATTATACTCTTCCGTTCGGAAAAGCTTCTTTATTGAAAGAGGGGGATGATATTACAATCATTACTTTTGGTTCGGGAGTTCACTGGGCTTTAGAGGTGTTGGCTAAAAACGAAAACATCAAAGCCGATTTGTTGGATTTAAGAACCCTACAGCCATTAGATACGGAGGCTATATTTGCATCGGTTAAGAAAACCGGGAAAGCCATAATTCTTCAAGAAGATACGCTTTTCGGAGGTGTAGCCAGCGACATTTCGGCTATGATTACGGAGAATTGTTTTGAATGGTTGGATGCTCCTGTAAAACGAGTAGGAAGTATAGAGACTCCGATTCCGTTTACGAAGAATCTCGAAGACCAATATTTGCCTAAAGGTCGATTTGAAAAAGAACTTTTGAATTTATTGGCTTATTAAAATAGCAAAACCTGCTTTCGCAGGTTTTTTTATTTTTTGGGGCGACCATTAAAAGCTTTTTAGGGCCAATCGGTAGCTATCGAGGCCGAACCCGATTATTATTCCTTTGGCTACCGGAGCGATATAAGATTGATGTCTGAAAGTTTCTCTGGAGAAGGTATTGGAAATGTGTACTTCTATGACCGGAGTGGTTATGGATTTAATGGCATCTGCAATACCTATTGACGTATGGGTATAAGCTCCTGCGTTTAGGATAATGCCATCATAAGAGAAGCCGGTTTCATGAAGTTTGTTGATGAGTTCCCCTTCGATATTGCTTTGGAAGTATTCGATTTCGATATGTTTGAATTCGCTTTGAAGCGTGATGAAAAAGTCTTCAAAAGTTTGACTTCCGTATATTTCGGGTTCCCTTTTTCCGAGTAGGTTTAGGTTAGGGCCGTTGATGATAATGATTTTCATAGTCATTTTATATGTTGAAACAAAGGTATCACTTTTTATAAAGAACCGAAACTCTTATAAAATTGTTTAAAAATCATGTGTAGCAGTAGATTGTAAAAAAAATCCTTACTTTTACCCCCTGAAAAATTGAAAGATTATGATGCAGTCTATGACAGGCTTTGGGAAAGCCGTGTTGCAACTCCCGACCAAAAAGATTTCGGTTGAAATCAAATCGCTGAATAGCAAAAATTTAGATTTAAACGTAAGAATCCCTTCCAATTATAAAGACAAAGAATTTGCGTTAAGAACTCAGATTGCAGAACAGGCAGAACGTGGGAAGATTGATTTTTCGATTTATGTAGAGATCACTGCCGAGGAAACTTCTTGTAAGATAAATGCTCCTATTGTAAAGTCTTATATTTCTCAGATGCAAAGCATTATTCCTGATGCGGATCCTACGGAGCTTATGAAGATGGCTGTACGTATGCCGGATGCTCTAAAGACCGATAGAGACGAAATAGACGAAGATGAATGGCAACAAGTGCAGAAAACGATTAACGAGGCTATCGAAAATTTTAAAAACTTTAGATCTAGCGAAGGAAAAGTTTTACAGAAGGACTTCGTAAACCGCATTGAGATTATCAGAGCTTTGATGCACAAAACGGTGTCTTATGACAAGGAGCGAGTTGAAACCATTAAAACTCGTTTGAGAGAGGCTTTGAGTGATTTAAAAGAGAACATAGACGAGAATCGCTTTGAGCAAGAATTGATCTATTACTTGGAAAAATATGATATTACCGAAGAAAAAGTACGTTTAGAAAACCACTTAAACTACTTTTTACAGACCATGAATACGGAATCATCTACGGGTCGTAAGCTTGGTTTTATCACTCAAGAAATTGGAAGAGAGATCAACACTATGGGTTCGAAATCTAACCATGCAGAGATGCAAAAGCTTGTCGTTCAGATGAAAGACGAGCTCGAGAAGATTAAAGAGCAAGTGTTGAATGTATTGTAGAGTTACTCCACTTTTGTAACCACTCCTTTTTGTTTTTTAGTATCGCCCACAATAGAGAATTCAAACGTATAGGAATTTTCTGTTGTGGTTAATATTTTCATGTGAACGGCTTTTTTTTCCTGACGATTTTTAGGATTGAGTTTTTGTAGGATGTATTCGCAATCGTTAATCCATCTTACGGACGAAGTATCGATTTTTCCTTCGAAGTTTTCGATTTCTATAGAGTCGAAACGTTCGAAGTAGGTTGTTTGGGTTACCCCGTCGATTTCGTATTCAAATTTGAATTTACCGGTTTTGAAGTCGGTACAGTTTCGTTCTTGATTATAGCAAGATGTAAGTAGAAGTAAACCTAGAAAGAGAGTGATTTTTCTCATGGTAGTGATATTAGTTTTCTTTCTTGAAGCCGTTTATTTTTCGTTAAAAAATCCGTTGGTCATAGTTTTTACGCCTTTAAAAATAAAGAACATTGCCAGTATACAACAGATGATTCCCAGGATTAGTACGGGGTAATATAAGAAGTGCTCTTTGTTATTAAAGGCGCTATAGATAATAGATGGGCCAATAAATAGGAGAGGGAGAGCGAATGCTAATAATTTAATTCCGCTAAAGATTGTTTTTTTATCAGAAGCCATAAATAGAATTTTATTTGTCAAAGATACTAAAATAACCGCTAAATTTGCAGTTTTAGGACTTTAAAACCGTGTGGCAATGAAAAAAGTACGACTTCTTTTCCTATTGTTTTTTCCGCTGATATCTTGGGCTCAACATTCGGTAGCCATCATTCCGCAACCTGAGAAAATGACGATTTATGAAGGCAGCTTTACTATCAGCGAAAAAACCATTATCACCTCTAACGGTACACTGCCCGAAGTCGACTATTTACAGAATTACATTAAAGAAAAACACGGTATAGATCTTTCATTTTCTGACAAAAAGCCAAAAACCAATTATATAAGTTTAGAGATTACTCCTATGTCTACGATGCCTAAAGAAGCTTATGAATTGGAAGTCAACAGCAGTGGAGTTTCGATTAAAGCTTCGGACAATCATGGGATATTTTACGGAATTCAGTCATTGATTCAGTTGTTGCCTTTGGAAAGAAAGAATCTAAAAGTGACTCATCTTAGCATATCTGATGCTCCAAAATACAAATGGAGGGGTATGCATCTTGACGTCTGTAGACATTTTTTCGACAAAGAGCAAGTAAAGCAATATATTGATTATTTATCACAATATAAGTTTAATACGTTTCATTGGCATCTTACGGATGATCAAGGGTGGAGGATTGAAATCAAAAAATATCCGAAACTCACAGAGGTTGGTGCTTATCGAAACGGCACGATGGTAGGGAAGTATGTCGACCAGAAATATGACGACATTCGCTACGGAGGTTATTTCACTCAAGAAGATATCAAAGAGGTGGTGGCCTATGCCGGACAAAGGCACATCACGATTGTTCCTGAAATTGAGATGCCGGGTCATGCGGTAGCGGCTTTGG
>CAYZBA010000040.1:0-14954 GCA_964476555.1 uncultured Flavobacterium sp.
GGATTTGATTCGTCGTGAAAGTAAAAGGTCCTGCCCATGGGCTATAGCTATCACCACAATTTGCTCTAACATAGTAAGTATGCGGTGTAGAGTCAGCTAGACCTGTAACTTCAAAAGGAACAGTGTTTCCTGTATGTGTTGGGAACCCTGTGTTAGGGACATTTACACCTTCAAGAACTTCCACTTCCCAACCTGCAGCAGCAGTACCTGTCCAAGTAAGTTCTGCCGTGGTAGATCCGGGTGTAGCTCCCAAACCTGTTGGAGGCATACATGCCTCAACAACTTTTACATCATCTAAAATAATACGATCAGCTTGAGGCGCTGCCCCTGGTTGAGTATCTTGTTTAACAAAAGCAATATAAACAGTTTGTCCTACATAACTACTTGGAATTTCAATGTCATTATGGTCGAAACAAACATCCCAACCCGTAGGATTTAACTGTGTTTCAGAAAGCTCTAACAATTGCGTAAAACTTGCCGTTTCAATTGGCGAAGTAGTTGAAATTCTAATAAATAACTTCGTTAATCCTGAATCCCCTGCTAAAGTTTGTCTTGCTCTAAAAAACAACCTTGGATTTGAAGGGACAGTTATGGCCTCTGTTACAAGCCAACTTTCAGATACGTTACCTGCTCCAATGTTTAAACGGTCAACATAGGCTACTGTACCACCAGTATCAGGACACACGTTTGTTGTGCTCGACACCCAATTCGGAACGTTTGGAGCTGGAGCAACCACTGTACCATTAAGTGTTTTGAATGTTGTCCAAGTAGCCGGGATACCTCCTTCGAAATCTTCAACGAATTGACAGTATCCTCTACTCGTAAACAACAATAAAAACATTGTTGATAAGAGTAAAAATCTTTTCATAAGAGTTTTGGTTTAAAGTTAAGAACCCCAAATATAGGCATGTACATTTAAATAACAAAGAAAAACTTTAACTTTTCTTTATACAATCATTTACAAAAGAATTAGAAATAAAAGAGTATTGATTCGCCTCTTATTCAAATAAAGAACAAACAAAAGGTTTTTATTGAACGAACTTTAAAAAAAGTGTTTTAGAAAGGCATGTTTTTCGAATTTGTTAAAAAATAAAAATCGGCCACTAGGACCGATTCTATTTAATATTATGTTTTTTGAGGTTTCTTTCGAGCTGCCGGGAAAAGCACATTGTTGAGAATCAACCTATAACCCGGAGAATTTGGATGTAAATCTAAAACCGTTGGAGCATCTCCCACTCTGTGCTGATAATCTTCAGGGTCGTGACCTCCATAGAAGGTAAACATTCCCTTACCGCGAGTTCCGTGAATATATCGAGCTTCACCGTTAATCTTCATCTCTCCTAAAATTAAGACATCCGACTTTACTTTATCCGAAGCAAAAGCAGTGGTTTGACCGTAAAAGCCTTTAATGAGCTGCGTATGGTTTTGGCAAAGCATCGTTGGAATAGGATCCCATTTAGCAGAAAAATCCATTAGAGTAAAATAGTCTTTCTCCATCGGGAAAGCTTTCACTCTGTCTTGAGTAGTATCAATATCTGAAAACTCATATACAACCGGGTTTCGTTCTAAGATAAAGTCTTTAAAAGCAAAGGTTTTCGAATAATCAATTTTTGACTGATAATCAGGCTCGCTAGGGTCACCATCAAACATTGACTCACAAATATCTATTCCTTCTGCTGCCAAGGCAATGTCAAAACTATCTGTAGCCGAACACATAGCAAACATAAAACCTCCGCCCAATACATAATCTCTAATTTTTAAGGCTACGGCCAACTTTTGCTCAGAAACTTTGCTGTAACCTAGCTTTTTAGCTAATTCCTCGGCTTCTTTCTTCTGTTGAATGTACCACGGAGCATTCCTATAAGCACCAAAAAACTTCCCGTACTGTCCCGTAAAGTCTTCGTGGTGTAAGTGCAACCATTCGTAAAGCAGTAAAGCATCGTTTAGGATTTCTTCGTCATAAATTTCATCAAACGGAATCTCCGCATAGGTAAGTACCATAGTTACGGCATCATCCCACGGATTTTTGCCTTTCGGAGTATAAACCGCGATTTTAGGAGCTTTTTCCAAAATCACAGTTTCCATATTTTGAGAAGGGCTGCTAATTTCTTCTAAAATAGCATTGGCTTGAGCGTCTGTAAGCAATTCATAACTCACTCCTCTAATCTGACATTCTTTACGAATTTTTTCTGTATCCGGAAGCAAAAACGAACCACCTCTGTAATTCAAAAGCCAACTCACATTGAGCTCTTGTTTAAGGACCCAATACGTGATTCCGTATGCCTTCAGGTGATTTTGCTGAGAAGTTTCATCCATCGGGAGCAAAATAAACGACCCTTGAACATATACAGAAAAAACAAATGCTAAAACAAAAAGTATATTTTTTACAGCCTTCATAGTAACAAATTTATCAAAGATAGACAATTTATCCAATCTTCACTATCATCTGAAATTTCTCTGTAAGACAAAACGCTTTTATCAACTTTTTTGTATCTTGTGCCTGAAAAAAACTATTTAATTATGAAACCAACTATTCTTTTATGCTTTTCGATACTGCTATTTTCATGTACTTCTAAAAAAGAAACCACATCTAAACCTGATGACAGCTGCCCTAAAGATGGTATTTGTGCTGTAGAGGTATCTAAAAACAAATCTTTGAAAGTTATAGACAATACCGATACAGGCATGTATTATGAACTACAAGATGCTGACAACACTACAGTTATCACTTATAAATACGACCGTAACAAAGACGAAAATCTATCAGACGGTCATTATCAAGAAGAAATTATCTTCGAAATCAGCAATAGAATGTTAGAATCTGATTTTAAAGAATTTACCCCTAATAAAAAATTATTTGGAGTACACTGCTATTGCAAAGGAATAGCTGGATATTATAAAGTAGAAAAACTATCTGTTTCTTATGAAAAAAACAGTAAAATACTTTCTATTAGCCTTAATGAGGTAATCGAAGATCAAGTAGTAAAAACAGTAAAAATTAAATTGTAACAAACTTACTGTTTTACCATTCGGATGTGTGGGATGTTATCTTCGAGATATCCTTCGCCAACTTGTATAAAACCTAAGCTTTCATAAAATCCGGTTAGGTATCTTTGCGCCGAAATGGTTATAATCGTCTGGCCAAAATACTGCTCAACAGCAGCAATACTTTTTTGCATTAGAGTATAACCTACTTTTTTATTTCTATAGGCTTTATGGGTTACAACTCTACCAATAGAAGCTGTTTCAAAATAGTCTCCAGGTCTAAAAATTCGAGCATAACTGACAACTTCATCATCGGAAACCCCCAGAATATGTAAAGCTTTTTGATCTTTGTTGTCTAAATCAGGATAAATACAATCTTGTTCAATAATAAAAACCTGTTCTCTTAGTCGTAAAAGTCCATAAAGTTCTTGTACGGTAAGATCTTCAAAAGCTTTAACTTGCCACTTAATTCCCATTATTGAAATTTTACTGATTTAATGATAGCTTCCAGCTCGTGCATGATATCTCTTTTTGAGGATGTCGAATACGAAAAGCCTTCCAGAATAATATTTTTACCTGAATTTTTATCTACTATCGTATAGTTAATGAATGGTCCAGACATAAAAGCATCTTTAATCTCCCATGTGCCCTTCATTTCATATGCTTCTCTGCCGGAAAAAGTAAGCTGACTAAAGTATGGAGAATACGATTGCTCGGTCATCATCCCGGTAGACTCTTCTCCTCTAGATCTGATATATTTTGCTCCGATAGAATCCCTATTGGAGGTTATTTGCGAAATCAAAACATTTCGATCTTCTGATGGAATCTGAGGTGTAGTATAAATAATTAAATTCGCATTTCCGTTTTGAATTTCTTTTCTGAGCCACAAGAAATTCTCTCCTTCTAAGACGTAATTATAATCGGAAGAAATAATAAGGTTTATTCCAAATTTATCATAGATTTTTTTAGTATCGAGTGGAGACAATTCCATGAGATTTTGAGCCTCTATAATTTCGGATGTTTTCAGCACTTTGATAATGCTATCCGACTGCTGTTCAATAATTTTCAGGATTTCCGGCGTATTTTTTCCCGAAATATAAATTACGTTTTGATTCAGCGCAAAATCATCGTTACGGATTTCAAAAAAGTTTTCTGTCGTCTTCTCAACAATGAGAATATTCCGATTCTTACAGAAAAAATCATCTCCACTTTTGTCTGTATGCTGAACAAGACTAAAAACAGGTTCTTCTTGAGGTAACCCTTCTACAGAAGCAGCGAATTTTTTGCGAATAAAATCACCTACTTCCCCTTTCCACAAAGCGTCTTCTATCAAGACGGTTAAATGATTGATATCGCCTGTCGATTCCTCTAGTTCTATAGGGCTTTTGTCACAGGAAAATAGCCCAAAAGCCAAAACAAACAACCAAACCTTCTTCATAACTTGTTCTTTAAGTTGAAACCTTCTTTATGCCTTTTTGAAGAGTAATCAACCTTTATCAAAAAGCATTCTTCTTTCTACATTATCTTCAACTTTTGCCCTGCTCGGATGTTTGTTCCCTTTAGATTATTCCATTTTTTGAGGTTGTTTACCGAAACACCGTATTTTCGAGCAATACTACTCAGAGTATCTCCTCTACGAATGGTATGATATTTCGTAGTCACGGCAGCCTCTTCAGTAAACGGAATTACTTTTTCTTTTTTGCTGTTTTCTATGTCTATATAAGCATAAATGGCTTCTTCGTTGGCTACAAATATCCCGACTTTATCTAACGGAAGCCTCAGATAATGAGGCTTATCTGACATAAACGGAATAATATCGAGTTTATAAGAAGGGTTCAAAAACCTCAATTCTTCAACCGTTACATCCAACAAGTCAGAAACTTGAGTAAAACTCATTTGTCTTTTCACCATTACTGTATCCGTTTCGATTCGAGCAATGTGCGAGCGTTGAGGTTGAATATTGTGTTCTTTATGGTATTCAAAAATATACATCGTAGCCAAGAAAGCCGGCAAATAGCCTTGTGTCTCTCTTGGTAGATTTTTCCGGATGTTCCAATAATTGGTTTTCCCTCCAGAACGTCTGATAGCTTTGTTTACATTTCCCGGCCCGGCATTATAAGCTGCTAAAGCCAAATCCCAATCGCCATACATGTTATATAAAGACGAAAGGTATTGACATGCTGCCTCTGTGGCTTTTATTGGATCATATCTCTCATCTACATAGGAATTCACGTTCAAATTATAAGCCCTTCCTGTAGGAAGCATAAATTGCCACAGACCGGAAGCTCCCATTCTTGAAATGGCTCTCGGATTAAGAGCTGATTCTACTATCGCTAAATATTTTAGCTCAAGCGGAATATGATATTTTGCCAGTTTTTCTTCAAATAAAGGGAAATAATAGTCAGACAAAGCCATCAGCCGTTCGTAGGTCTTTTTCCTATTCTTTAAAAACGATTTAATTACGTTTTCTAGAGCAGGATTGTATTCTATATCAAACGGAGATTTCTCATCCAATTTTTTAAGTCTTGCTTTCAGAACTTCTACCGGTAAGTCAAAAGCAACCTCTTCATCTATGTTGAGGCTGTCAATTCTCATAGTTGAATCCGGAGTAATCTCTGATGCAGATGCCAACTCTTTTAGCCAAAGATTATCGATTTTGGCTACTTTGTCATACTTCACAAAACTTTTTTTAATGGAGTCTAGCACCGTCATTTTCGGGGGTTCGATGAAATTTTCATCTTCCACCATGCTTTCTTGAGCAGTACTTAGCCAAAAAGTTCCACATAGTATGAAAGTGTAAAGAAGTTTGTTTTTTATACTAGCCATTTGTTTTTATTGTTTTGATTTTCAATACATTGAAAATCATTTAGATTTACAAACCTAAAAAATTTACTGAGTAAGGCATCTGAAAATAAAGTTAAATCATAGTTGGTAACGAAAAAATTAACCCAATATTGCCTGAATTCCAGGTAAAATTCTTCCTTCAAGCATTTCAAGCATAGCTCCACCTCCTGTTGAAACGTAACTCATCTTCGATTCTAAGCCAAATTGTTTCACTGCCGCTACTGAATCTCCACCTCCTACAAGTGAGAAAGCCCCATTTTTAGTTGCTTCTGCAATAAAGTCTCCAAGTTTAATGGTTCCGACAGCAAATTTTTCCATTTCAAAAACGCCTACAGGTCCGTTCCAAAGAATCGTTTTCGAATCAAGAATTACTTGTTTGAAGTTTTCTAATGTTTTTTCGCCTACATCCAAACCTTGCCATCCGTCAGGAATTTCGTTTACGTTGGCTGTTTTAGTATTCGCATCATTCGAAAAAGCATCCGCAATCACCATATCTACTGGTAAATGTACAGATACGTTTTTCTCTTTTGCTTTGGCTAAAATCTCTAATGCTAAGTCGAGTTTATCGTCTTCGCAAATGGAGTTTCCGATTTGTCCGCCCAAAGCTTTGACGAACGTAAAAGTCATACCTCCACCAATAATCAGATGGTCAATTTTGTCTAAAATATTTTCGATAACCGTGATTTTAGAAGATACTTTTGAACCTCCTAAAATAGCTGTAACAGGTTTTTCGCTGTTTTTCAATACTCGGTCAAGGCTTTCGATTTCTTTGGCTAAAAGGTGACCGAAATATTTATCATTAGGGAAGAATTGAGCAATAATAGTAGTTGAAGCGTGAGCTCTGTGAGCTGTTCCGAAAGCATCATTCACATACACATCTCCTAATTGAGCCAGTTTTTTAGAAAACTCAACATCTCCGGCTTCTTCTTCTTTGTAGTAACGAAGGTTTTCTAAAAGTAACACCTCTCCACTTTTCAGGTTTTTAGCTTTTTCTTCAGCTTCGCTACCGATGCAGTCTGTGGCAAAAATTACAGGTCTGCCAAGCACTTCGCTCACTTTGCTAACGATATGTTTAAGTGAATATTTTTCTTCTTTAGCTTTTGGTCTGCCTAAGTGTGACATCAAAATCACGCTTCCGCCATCGTTTAAGATTTTGTCGATAGTTGATTTGGCAGCTTCGATACGGTTAGCATCGGTTACGTTAAAGTTTTCGTCTAAAGGAACGTTGAAATCTACTCTGATTAAGGCTTTTTTGCCTGAAAAATTAATGGTATCGATGGTTCTCATTGTGTTATTTTTAAAACTCGGTTACAAATATAGACTTTTTTCTTTTTTAAGAAACTAAAAAACAACCCTAAGAACTTGCCTTAAGGTTGTTTTTTAATGATTTTGATAATTTTATGTTTGTCTAATTTACCACTAACTTTTTCACCATAGTCTTATCTCGACTTATTATTTGAACCAAATATATTCCTTTTATAAAGTCTGTAAGATCTAACTGTAAGCTTTCATGAACCGTTTGAGTAGTATAGATTCGTTTTCCGGTAAAATCTAGAATATTAATAGATGTATTCCCTTCTAAATTCTCAAGAATTACACTATCTGAAGCAGGATTCGGATACATGCTTATCTCATTTTTCTCAAAACCGGAAATACTCAAAGCACATGCTTTTTCTGAATAGAAATGCCCTCCAATAACTGTCCAATCTGAATAAGGAGATTCTCCGTTTATAGCAGCTTGGGCATCATCGACTTGAATACAAATTGGTGTATCATCTGTCCAATCCATACCTGAACGCATCACATTGATATGCATTGCAGTTTCGTTGTTTCCGTTAGCCAGGTTGATACCTCCGTTCAATAACGAAAACATATTTTCTGCCCACAAAATTTGAATGTTTGGGTTTTGACTTAAATCTAAATGAACTATTTCGTTTTGAGGCCAAACGTCATCTGTTGGATTTCCACAATATAATTCTTCAAGAAGAAGGTTATTAGATAAATCGAGTTCTGTAAGTGAATTTTGTGAAACATCTAGAATTCGTAAAGCTAAGTTATTTGATACATCAAGTGAAGTTAGATCGAAATTATGATTGAGATTCAGAACTTCTAAAGCCGCAAAATCTTCTATTCCTGTCAGATCAGTGATATGATAATTATCTAAAAAGATTAGTTCCGTAACATTTTCGATATCATTTGTTAGTACTTGGCCATCAAGAATTCCCTCACTGTCTATATTCAAATTAATAAGAGCTTGCTCAAAACCAGAATCTGGTATCAAAGTATATTGTGCTTTAGCCGTATAGCTGATAGCAAGAAAAAATAGAAGTTGTAGTGTGTGTTTCATAGTGATTAGTGTATGATTATTTTTTTTGTTTGTATTCCTTGCTCAACAACTATTTTAAGAATATAGGTTCCTTTTTCTAAATGAGAAACATCAATAGCATTCACTTGATTTTGCTCTAAAACTTTTCGACCCGAAATATCATAGAAAATGATTTTTTCTATTTCGGAATCAGCTTCATCAAAGTATAAAACATCAGATACAGGATTCGGATAGACGCTTATTTCATTTCTCTGAAAATCAGATATTCCTAAAGCACAAGCTGTGACATCATCTGTAAAAATCACCGCAACATGATTCCATGTAGTTATCTGCCAATCTGAATAAGGTGCTAAATTATTTAGAGCAGCTTCAACATCATCTACTTCTATACAAACGGTTTTCCAAATTTCATTTGGGTCATAATCGGGTTCATCCATCCCCCAAGGAAAAAGTGCAACTCCAATACTCATATCAGGATTATTGTTCCCATTTTTCAAATTAATTTTCTTTATAGAAGAATCAAAAGCATCCAAAATTTTAATATTAGGATTTTGACTTAAATCTATTTCCTCAATCAAATTAAAAGGCCCCACATCTATTCCGTAATTTCCAATATATAACTCTTCTAATAGTGTGTTGGAAGAAACATCCAATGCAGTCAGGTTATTACTACTACAATCTAATATTTTTAACTGTAGATTTTGACTTACATCCAATTCTGTTATTCCTGTATAAAGAATGATTAGTGTCTCAAGATTCGAAAAATCCTGAATTCCTGTTAAGTCTTCAATATAAGGACTATCCCAACCATCTATAATAAGTTGTGTTACATTCTCTATATCACTTGTGAGAACTTGTCCGTTTACAACTCCGTCACTGTCTATATTTTGATAAATAAGTTCTTGTTCAAAACCAGCATCTGGTATGAAAGTATATTGAGCTTTAGCAGTATAGCCAATTACCAGAAAAAGTAAAAGTTGTAGTGTGTGTTTCATAGTGATTTTTTTATTTATTGAAGCTGTTTAACAAGTACTATTCGGAAAAAATTCCAAATTCATTTCTTCAAAAATAAAACTTAATTTTTTGTTAAACAATAAATTATAATAAAAAATACTCAAATCTAAAACTAAGGTTTGCTTTATCTAAAAAGTCAAAGCGGGTTCAATAAAAAAAACTACCTTTGCTTTTGCAAAGCATTATGTATGAAACTAAGAGCAGATAATTTAATTAAAACCTATAAAAAGCGAACCGTAGTAAAAGGAGTTTCGGTTGAGGTAAGCCAAGGAGAAATCGTAGGTCTTCTAGGACCCAACGGAGCCGGGAAAACTACCTCTTTTTATATGATCGTAGGATTCGTTAAGCCCAACGGAGGAAAAATTTATTTAGACGATACGGATATCACAGAATTCCCGATGTATAAACGAGCACAACACGGAATCGGGTATTTGGCTCAGGAAGCATCAGTTTTCAGAAAACTCTCTATCGAAGATAATATCCTGAGTGTTTTGCAGCTTACGAAACTTTCCAAAAAAGAGCAATTGGCGAAATTGGAAGAGCTTTTAGACGAATTCAGCTTGCAACACATCAGAAAAAATCGTGGTGACTTACTTTCCGGAGGAGAGCGAAGACGTACAGAAATTGCTCGAGCTTTGGCTACCGACCCAAAATTCATCCTCCTAGATGAACCTTTTGCAGGAGTTGACCCGGTAGCCGTTGAAGACATTCAAAGAATCGTAGCTCAGCTAAAAAACAAAAACATCGGAATCTTGATAACAGACCACAACGTGCAGGAAACCTTAGCTATTACAGACAAAACCTACTTGATGTTCGAAGGAGCTATCCTGAAAGCCGGAGTTCCTGAAGAGCTTGTTCAAGACGAAATGGTAAGAAAAGTATATCTAGGGCAAAATTTCGAACTTCGAAAAAAGAAATTAGAATTCTAAATATTCACATATAAAAAATGCCCTGATTGTATAGTCAGGGCATTTTTGTTTTTTATAGTTTTTCCACAATAAAATTTTTGATTTTGGTATAGAGTTGCAAACGTGTTGGTCCTCCATAAATTCCGTGATTACGGTCCGGATAAATAGCCCAATCAAACTGTTTGTTGGCTCTCACAAGGGCTTCTACCATGAGCATTGTGTTTTGAACGTGAACATTATCGTCTGCAGAACCATGAATCAATAGAAAATCCCCTTTAAGTCTATCTGCAAAAAAGATAGGAGAGTTATCGTCATAACCACTTGGGTTTTCTTGTGGAGTTTGCATGTAACGCTCTGTGTAAATTGTGTCATAAAACCTCCAACTCGTAACCGGAGCTACTGCTACAGCAAGTGAGAACACATCATTTCCTTTCAAAATACAGTTAGAAGACATAAAACCTCCGAAGCTCCAGCCCCAAATTCCGATGCGGTTTTTGTCAACATAAGGATAGTTTCCTATGGTTTTGGCAGCATCAATTTGGTCTTCTACTTCATATTTTCCAAGTTCTTTATATGTACATTTTTTGAATTCGGCTCCTCTGTAACCTGTTCCACGCCCGTCAACAGTCACGACTATATAACCTTCTTGAGTAAGCAAAAAATGGAAATAATCATCCATGCTGTGCCAAGCATTATCCACTTGTTGAGAACCTGGTCCTGAATATTGATGCATCAAAACAGGATATTTCATAGAAGGGTCAAAATTCTTAGGCTTAATCATCCAAGCGTTAAGCTCTTGACCTCCTTCGGTTTTTAGCACAAAAAATTCTTTTTCCGGCAAATCGTATTTACTCAACTTTTTCAATAAAGCGGAATTCTCTACAATAATTTTAAGTTGTTTTTTAGTTTTAGTTTCTACTAAAGTATATTTCGGAGGTTGTGTCGCCGAAGAATAAGAATTAATAAAATACTGATAGTTTGGGCTGAAAGTGGCTTTATTCGTTCCGGTTTCAGAAGACAAACGAACTTTGTTTTTCCCATTCAACCCGATAGCATACACATCACGATTGATAGAACCATTTTCTACCGATTGATAAAAAATCTTTTTTGTTTTAGCATCATAACCGTAATAATCCGTTACCTCCCAATTTCCTTTAGTTACTTGGTTGAGTAATTTTCCGTTTTTGTCATAATGATAAATGTGGTTGAACCCATCTTTTTCGGATGTCCAGATAAAGCTATTGTCATCTAGGAACGTCAGATTATCTGTGATATCGATGTAATATTTGTCTTTTTCGTTTAAGACAATTTTTGTAGTCCCGGTTCTAGCATCCACAAAATGCAAATCCAAATTGTTTTGGTGTCTATTCATCACCTGAACACTCAGATAATTGTTATCATTAGTCCATTTAATTCTCGGAATATAAAAGTCTTGGTAGTTTCCGAGTGCAATTTGTTGTGTTGTTTTTTGATTCACGTCATACATATGAAGTGAAACCTCCGAATTTTTCTCTCCAGCTTTCGGATATTTAAACACATATTGTGCCGGGTACAATCCGCTATTGTAGATGTCCATCGAAAATTCAGGAACTTGAGATTCGTCAAACTTTAAATATGCAATCTTATCCCCTGATTTACTCCACTCAAAAGCACGAACAAAAGCAAACTCCTCTTCATATACCCAATCGGTAATTCCGTTGATGATGTGATTCTTCTTCCCGTCTGTAGTGATTTGAATATCCGTTTGAGCCTCTAAATCATAGATGTAAAGATTATTCTCAAAAGCATAGGCTACTTTTTTTCCGTCAGGTGAAAAAAGAGGCTCTTGTATTTGTTTCTCAGTTATTTTTTGCAGTTTTTGAGTAGAAATATCATACACATAAAAATCAGCAGTGAAGGAATGTCTGTAAATATATTCCGAATTTGAAGCTATTAAAATTTTGTTTTCGCTTTGGTCGAAAGTATAACTGTCAATAGAAAACTCTTTGGTCGAAAAGAGCGTTTTCTTCTTTTCTAATGTAGCGAAATCATACAAATCGATCGAATTTCGGTTGAGTACCGTATATTCATTGGTGTTTTTCATAGCTTGAAGCTCTTGCATCCCTTGAGTTCGGAAAGCTCCGCCCCAGATTTCTTCTAAAGTGATTTTCTGTTGTGCTGAAACACTTACAGCACTTAACAGCAAAAACAAAACGAGTTTTTTGATATTCATAGTTTGAAATTTGAAATAAACCTTCAAGTTTAAACAAAAAATGTGAATTAAAAGCCAAATTCAACCTAAAATGTACTTTGATTTTTCCTTTTCATGGGTAAAATTTTGCCCATTATCCACAAAGAACCCTATTAATAAGTTTTATAATTATTTTACAAAAGCCTCCAGAAGCTGTTTGTTTTCAATGATTTTATGAGAAAAATCACAACTAATTGAGAATCGGCACTTGTTTTGTCTTTTTATTTTCAACTAAAACTAAAACAAATACATCAAGATTATGGAAAAGCCTAAAAAAGATAAAGCATTGCCTTCTCCTATGTGTACCCTTTCAGAAATTATGGAAAAGCTGAAAGAGAAAGACTTGTACAATGAATTTAAATTCACAGAAACAGAAGAGATGCAAGCTTTTGGGAAAAATTATAAACCAAATCATTTAAAGATTATCAAAACCTATAGATTCGAAGGAATGTCTGATCCGGGTGATAATACGATTCTGTATTTATTAGAAGATCAAGACGGAAATACAGGTTTCATTCTTGATGTTTATGGTAGCGATTCTAATTACGGTTTAGCCTTCGATGAATTCATAAAAGCAATTCCTATTGATGAACAAACCGACTAAAAACAATAACAATCAAACTAATATTAACCTTTAAAACTATTTATTATGAGAAGTTTATTATGGCTCGTAGCAACGATTTGTATTATCATCTGGTTACTTGGTTTACTAGGTGTAGGAAACGGAATGGGATTAGGAAATCTAATTCATGTATTGCTTGTAATAGCAATTGTAGTGATATTGTACAATATCATTTCCGGTCGTAAACCGTTAGATTAAGTGGGTTTTGAAACCCAAAAACATTTTTATTAATTTTTAAAAACCAAAATCATGAGTGTATTAAAAGACAAATTAAAAGGAAACTGGAATCAGATCAAAGGAAATCTAAAACAAAAGTGGGGAAACCTTACTGATGATGAACTACTTTACGAAGAAGGAAAAGAGGATGAACTAATTGGTAAAATCCAGAAAAAAACCGGAGAAACCAAAGAATCTATCAATGATTTCATAGACAAAATGAAATTCGATTAATCTAGATTTCACAAAAGTAAAAAGGCTGTCAATGACAGCCTTTTTTTATAATTCGATGTTATATAATTTCAATTTATTATAAAGCGTTTTTCGGTCAATGTTGAGCAAAACGGCTGCTTTGGTTTTGTTATAATTGACTTCTTGTAAGGCTTTTCTGATGATTTGCTCTTCGTTGGAATGCGAATAAAGTGAAAAACTCTTATTGGTTTCTTGTGGAACTTCCAACATTTCAGAAGGCAATACATCAAGGGTAATCTCGTTGCCTTTGGCTAGCAACACACAACGTTTGATGATGTTTTTCATCTCACGAAGGTTACCATACCAAGGGTATTTTTTGAACAGATTAACCACTTCCGGGCTAAAGTTTTCTACGTTTTTCTCTAAATCTTCGTTAGCTTTTCTCAAGAAATGATGAGCAAAAATCATTAAATCGTCTTTTCGTTCAGAAAGTTTAGGCACTTTGATGCTAAACTCATTCAATCTGTGATACAAGTCTTCTCTAAACTCTCCTTTTTTAACGGCTTCAGCTAAATCTTCATTCGTCGCAGCAATAACTCTAATGTTGACATCAACCTCTTTATTGCTACCGATTGGTTTTACTTTTCGTTCTTGTAAAGCTCTCAAAAGTTGTACTTGTACATCATACGACAAGTTCCCAATTTCATCTAAAAAAATTGTTCCTCCGTTTGCGGCTTCAAAATGTCCTATCTTATCGTTGATAGCTCCGGTAAACGAACCTTTCAAGTGACCGAAGAATTCACTCGAAGCCAAATCTTTCGGTATAGCTCCGCAATCTACAGGAATGAATGGTTTGTCTTTTCTTTTACTTTGATTATGGATAGAACGAGCGATGTATTCTTTTCCGGTTCCACTATCTCCAATAATCAAAACCGACATGTTTGTGGGTGCTACTAAGTCGATGTATTCCTGAAGTTTTTTTGAAACAGAGCTAACACCTTTTACAAAATCAGGATTTTCCTGACTACCTGAACTGGTTTTTGTTGGTGAAGTCGTTGCTGGAGCTGACTCTTTTTTAGAGAGAGCTGCTTTTATCGTATGCAAAAGCTCATCCGGATTGATAGGTTTACCTACATAATCAAAAGCACCCTGTTTCATAGCGTTTACAGCTGTTTTGATATCCGTGTAACCAGTCATCAGGATTACCTGAGTTTCGAAATTTTTTTCTTTGACTTTTTTCAGGATTTGCAACCCGTCACTGTCCGGAAGTCTAATATCGGTAATAACCACATCAAAGACTTCTTTCTCAACAATTTCTGTAGCCTCCTTACCTGTAAAAGCATTGGAAACCGTGAAACCCTTTTTCTTTAAGAATGTATGCAGCAACGTACAGAATGCCACATCATCATCAACAACTAATACGCGAATATCCATAAAACAGGTTTGAGAGTGTGAGTTTTGGCTGTAAATTTACGTAAAACTTTTTCAAAAAAAAAGGAAGCATTGCTGCTTCCTCTTTCCTTGAAGAATAATTCTTCAAAAACCACCTTACTCAATACTATTTTTTATAGAATCACTTCGGAAACTATGTCTGTCTAGTATAAAGAAAGAACTGTG
>CAYZBA010000041.1:0-14478 GCA_964476555.1 uncultured Flavobacterium sp.
GAGTTAAGTTAAATAATGCATAACCGTCATTGTTGTCATCACAAACTTCTATAGGGGTCGGAGATGGCAAAGTTCCGGGTTCTGTTACAATCAAATCAAAACTAGTGATAGAAAGACAGTCTCCAGAACCTACTCCTACCCATATAGTCTGAGGATTCGACAGGTTCGTATAGTTATTAGGAACCATAATCTGATTCAACTCGTTTTGTGCATCTTCAAAAGAAGTATAATAAGCTATTGGGAACTCATTTCCTTGATAAATCTCAGCTCCCTTAACCGTAAGATCAAAAGTTGTATAACCATCCGCTTCTTCATCATCACACAAAATGTAATTACTTGGCGTAGGAAGTGTCGGTGCATTAGTTTGTATTAGATTAAAAGTTTTTACAGTATAACAATCACTATTAAAATCTTGAATTTTTACATAAATAGTTTGAGGGTTAGAAATAGCCGGATATGCCGTAATAGGGTTTCCGTAATATTCTATATTCCACCAGTTTTCTAAATCTTCTAAAGAAGCATGATAGGTTATATCAACGTTTTCTGTTGGGCCCAATGAGCTTATAATATCATCTTCAACTTGTGTTAAATCAAAAATATTGTTGTTACATTGTATAAGGTCTTGAGGATCCCCGGCTGTTGATTCTGGAACAATATCTATATAAACCGGAAATCTTTTAATAATATCTCCTGCACAAGAATGATAAACAGTCTCTGCTACATAGACCGTAGATTCAGAAACAGTAACATCAATAGACAAATCAGTGCTGATTAATTCCCCGTTGTGATACCATGCAAAATCAACAATCGAAGGACCATTAGGACTAAATCTCCATGCCTCGTTAAATGCTTCCCATGCTCCAGTATTTCTTCCTGGAGGAGTATATGCCACGGTAGCCGAACTGTTTTGAATACCCACTAAACCAGAACCACTATTAAAAGTAGTACAAGGCGTTCTTTTCTGGATATACACCTCTATTACGTTAGTGGTTTCATACATCACAATTTGGCTCGTTTGTGTCCCCACACTCTGACCACAAGAAAACAATCCCATCTCATAGATGTTAAATACTAACGTTCTACAAGGAGCAGTCCCTATAATTTGGTAATTTACAGAGTGGTTCGGAGGAGAAAGCGCAGGATATAAATCCTGCATCACCCCAAAGATCGAATTTCTATAAGGAGGCCCTGTACCGGCCGGAGCATAAGGTATTGGAGCCGAATATAGATATCCACTCGCTCCTCCCGGAGGATAATCCCCTCCATAACCCTGAATACTAAAGGTTATAGCACCGTTTGTAGCTACAAGTACTTTATTATAAGCTTGTTCAAAGAAGCAAAAATCAAAACCTAAGCTTATCACATCAGACCATACATCATCCTGAGTTAATGGAATAACACCGCCTCCCGTAAAAGGAAATGGAGGATCATAAGGTATAGATTCCACCACATATTCCGATGTATCTCCCACATCAAAATACTCAGCAGTTAAAGTAAGATTTACTTCTCCGTCTCCCTCACAAAAGATATATGGCCCTAAAAGCAATTCGTCTTGATCATCAAAAACATCAGCCTCTACAAGCGGACATCCGGGAGCCGGGTCAAAGTCATAAACCATCAAGTGTAATGGCACTACCGCATAACAACCCGGGTTGCCTACTTCTTCTACCCTTACATAAAGCATTTGGTAATAAGGGCTCGAACTGTTCATATAAGCATTTGGGTTAGGAATCGCTCCTGTACCAAGATGCGCCGCTACTTCTGTAGTGTAAAAAGTAACGTTAACCGGGTTGATGTTTCCGGCAATAATTTGCGGAGTAGCATTGTTCAAGTTAAATACTACAATCCCATTATTACTTGGATCTAAGTAATTCAAAAGCGGATTCGGATTATTAGCAATAACATGATGCACTTTTAATTCCAACTCCACAACTTTAAAACATCCATTAGCATCCTCTACTCTAACATAAACAACTCCATCTGCACTAAGGTAGCTAGTTGGATTTGCAATAGCACCTGTTCCTGCATAAGCTCCGGCTTCTGTTGAGTGAAAAGAAAAAGTCACTGATTCCCCATTAGCAATTTGTGCCATTTTATCGGTTAAGTTAAAAACCTGCATTCCATCTCCGTCAACATCACAAGAACTTATTAACGGTGTCGGAGCTTGAATATTCGTAAGAGGAATGTCCAACAACAAAGGATAAATCACAAAACAGTCTTCTGCACTAACTCTTACATAAATTGTCCCCTCTGCACTTTGAAAGTTTTGAGGATTAGCTATAGGGTTTATCCCGTTTTGAGCAGCCACTAAAGATTGGTAATACGTAACGGTCGCCGTCTCACCATTAAGAATTTCATCATCTTTAGTAGTTAAGTCAAAGAATTCCAAACCATTGCCATTCACATCACAATTGCTCACATAAGGTGTCGGAGCTTGAACATTTAATAATGGCACTACTAGGTTTAGTGTAGTCGTAACATAACATCCGCCAGCATTCTCTACCCTTACATACACCGTAGTATTTTCGCTTAAATAAGCATCCGGAGTAGCTATAGCATTTGTTCCACTATCAGCATCAGCTTGAGTTTCATGATATGTTATCGTTGCAACTTCTCCATCAAGAATTTCTGCATCTTTCGAAGTAAGGTCAAAAATTTGGGCTCCGTTCCCATTATCATTACACAACACATAGTCCGTCGGAGTCACTATCTCCGGAAGAGTATTCACAGAAATTGTGAAATTGAAAATATCAAAATCTGTCGAATTTGAGGTATGCTGTACTCGAATCCAAACTTGTGCCGGAGCACCTACAGCAACCTCAAAAGGAGTGGTTATATCTATAGCTGCAGCCGTATCTCCATCGTTTGCGTCATCTTCTGAAGTAAAAAAATACACCTGATAATCGTTGGAATAACCATCCAAAATATCATCCACAAACGAAGAAAGATCTATACTTTCCGTATTGTTTCCGTCTTCATCACACAAAGTGATATCTGTCGGAGGAGCAACAAAAGTCGTTGACTTTGTTCCATAAATAGAGCTTTCCATCCCATGACTCATCATGGAAAACAACCCTAAAAACAGTACAGAGAGAAAAAGAGAATGTTTCATCTTCATAACAATACTATATTATAAGGGGATAAATTTAAGGTTTTTTTATGAACCTGCAATCTTTATCATTTCAAAAACACACTTTTAACAATTTACAAAAGCAATTTCTTCCTTATTCCTCCTTTCAATTTGGTTGCCATCAACAAAAATTCAATTTATAATTATCACAACCAAAATAAATAATATTAAATTTTTGTTTAATAAAATTAAATATTAATTTTGCATTATCAATTCAAACTAAAAACAATATGAATCCAAGACTTCCTGTTATTTGCCCTAGTTGTTCAGAATCGCTATCTGTATCTGAACTCACTTGCTCACACTGTCAGACAAAAATTTCAGGACATTTTGTATTGCCGGTATTGCTTCGCCTTTCAGAAGAAGAACAACAATTCATTCTTGAATTCTTTTTGTCGAGTGGCAGCCTGAAAGAAATGGCTCAAAAGTTAGGAAACAGCTACCCTACGGTTCGCAATAAACTCGACGATATGATTGAAAAAGTAAAACAACTTAACATGTAAGTTTATGAACCGGAAAATTGTATTCAATCCTTTCGAAAAACATTCCGAAATAACACTACTAATTTTCGGGCTAACTCTAACGATTCTAGGTTCTTTTATCGGCTACCTGATGAAAGCTCGTTTTGATGGAATTATTGATATGCACCTAGTGGAAAACATTAGTTTGATAGAACCTTTTCTCGACAACCTGCTCAACACTTTGAGTTTGTTTGTATTGTTTTTTATACTCGGAAAAAGCATTAACAAAAAAACTAGATGGGTGGACATCTTAAGTGCTTCTATCATAGCTCGCATACCATTTTATATACTTCCCTTATTCAAGATAGGCGGTTTTCTAGAAAAAATCACAGAACGACTTTTAGAAAGTATTGACCTAGAAAACTTAAATTCCCCTCCTGCTATTTCAATTTCAGATATGTTGACCATGTTACTTTTTGCCGGAATAGGAATTGTATGTTTATGCTGGTTTATCGCCTTGTTTTGGAACGGTTTTCGGGTAGCAACCAATACTAAAGGAACAAAAAACATTATTCTGTTTGTCATCATGCTTATTGTAGCAGAAGTAATTTCTAAGTTTTTAATTGCAATCTTATAACTTATGGAAAAGAAAAAACTATTTCAGGAAACCCAACGCTTTAACCAATGGTGGATATGGCTAATTCAAATTTTAAATATCGGAATGACCATATTTTTTGCCTTAAGTGTTTATGTTCAAATTGTAAAAGGAAAACCGGTTGGAACAAAACCTGCTCCGGACAGCATCCTGATAATTGCAACTATCGGAACTGTATTATTATGCTTGCTTTTCTTTTCGATGAAACTCAAAACAACTGTCACCAAAGACAGAATCAACTTCCGATTTTATCCTTTTCACCTAAAAGAACAAGAATATTCTTTATCTGACATTGAAAAAATGGAAGTCGTAAAGTATAACCCCATTGGGGAATATGGCGGCTGGGGAATTCGAGGCATCGGTAGCAACAGAGCGTTTAACGTCAAAGGAAATCAAGGTCTCAGAATATATTTCAAAAACGGAAACAAGAGACTTATCGGAACTCAAAAACCCCAAGAACTCCAAAAAGTAATTCAAGAATTAGGATTTTAACTCATAAAGCTATTGTCATGAACAGAATTATAGTAATCTTATTGGCCTTCATTTGCAACTGCATTTCATCGTGGTCACAAAGTGAACTTGTTGGTCAATGGAGCGGAACTCTAGAAGTTCAAGGTATCCAACTACGATTGGTTTTCAACGTCTCTCACACCGAAAAGGGATACAAAACCACTCTCGATAGCCCTGACCAAGGAGCTAAAGACATTCCCATCCCCAATACTGTTTTTGAAAATTCAAAAGTAAAGTTCGAAATCCCACAAACTATCGAGTTTACCGGAGAATTGAAAGACGGCAAGATTGTAGGAACCTTTAAGCAAGCCAAACTTAACCTCCCTTTAACTTTAAAGAAAAAGACCTCAGGAGAAGAAATCATAAAAAGACCTCAGGAACCTCAAGAACCTTTTCCTTATCACTCAGAAGACATCACTTTTAAAAACGAAAAAGCCAACATTACCTTAGCCGGAACACTTACGCTCCCAAACACTTCAGGAAAATTTCCTGCTGTAGTTTTAATTTCCGGAAGTGGCCCTCAAGATCGAAATTCAGAAATTTTAGGTCACAAACCCTTCCTGCTTTGGGCTGATTACCTCACTCGAAACGGAATTGCCGTATTGCGTTTCGACGATAGAGGCTTTGCAAAGTCTGAAGGAAGTTTCAGCACCGCTACTTCTTATGATTTTGCAACCGATGTAGCTAGCGCTGTGGAATACCTAAAAACCCGAAAAGAAATCAATTCAAAACAAATCGGACTTATAGGTCACAGCGAAGGTGGCGTCATTGCTCCGCTAGTGGTTGCCTCTCATCCAAAGGATATCGATTTTATTGTTCTCTTGGCCGGAAGCGCTATTCAAGGCGATCAATTATTACTACTTCAGCAACAATTAATAGCTAGACAGTCCGGAGCTTCGGAAGAAGATATACAGCAAAACTTCAAAAAACACACCCAAATCTTTGAGCTAATGAACGTTATTCAAGATGAAGTTCAACTTAAAACTGAACTTTCTCAAATCATCTCAGACTATACTTCTGATGACGACATTCCACAAGGAATGACAAAAGAAGAGGTAGTACAAGGTCAACTCAATATTTATATTTCTCCTTGGATGCTGAATTTTGTTCGATACAATCCTGCTTCGGCGCTGGAAAAAGTAAAATGTCCGGTTCTTGCCATTAACGGAGACAAAGATTTACAAGTCCCTTCAAAAGAGAATCTTGCAGCAATCGAAAAGGCTCTGAAAAAAGGAAAAAACAAAAACTTGACCACTATCGAATATCCTAATCTAAACCATTTGTTTCAAGAATGCGAAACCGGTTTACCTACAGAGTATTCCACTATCGAGCAAACTATTTCCCCTAAAGTGTTAGAAGACGTAACTAGTTGGATAAAAATCCAAACTCAATAGAAAACCTCAAAACACTTAATACTCTGTAAATCAAAAACTCAACCCTAAAAAAGTTGAGTTTTTTTGTTATAAACACAAGCTCGTTGTTGATATTGTAATGCTCCCAAAGTACTAAATCCTTTATAATTCCGTTTTGAGAGGGTAGCTTAAATATAGAGATTTAAAAAAATAATGTTTATTCCTTATGATAATTAGTATATTTGCACCCTGTTTTTTTAGGCTGATGAACAAGGTTTTAGTATTTTTTTGCTATTTATTTGCAACGGTAGCTACTGCTCAAATCAATGAAGTGGGGATCTTTTTAGGAGGGAGCAACTTCGTTGGAGATGTAGGAAAGGAGAATTATATTTCTCCGAATAATTTGGCCATAGGCGGTGTGTATAAATGGAATAGAAGCCCCAGACATGCTTGGAGGGCTTCTTTTATGTATTCCAATTTAAAAATAGATGATGCCAAAGCCAGTTCTTCTGCTCGACAAGAAAGAGATTTTTCGCTTGAGAATACCGTAAAAGAACTATCTTTGGGACTAGAATTTAACTTTTTTGATTTTGATCTTCATGATTTGGATTTCAAAATGACTCCCTACGTACATACAGGAGTAAGTTATTTTTGGTATGATAGTATGTATTTCGTAAACGGAAGACCCAAAAAAGATGATTTAAATAGTTCTCTGGCTATTCCCATGACACTCGGCCTCAAAATGAGAGTGGGTTACAATTGGGTGGTCGCTTTAGAGACCGGTGTGCGATATACCTTTGTTGATGATATAGACGGAAGTAATCCGAAGAATGACCGATATGAACACTTAAAATTTGGAAATATAAACAGTAATGACTGGTATGTATTTTCCGGTTTTACGCTCACATATACTTTCGGAAAAAATCCATGTTATTGTCCTTTATAGAAAAATATGAATTTATTAGACAATATTGATAAAAATAGACTACCCGACCACATAGCCATCATCATGGATGGGAACGGTCGTTGGGCAAAACAACGTGGAAAACTTCGTGTTTTTGGCCACCGTAACGGAAAAAAAGCCGTCCAAAAAATCGTAGAAGCAGCAGCCAGACTACAGATTAAAAATCTTACTTTGTATGCTTTTTCTACAGAAAATTGGAACCGACCAAAAGGCGAAGTAGAGGCCTTGATGAAATTACTGGTAGAAGCCATTAAAACAGAACTAAAAAAATTACTCGATAACAACATCAAACTTAACACCATAGGGAGTCACGACAAATTACCCGAAGCAATTAAAAATCAATTGACAGACGCTATCGAAAAGACTAAAAACAATACGGGAATGGTCTTGACAATTGCTTTGAGTTATGGCTCTCGCGAAGAATTAATAAATTGTGTTAAAGCGATTAGTGACAAAGTTAAAAATAACATAATTTCGACTGACACTATTGATGAATCCATTATAAATCAGCACCTTTACACCCACGATATGCCTGATGTCGATCTGCTTATCAGAACCAGTGGGGAGTTCAGAATAAGCAACTTCTTGTTATGGCAAATTGCTTATGCAGAGCTATACTTCACAGAAGTACTGTGGCCGGACTTTGAAGAAAAAGATTTATATGAAGCTATCATTAGTTACCAAAACAGAGAACGTAGATTTGGAAAAACAAGTGAACAAATTAGATAAATTCTTAGCCTTGCCTAAGAGTATCATCTTTACAGGAATTTTATTTTTAGGAACCATCTTTTCTTCAGCTCAAATTAATCCCGATTTCGAATCTGGGAAAAGATATGTTCTGGCTGGAGTAAGAGTCTCCGGAAAAATCAACTTTCAAGAACAAACCGTAGTAGCTTTCTCAGGATTAGAGAAAGGAGAACAAATCCAAGTTCCAGGCGAAGAAATCGCCAATGCTATTAAAAAACTTTGGGGACTAAATCTCTTCAACGATATCAACATTTACGTAGACGAAACAAGAGGAGATAGCATTTATCTAAACCTACACTTGAACGAACTGCCAAAGCTAAGCGATGTTCGCATCGACGGCCTAAAAAAGTCTAAAAGCGAAGCCATTATTAAAGAAGCTTCTCTAACCAAAGGTAAAGTTGTAAACGAAAACCTTATTACTACTACCAAAAATTATATCGAAAATAAATTTCGAAAAGAAGGATACTACAGAACCAAAACTATCATCAGCACTATTCCTGATGACAGTGTTGAGAATGAAGTAAAAATGCTAATCAATGTAGACAGAGGAACAAAAACCCGTATCAGTAGCATTGATTTCGAAGGAAACACCGTTTTTTCTGATGCTCAGCTCAGAAGAACCATGAAAAAAACTAAGGAAAAAAACTTCTTCCGTATCTTCCGTTTAAATTTCCGAGCATCAAAATACATCAAAGACGAATACAAAAACGACTTAACGGCTATAATCGATAAGTATAAAGAAAAAGGATACCGCGACGCTCGTATCATTTATGATTCTATCACCTACAACAAAGAAAAAGACCGTTTATCTTTTAAAATCAAACTCGAAGAAGGACGAAAATACTACTTCGGTGACATTAAATTCTTAGGAAACTCAATCTATACTGATGAACAACTAAGAAGACACCTAGGCATCAACAAAGGCGATGAGTATAATGGAGTGATGTTCCAACGTCGTATAGAAGACAATACCAAACCGGATCCGGACGACATTACGAGTCTTTATCACAATAATGGTTATCTGTTCTCGAGAATTAATGCCGTTGAGGTAAGAACCGAAAACGATACTATTGATTTCGAAATCCGTATTACAGAAGGACCCATTGCTTATTTTAACAATATTACGGTTGTAGGTAATGAAAAGACAAACGATAAAGTTATTTACAGAGAGCTTCGTACACGTCCAGGACAAAAATGGAACAAAGAACAAGTAGTGAGAACAGTTCGAGAACTCGGGCAACTCGGATTCTTTGACCCGGAGTCTATTCGTCCTGACGTTAAAAATGCTGACCCTTATGCAGGAACCGTAGACGTAGAGTGGAACGTGGTAGAAAGAGGAGCCAGCCAAATCCAACTTCAAGGGGGGTATGGCGGTGGAGGTTTCATCGGAACACTTGCTTTGTCGTTCAATAACTTCTCGATAGGTAATCTCTTCAATAAAGATGCATATAAACCTCTTCCAATGGGAGACGGACAAACCTTGTCTCTTCGCCTACAAGGAAGTTCTTATTTCCAAACCTATAGCTTATCGTTTATGGAACCTTGGCTGGGTGGTAAAAAGCCTATTCAGTTTTCAGGTTCCATTTCATATAGTAAACAATACGATTTCGATTGGAGTCGTAGAGAAGCCAACAGAGACAGAAGCTTCAATATCATGTCGGTGTATCTTGGTATAGGAAAGCGCCTTTCTGTACCGGATGATTACTTCTACTTACAACAAGGTATCGGATACCAACATTACGACTTAAACAACTATAATACCGGGCTCTTTACTTTCGGTAACGGATCTGCCAGAAACCTCTATTATACAATAGGTTTTAGCCGAAATAGTAAAGGACACAACCCAATATTCCCTACTACAGGAGCAGAAGTAGGTATTACAGGTAAATTTACTTTCCCGTACTCTCTAGTAAATGGAGTAGATTACGGAAACCTTGAAAACATGGAAGAATATAAATTGACATATTCTCCAGGAATGATTTCTACTACTAATGACCAAGGTCAAGATCCTCTAGAAGGAGATTATGTACGTGTTGTGGGGCAAAATGAAAATGGGTTCCCTATTTATGAAAAAGTATATGACTATAGAGACGCTTCCGTAGACCAAGCAAAAGTAGATCAAAAGAAATTCAACTGGCTCGAATATTATAAAATCAAATTCAAAGTAGACGCCTACACACAATTACGCAGTAAATTTGTTTTGCGTTCTGCTGCAGAATTCGGATATTTGGGGGCATATAATTCTGAAAGAGGGTTAGTTCCATTCGAAAGATTCTTTGTCGGAGGTGACGGATTAGCAAATTTTTCGCTTGACGGAAGAGAAATTATTCAGCTAAGAGGTTATCCAAATAATGCCTTATCTGCCACAGACCCAAGATATGTGAGTGATGGAGGTACTATTTATAACAAATTTTCGTTAGAATTAAGATATCCGATTACAATGAAGCAAATGGCAACCATTTACGGATTGGCATTTTTGGAGGCCGGAGCAGGATACGAAGGGTTTAAAGAATATAACCCTTTCAAAGTGAAACGTTCTGCCGGAGCCGGAATCCGGGTATTTATGCCTGCTTTCGGATTATTAGGACTTGATTTTGGTCACGGTTTCGACCCTATCCCTGGTCAAGTCAGAAAGAATGGATGGGAAACCCACTTTATTTTTGGGCAAACCTTCTAAAAAATGGCACGATATTTTCTAACTTAAAACTATCGGTTATGAAAAATTTTTTAACTTTTATTGCTGTCGTATGCTTTTCGATAGTCTATTCACAAGGAGCAAAAGGCCCCAAAATAGGCTATTTTGACATGGATGTAGTGTTGAAAAGCGTTCCGGAATTTGCAGAAGCCAATAACCAACTTGAGCTTAAAGCACAACAGTGGAAAAAAGAAATTGACGAAAGACAAAACCAAATCAAAGCCCTTAAAGAGGAACTAAAGACAGAAAGAGTACTCTTGACAAAAGAACTCATTGAGGAAAAAGAAGAGGAAATCGCCTTCTTAGAAAAAGAACTTAGCGATTACACTCAAAAAAGATTTGGACCAACAGGAGATTTCTTTACTCAGAAAACCGTTTTGATTAAACCCATCCAAGACCAAGTTTTCACTATAGTAAACGAAATTGCCGAAAGAAGAAAATATGACTTTGTTTTCGACCGTTCTTCTGATGTAACTATGGTTTTTGCCGCCAAAAAGTTCAACATGAACGAAGAAATTATCAACAGTCTTGACAGAGCTAACCGTAGAGAACAAGCTACTCGTAAAAGAGAGCTCAAAGATCTCGATAAAGAACAACTCGAAGACGACAAAAAGTATGATCCTGATTTAAGAGAAAAAGAAGAACAACGTCAGGCTAAGGCAGACGAAAGAAAAGCTCAACTAGAGCAAAGACGTCAAGAGCAACAAGCAGAACGCGACAGACGAGCAGCAGAACGTCAAAAACAAATAGAAGAAAGACGTAATCAACAAAATCAAAATAAACCGTCTACTTCTAACCGTCCTGCAGCAGCACAAGACGAAACAACAACTGCTGACGACGAGGAAGAAACATTGGAAGAAATAACTACTGAAGAAGAAGAAGAAGAAACAGAAGAAGCTAAACCCAAACCTTCTACTAAAGAAGAGCGTCAAAAAGCGATTGAAGAACGCAAAAGACAAATTCAAGAGCAAAGAGAAGCACAACAAAGAGCAAGACAAGAAGCTGTTGAAAAACGCAGAAAAGAATTAGAAGACAGAAGAAATAAAAACAAACAACAGACTGAAACAACAGAACAAAATACTACTACACAAACAACAGAACAAACAGAAGAATAACAATTAATAAAAATCAAAAACAGAATATGAAAATTATGAAATCTCTAAAATCTATCGTTGCAATTCTTGCTCTCGTTGGAGCATCTCACTTTGTGTCGGCTCAAAAAGTAGCTCACATCAACTTGCAACAACTTATCGAAAACCACCCGGATATGCTAAGTGCTAACAAACAACTTGAAACAATTGCTGGCACTTATGATAAAGACTACACCATGATGGTGACAGAGTTTACCAACAAAAGAGATAAATACATCGCTGAAGAAAGTACTACATCTGAAGCTGTAAACCAAGAAAGAGCTATTGAGTTGCAAAATATGCAAAAAAGCATCCAAGACTTTTATACTGATGCTCAGAAAAAATTAAGCGAAAAAGAATTAGAGCTAAAAAAACCAATCGCAGAAAAAGTTACAGAAGCAATTCAAAAAGTAGCTAAAGCAAAAGGATACGAATACGTATTAGACGCTACTAGCGGTTCTGGAGTTCTTTATGCAGCAGGAGTCGACATCATGGACGATGTAAAGAAAGAATTAGGAATTAAATAATGAAAAGCTGACCTCGAGTCAGCTTTTTTGTTTATGTTTGTTTCAAAGCCTAAATTACAATGAAAAAAGCCTATTATCTCAAAACTTGTGACACTTGTAAAAAAATTATCAAATCTCTACCTAATACAAACGGAATCATTTTTCAAGATATCAAAGAAGAACCCATTACCGTAAAGCAACTGGAAGAGATGTATGCTCTTGCAGGTAGCTACGAAAAGCTTTTCAGCAAAAGAGCAAAACTCTATAAAGAACGAAACCTCAAAGACGAAACCTTGTCCGAAAAAGACTTCAAACAACTTATTTTGGAACATTACACTTTCTTAAACCGTCCGGTATTTATTATTAATGAAAAAATCTTCATAGGCAATAGCACTAAAACCATACAAGAACTCATCAAAGAATTATCATAAAACAGAGCTTGAGGCTCTTATCAATCAACAAAAACAACTACTTTTGAGAAAGCGAGAATAAAGTTCATCCTTTTCAAGAGTAGTTTTTTATATAGTTACCCTAATGAAAGATCCCAAAGACATAAGAATCGAATACAGGAAACCTATGTTTCCTATTAATGATGCTTTGCAGAAATACCTTCAGGACAACAATAGACTCACAAAAGCCCGAGTGTTTTATGAAGATTTATTGCGATTCTCAGGTTATATAGCTTTGGAAGATCGCAACAGGAATGACACGAGTTGGCTGAGAGTCTATTATTCGGAATTCGACAGAAACGAAATCGAAACCAATCTGAATAAAATCTATACTCTATTGCATTCTGATGGTGACGAAGACACTCTTCCCTACTTAACTGTCGATTCGATTGACTTCTGTACTTTCGGAAACTCAAAACCTTTTCGTGTAAAGGTTCGAAATATCTTAAATGACAACTACACCCATTTTTACATCAAAAAGGTAGATGCTTCTCGAATCTACGGCTTGGAGCTAGAAGATATTCTTTCTCCCTACAAAATCAATTATCTGGTTTATAAAGACACCTTAATCGAAGAGCATATTCTCGGGATTCCGGGCGATGTATTCATAAAAGAATCTTTAGATAACCTATCGGACCTCGAAAAATCACAACTTGCTAAAGAGTTTGTCAAGTTCAATGAACGTTGTATGATTGGGCTATTAGGAGACATGCGCTCTTATAATTACGTGATTATCCCAACTCATGATTTCGACCAAGTCGTATATCGAATCAGACCAATAGATTTCGACCAACAATGCTATGAAGGCAACCTCAAAATTTATCTTCCACAATACTTCAAAGAAAATTTCAAGATGGTGAAATTGGTAATGGATAGACTAAAAACCAATTCCATTGAACAGTATCGAAAAGAAGTTCGCTCTTCTGTCGCTAAGCAAATACTCAACAGTCAAGACCGCTTTCAGCAACTGATTCAGGTGATGAAAAACGACCATATCGCTCCGCCTGAAAATGTAGTAATGCTTCGAACTGCTCTACAAAAGTTCACCAAAGACGTGAAATTCAAACACTGCCAATCGATGGGGGAAATTGTTGAAACAGGAATGAATTTCGTAGTGAAAAATTACAAAAAGATAGTTTAAAAGATTATTTCAACGCTAAATAGAATGAATTTCCAAAGTTTTTTCTGTTGATTTTTAGCTTTCGATTAAAAAAACTACTTTTGCAAAAATTTTATAGCAAATAAAAAAATGGCAGGTAACAGAACTTTTACAATGATTAAACCTGATGCTGTTGAAAAAGGACACATCGGAGGAATTTTGAATATGATTACTGAAGCTGGTTTCAGAATCGTGGCAATGAAACTTACTCAACTTACAGTAGCTGATGCTAAAGCATTCTACGCTGTTCACAAAGAAAGACCTTTCTACGGAGAATTAGTAGAATTCATGTCTAGAGGTCCCATTGTAGCGGCTATTCTTGAAAAAGAAAATGCAGTAGAAGATTTCCGTAAACTTATCGGAGCTACTAACCCTGCTGAAGCAGCAGAAGGTACTATCCGTAAAAAATACGCTACTTCTGTAGGAGAAAATGCTGTTCACGGATCTGATAGCGACGAAAACGCTGCTATCGAAAGTGCTTTCCACTTTGCAGGAAGAGAAATGTTTTAATAATACAAAACATACATGGAAAAGGTTCAGAGAATTCTGAACCTTTTTTGTTTATAATCCTATGTCAAAGAATGCTTACATTTGCTAAAACCAACATTTAACCCATGAAAAAGTTGTTATTGCTGTTTTCGAGCCTAGCTTTTCTCTTTTCTTTTGGTCAAGAAAAAGAGGATGTTATAACCAAAGTAATTTTAGTTCGTCATGCCGAAA
>CAYZBA010000042.1:0-14362 GCA_964476555.1 uncultured Flavobacterium sp.
CAATTCTCAAGATAGCATGAGGTTTTATATAAACTCCTTGATTAGCAAAAGTACTATAGGCAGCTACCATGTCGTGAACAGATATATCTACGGCTCCGAGCGAAATAGCCACTTGTTCCGGAATGTTTGAACTAACTCCTAGTTTTTTGGTCATGTCAATCACAGCTCTAGGGCCAACCATATCAATGAGTTTAGCAGAAACCGTATTAATGGACTGCGCTAAAGCGTTTCTCAGAGTAGTAGTTCCGACAAACTTCCCGTTTGAGTTTTTTGGAGACCAATCTTCAGAAACACCCCATTTCCCTTTTGGAATAGTAAACGGAGCATCAATAATACTGTCACAAGGAGATTTGTGAAGTTGCTCCATAGCAGTTACATAAACAAATGGTTTGAAAGTCGAACCTACTTGTCGTGCACCCTGCTTAGCATGGTCGTATTTGAAGTATTTGTGATTGATACCACCTACCCAAGCCTTGATTTGTCCGGTTTGAGGTTCTACCGAAATAATTCCGGTTCTCAAGAAGTGTTTGTAATAACGAATAGAATCCAAAGGGGTCATGATAGTGTCTTTTTCGCCTTGCCAGCTAAACACTGTCATTTTAGTAGGAATTTCAAAAGACTTCTTGATTTGTTCTTCTGATTTTCCTTGTTCCTTCATTTGCCTCCAACGATCAGAGTTTTTCATCGCCTGAAGCATGATTCTATCGGTTTGCTCTTGACTGATATCTACAAATGGAGCATTTTTTCTGCCTTTGAAATGCAAGAAAAACTCCTCTTGTAGGTTCGATAAGTGTGCCGACACAGCTTGTTCAGCATAGGCTTGCATACGAGAATCTATAGAAGTATAAATTTTTAATCCATCACGATAGATGTTGTAGGTAGTGCCATCTTCTTTAGGGTTTTCTTTTACCCACTGCCTCATGTATTCTCGAAGGTATTCTCTAAAATACGTCGCGATACCCTCATTGTGTGATTCCGGAGAATATCTTAACACCAAAGGTAGCTTTTGCAGAGAATCTTTCTCCTGTTTGGTGATAAAATTGTTTTTTGCCATTTGCCCCAAAACAGTGTTTCGCCTATTAGTGGTAAGCTCCAGACGTAGTCTGGGATTGAATAGCGAAGGATTTTTCAACATCCCAACAATTACCGCAGCTTCTTCGGTGTTGAGGTCTTTTGGCTCTTTTGAAAAATAAATTCTCGAAGCCGAGCGAATCCCTACGGCATTGTTCACGAAATCCACTTGGTTGAGGTACATCGTTAGGATTTCTTGTTTGGTGTATTGTCTTTCGAGGCGAACAGCAATAATCCATTCTTTGACCTTTTGAAGCATACGCTCAATGATATTTTTTGAACCTTCTTCATGGAAAAGTTGTTTTGCTAACTGTTGGGTGATGGTGCTTGCTCCACCTCTTCGACCTAAAAATACAGCAGCTCTAAGGGTTCCTCGAGCATCAATTCCGGAGTGGCTATAAAAACGCTCATCTTCTGTAGCTACTAAAGCCTCGATGAGATTTTGAGGTAAGTCCTCATACTTTACGGGAGTACGGTTTTCGTTCAGATATAATTTTCCGATGGTTTTTCCGTCAGCAGAAATGATTTCAGAAGCCAAACTCGAAGAAGGATTTTCTAACTCTTCAAAAGAGGGCATTTCTCCAAAAGCCCCTGCAGAAGCCAATAAGAAAAGCAAGGCTACAAAAGCCAATGCCCCGGCAAAAAGCCTCCAAAACCATTTAATGTATTTTGAAAAATTGTCAGTTGCTTTTTTTTGTGTCATTTTTTGATAAAGGTTGTGAGTTAAAATATATTATAGCTGCTATTACAGTTCAATTTCAACAACTATACATTACTTTTCTATACGAAAACCTACTTCTGAGATCCCTTCGAGTACTTCAACCCCTTCTACTTCGTTGCGTTTTCTGAGCGCTTGCTCAATTGTGATAAGGTGTTTCCCTACGTGAGAAAAGCGATAGTTTTCTTTAAACCAAAGTTTACTCTCTTTAATGTCAGAAAATCCATTACCCAAAAGGGTGCCATCAGGAGCTGCCATTATATATTCCAGAGTGTCTGTTTTGGTTTCCCCGTTCGGACTCTCTATAGACGTAATCAGAAAAATATTGCTAAACGGATAATCGTTATTAGCCCTTAAAGTTAAAAACAAATTATAAGAGGTAATCGTGTCTCTTACTTCGTATTCAAAAACAACTAAGCTGTCTCTGTGCCATCCGTTTCCTACGGACTTATAACTGTCAAAAACCCGGTTGTTGTCACAAGAAACCAATACTAGACCAAAAAAAACAAGTAATATGTATTTATTTATTTTTTTCATTTTTCTTTGATGCTGATTTGCGGTTTTTGTTTTTGGAACGGTTGTTTTTCTTCTTTTTAGGAGTGTCGAAACGAGTTAAGCTTTCTTGTCCGATAGTATCTTTAAAATCGGTGATTTTCTCTCTGGATGAAGAAATTTCTACAGAGAAATCTTCCACACTGGATATTTTTAGCCCTTTTTTATTCTCTTCGATAATCTCTTTTACCCGTGATACAGGTAATACATGCCACTGAGCGGTGTTTTCTTTATAAGCAAACCACATCATTTCTTTGAAAATATCAATTTTCTGGCACACAGCCTCCCCTTTTTCGGTTTGCAAAACAGTGTCTGTTGGAGGGAAGTTTTTCAAAGCATCGGTATAAGTGTCCAATTCATAATTCAAACAACATTTGAGCTTTCCACATTGTCCTGCTAGTTTTTGAGGATTTAAACTTAACTGTTGATAACGAGCCGCAGAGGTATTTACACTTCTGAAGTCGGTTAGCCAAGTAGAACAGCAAAGCTCTCGACCACAAGAACCTACTCCTCCGAGGCGGGCAGCTTCTTGACGGAAACCAATTTGCTTCATCTCAATTCTCACACCAAACTCTCTGGCAAACTCCTTAATCAATTGACGGAAATCCACCCGATCTTCAGCCGTATAATAGAAAATAGCCTTTGAGCCATCACCTTGAAATTCCACATCAGAAATTTTCATTTGCAAGTTCAATTCGATAGCGATTTCGCGAGAGCGAACTTGAATTTTGTCCTCTTTCATGCGGAACTCACTCCATACATCAATGTCTTTTTGTGTAGCTTTTCGATACACTTTTGGGAGTTCGGCATAAGGGTCAATATTTTTCTTCTTCATCTGTATCTTAACCAGTTCTCCGGTTAAAGTAACAATTCCGATATCGTGACCCGGAGAAGCCTCTGTAGCAACTATATCTCCAATATTTAAAGGAAGATTATTTGAGTTTCTGAAGAATTCTTTTCTAGAGTTTTTAAAACGAACCTCTACTGCGTCAAACTGAGCCACTCCGGGAGTTGCCATATTAGAGAGCCAGTCAAAAACAGTGAGTTTATTACAAGAATCCGTTCCGCACGTGCCATGGTTATTACAACCTCTAGGTGCAGATCCGTCCTTTGTCGAGCAACTTGTACAAGCCATATTTTATCTTTCTTTGTATATAGATTTCCCGATTTCTTTCAGGGATAAGAAATTCATATTAGTTTAACAAGCAAAGATATTCTTTTTTGACCAAAATGCTTGTTAGAAAAACGAAAAGATTTTAGGATTGCGTTACGAGTGTTGAATTGAGGTACTTAAATAGCAGAAAAGAGTCAATTATTCTCTATAGAATACTCTCTTCACACGCTGTGAAATTCCTGCCAAAATCTCATACGGAATTGTATCAAGTACTTTGGCCATTTCAACTACGTTGGGAGTTTCTCCAAAAATAGTTACTGAATCTCCTTCGCTACAAGCAATGTCCGTGATGTCAACCATCAGCATATCCATACAAACAGAACCCAAAATAGTTGCCTTTTGGTTGTTGATTACAACATATCCCCTTCCTCTGCCCCAAGCTCTTGGAATCCCATCGGCATAGCCTATAGGAATAGTAGCGGTTCGAGTAGGTTTTTCTGCTATAAAACCTCTGGAATAGCCTACACTTTCTCCTTTTTTAATCTCTTTGATTTGAAGAATAACAGATTTTAGAGTCCCTACATTTTCCAGATATTTCATCTCGGATTCGTCGTTCGAGATTCCGTAAAGTCCAATACCTAGCCGCACCATATCCATTTGGAATTCCGGGTAATTGCTGATAGCCGAAGTGTTGGATATATGACAAATCGGCTGAATGTTCAGCTGTTCTTTGATGGAGTTTGCCATTTTGTTGAACACCTTAAATTGCTCCAAAGTAAAATCTTTGAACTTAGGGTTGTCACTACCTGAAAAATGAGAGAAAATACTTTTTATCTCAAATAAGTCGGTGTTGCCTTTTAAGTAGTCAATTAAAGCCGGAATATCTTGCTCCACAAAACCCAAACGGTGCATTCCGCTATCTATTTTGAGGTGAATTGGATAGTGTTTACGGTTTTGCTTTTCAACTTCTTTCTGAAAAGCTTGAAGCTCTTTCAACGAATAAATCTCAGGTTCCAAATTTTTGGCAACCAAAGCCGAAAATCCCGAAGGTTCTGGGTTCATTACGATAATAGGAGTAGTAATTCCTGCATTTCGAAGGGCAATACCTTCGTCGACAAAGGCTACACCTAAGTAATTTACCTTGTGATATTCAAGCAATTTAGCAATTTCGAAACTTCCACTTCCGTAACCAAAGGCTTTAATCATAACCATAATCTTGGTTTCGGATTTGAGTTTTGATTTAAAATAATTCAAGTTGTGAGTTATCGAATTCAGGTTGATTTCCAATACGGTTTGATGGGTTTTCTCTTCCAAAACCGATACGATTTCTTCCAGATGAAAACTTCGGGCTCCTTTGATGAGTAGGGTTTGGTTGGCAAATTGAGTAGGGTCAAAGTCTTTTAGGAATTCACTCGTGTTTTCATATGTTTCGATGTTCTTAAACAAATCTTTATGTTGAGAGATTTGTTTTCCGATACCGATGACTTTGGTGATTTTATTTTGAGTAAAAAGTTCCGAAACTTCACGATAGAGTTCAGTTTCGTCTTTCCCGCTTTGAAGTATGTCTGAAAAAATGATAGTCTTTATCTTGTGTTGCTTTTGTTGCTCTAAAAAGTCCAATGCGATTTTTAGAGATTGAAAATCAGAAATATAACTGTCGTCAATGATAGTGCTATTGTTGATTCCATTTTTGACTTTAAGCCTCATCTCTATCGGATACAACATTTGCATACGATTTTCGACCGTTTGTTTGTCGTAACCCAAATGCAGCAACACCATCATAGCGTTAATGGCATTCTCCGTAGAAGCATAATCACTAAACGGAATTTTTACTTTAAAATCCTGATTGTTGAATGTAAATTCTAGAGTTGTTACGTTTTTGGAAGTCGATTTTTTGATGAACAAAGCATTGTCGCTTTTCTCAAAACTCCAATAAAAAGATTTAGCTTTGTAGGAATCTAAAAGTTGTACTACGAGTTCATTTTTCTGAAAAATAACAACATCAGAATGTTTGAAAAGCTTTAATTTTTCTGAAATCTTTTGTTCTTTATCTGTAAAACCTTCGTCATGAGCATCACCAATATTCGTAAGAATCCCGATAGTTGGTCTGATGATTTTTTCGAGATTTTGCATCTCGTTAGGTAGAGAAATTCCGGCTTCAAAGATTCCAAAATTGTGATTTTCGTTGATTCCTAAAACCGAAAGCGGCACTCCAATCTGTGAGTTATAACTTTTAGGGCTACGAGCAATGTTGTAATCCGGAGACAATAAGAAGTTAAGCCATTCTTTTACGATGGTTTTCCCATTGCTGCCGGTTATTCCTACAATCGGGAAATCAAAAAGACTTCTATAGTGTTCGGCAAAATCTTGTAAAGCCTTTAGGGTGTTGTCAACTATTATAAAATTGCTGTTTTTGCTGTTTTTCGGAAGCTGCGAAACCACAAAATTGCAAACGCCTTTTTGTTCGAGTTCGCTGATGTATTGATGCGCGTTGGAATTCTTGCCTTGAAGAGCAAAAAACAAAGTGGTAGCGTTGTTCTGAAGAGAGCGACTGTCTATAGAAACTCTATCTATTTCAGTAGCCTTATTTTGTATAGACTTGCCTTTTATAATTTTGGCAATCGTGTCAAAAGGAGTTCTCAAAATCAGTTGTTTTTAGAGTAACAAAGGTATAAAAATAAAGAAATCTAGCGAGAGATTATAGAGGGCATGTAGGGGTTTAGGTTATGTGAAATTTTTAATAATAAGCAGGTAATTTCAATACTTGGTATTGGTTGTGGTTTTTCATGTTTGTAGAATCTCTAATTTTTTTAAGTATTAGTTAAGAAGTGTTGGAATAAATCTGGTCATTGTTCTTTTTTGGTTTTTCGTTTAATCTAATTATTTTTAAAAATACACAGAAAAACACTTTTATTTATGTGTTTTATTGTGTGTTTGTGAGTTTTATTTGTTTTTGTGATAAAATAACTAGCCTATGAATCTTAAACCATTTTGTGTACAATTTTTATTGTTATTCCCGTGCTTTGTGTTTTCACAAAAAAAGAACCAAGTAGTAGACCAAAAATTTGATAGCATTTATTATAATGCTGCAACTGTTATTGCTCGTGTAAGAATTGAGGAGAACATTAGAGATGTGGTGATCTATAATGTTCTCACACCCAATGGAGATGGAATGAATGATTATTTCTATATTGATGATGTAAATCTTTATCCGAACAATAAGGTTGCCATTTATAATCGCTGGGGTAGGAAGATATATGAAACAACGAATTATGACAACCATGGAAATGTTTTCAAAGGATATTCCAGTGCAGATTTAACCATCGGAGACGAATTATTGCCAACCGGAACTTATTTTTATACCTTTGAATATCTGTATGATGGAGATGGACAACCTCGAAAAAAACGTAAAGTAGGTTTTTTGCATCTGCAATCTAATTAGGGTAGATTACCAATAGCCAGACCATACCAAAGAATACATGAAAAAAAAGATACTTACAAAAGTATATAAAGGATATATTGTATTTGTTGTTTTGTTGCCAATGACAGTAAAAGCCCAGCAAGACCCACAATATACACAATATATGTATAATACCATTAATGTAAATCCTGCTTATGCCGGTTCTCGAGAAGTATTGAGTGTTTTTGGCATGTATCGTACACAGTGGATAGGTCTTGAAGGAGCACCTGATACAGGTGTTTTTGCAGCCCATACCCCTATTGGAAAACGAGTGGGATTAGGTCTTACATTTATTAGCGATCGAATCGGAATTTCCGAAGAAAGTACGATCTCAGCTGATTTTTCTTATACAATTCCCATGTCTTCTGACGAGAGTTATAAATTAGCTTTAGGTCTAAAAGGTACAGGTCATTTACTTAACGTGGATTTTACCAAACTAAATATATGGAACCCCAATGACCCCCATTTGAACAATATTTCCAATCGTTTTTCACCTAATGTTGGCGCTGGAGCTTATTTGTATTCGGATAGCTTTTACTTCGGTTTGTCTGTCCCTAATATGCTCGAAACCAAACATTATAATGATAACGACAGAGAATCCTTAGCTTCTGAGAGAATGCATGGCTATCTGATTTCTGGATACGTGCTTGATATGTCTGCTAACGTAAAATTAAAACCAGCTGTAATGCTTAAGGCTGTAAAAGGTGCTCCTTTACAAATAGACCTTTCTGCCAATGCCTTGTTTTATGAAAAGTTTACTTTGGGGGTAGCTTGGAGATGGCAAGCTGCTTTGAGTGCTATGGCGGGTTTCCAAGTAACAGATGGATGGTTTATTGGCTATTCGTATGATGCAGAAACCACCAAATTGGCAAACTACAACTCAGGATCTCACGAAATTTTCTTAAGATATGAATTCGTAAAGAAAGTTGATAGAGTAGTGTCACCCCGATTCTTTTAAGTAATTTATATGAAACAGCATTTTTTATATATTATTGGTTTGCTTTTTTTCTGCCAAGGATTTGGTCAAGACGCTTATGTGAAAAAGGCTAACAAAGAGTATGAAAAATTTGCTTATCTAGATGCCATTGCCACTTATGAAAAAGTAGTTCAAAAAGGCTATAAAAATCCTGTAATGCTTCAAAGATTGGGAGATGCCTACTATTTTAATGCACAGTTCATAGAAGCCCGGAAGTGGTACAAAGAGTTGTTTAATCTACAACCCAAAGCTAGTAATCCGGAATACTATTATCGTTATGCACAATGCCTGAAGTCAGCACAAGATTATGATCAGGCTACTATATATCTGGATAAGTTTTATGAGGCTAAAGGTAATGATTTTAGAGCAGTTTCTCATAAGTCTTCCCATAATTATTTAGATGAAATAGAACAGAATTCCGGAAGGTTTGCCATAAAAACTGCTACAGCCCTAAATTCAGAATATTCAGATTATGGCACTACCATCTATAATAATAAACTGATTTTTGCTTCCACTAGAAAGACCAGCGTTTTTACATCAAGAATCCAGAAATGGACAAACCAGCCTTTTTCTGTCTTGTATGCTGCTAAAATTAATGGAGATAGTATAGAAGAACCCGAAATTTTTTCTTCTCAACTGGACTCTAAGTTTAACGAAGCTACTCCGGTCTTTACGAAAGACGGAAAAACAGTTTATTTCACAAGAAATAATTACCTCCGAAAAAGAGGAAAATCTTCAGACGGAACAACTAACCTTAAGATTTATAGAGCTACTCTGAAAGATGGAAAGTGGGGAAACATTATAGAGCTTCCTTTTAACAGTGACCAATACAATGTAGCTCATCCTGCTTTGAGCCCCGATGAGAAAACCTTGTATTTTGTGTCTGATATGCCAGGAAGCATAGGTGAGTCAGATATTTGGTGGGTAAAAGTTGTTAATCATAAAACATATGGTAAACCACAAAATTTAGGTAAAACAATAAACACCGAAGGCAAAGAGACATTCCCTTTTATTTCTTCAGAAAATGAATTGTATTTCTCTTCAGACGGACATCCCGGACTCGGAGGCCTTGATATTTTTGTCTCTAAAATCACCGAAAAAGGTTATGAGAAACCACAAAATTTAGGAAAACCTATCAATAGCCCAATGGATGATTTCGGTTTTTATATGAGTGATGACCGTAGTGGTTTTTTCTCATCTAATCGTCAAGGAGGACAAGGGTATGATGATATCTATATGTTTAAAGAAGTCTCAAAACCTGAGCCTGTTTATGTTTGTGAACAGCTTTTAGCAGGAACTATTACAGATGTTGACACAGCATTGCCTTTAGCAGGAGTTTTAGTCGAATTGTTTGATGCTAATGATGCTCTGCTAGCCCATTATATTACAGATAATCAAGGTAGATACATCTTTGAAAAAGATATAGTTTGTCAAAGTGTTTATAGAGTAAGGGCTTCATTAGAGAACTTTTCAACCGATGAAAACTCTATTAAAATTGCTGACACTTCAGGAGAATCTGAACTTAATCTATCCCTTAAAAAATCCCGAGCAATTCTGACTCCAGGAACCGATTTGAGATTTGTCTTGGGAATTCCTGATATTTATTTCGATTTGGATAAATGGAACATTCGTCCGGACGCAGAGATTGAACTTCAAAAAATATTAAACGTAATGTTGGAATATCCGAATCTGATTGTGGATATCCGCTCCCATACAGACTCTAGAGGAAGCCATGCCTATAACGAGAAATTGTCAGACAAAAGAGCTAAATCTTCTAGACAATGGCTCATAGACAACGGAATTGCTCCGGAAAGACTTACCGCCAAAGGTTACGGAGAAAGTCGATTGGTTAATCATTGTGCTGATGGTGTGCAATGCTCCGAAGAAGAACATCAACAAAACAGACGTAGCGAATTCATCGTGATTTCTGGAGGAGGGGAATAATCTTTTCTAAAAACACATCGATTTATAATATACTTTCTTCAAAACGAGGGAGTGTGTAGATGTTTATTGTGTTGTTTTTAGAAGTGATGTTGGTGGATTGTGTAAAAAGTCTTAATTTTGGGCAAAGTTTTCAAAATTTTTGACAGCTTGTAAAAAATGAAATATTTGACCGGGTTTTAAGTGTTTAATTGGTTGTTTTACAAGTGTTTATTTTTTTGAAAATTGCCCCTAATTAACTCAATCTACAATGAAAAAACTATACCTAATCATCACGTTCTTAGCAGGGCTTTTTGTCTCTGTTGCTCAACAAAACCAAATAAAAAAGGCAACAGAACAATACCGCAACATGGAATATATTAACGCTATTACTACCTACGAAAAAGTAGCTCAAAAAGGTTATAAAACCTATGACATGATGAGGCATTTGGGGAACGCTTACTATTTTAACGCCCAATACCCCAAAGCAGCTAAATGGTACGCCGAAATGTTCGCAATGCAACCCACTGCCGAAGACCCGGAATATTACCTCAGATATTCAATTAGTCTTAAAGCCATAGAAGAATATGACAAAGCCAATGAATATCTAGAAAAGTATTATAAAGTAAGAGGTGAGGCCAAACCAGAACTCAATACTTATCTCGATGTAATTGAAGAAAACTCTGTTCGATATGAAGTCGAAAGTGTAAAAGGGTTGAATTCAGAATTATCAGATTACGGAACCACTTTTTATAACGGTGAATTAATTTTTACTTCAACTCGATTCATAGCCGGAAAATCAGATAAACCTATGGCTTGGAACAACCAACCTTATTCAGGATTGTATGCGGCTAAGGTGGATTCAACAAACACTATCGGTGAAATTCGACTTTTCTCAGAGAACTTAGATTCACAATATAACGAAGCAACGCCTGTTTTTACCAACGACGGAAAAACTGTTTATTTTACTAGAAACAACTATCTCACTAAACGAGGATTCAACAAAGACAATACTACTTTATTGAAAATATATAAAGCCAAATTAGTAAATGGTGAGTGGACAAACATCGAAGAACTCCCTTTTAATAATGATGAGTATAGCGTAGCACATCCGGCTTTGTCGCCTGATAACAAAACCTTGTATTTTGCTTCAGATATGCCCGGAACCATGGGAGATGCCGATATCTGGAAAGTTGAAATCAAAGAAGACGGAACCTATGGCAAACCTGTGAATCTAGGACCAACCGTGAATACAGAAGGAAGAGAAAGCTTCCCGTTCGTTTCTGAAAAAAATGAGTTGTATTTCTCTTCTACCGGTAAGTTAGGCCTTGGTGGATTAGACATTTTTGTCTCTAAAATCACAGAAGATGGGCAGTATGAAGAAGCCGTAAACATGGCTAAACCTATCAACAGCCCAATGGATGATTTTGCTTTTTATATTGACGAAAAAACTAAAGTAGGATACTTTACTTCAAACAGAGAAGAGAGTATCGGTGATGACGATATCTTTAAGTTTTATAAAATTGAAACACCTCCTTGTGAGTATCTCATTTTTGGGGTGGTAACCGATATTCAAACCAAAAAACCTCTCGAAGGAGCTCAGGTGAGCTTATATGACGAAAATCAAAACCTTATTGCAACCGCTACTACAGATGCCGAAGGGAAATATTCGTTCGAGAAATCACATGCCGGATGTGACAAAGTTTATCGCGTAAGAGCTGAAAAAGAACATTATACAGTAGAAGAAAAATTCATCAAAACTGGAGAGAAATCAGGCGAAGTTCAAGTGGATTTAGCTCTGAAAAAAATAGCCGAATTACCAGAAGTAGGTAAAGCGCTAAACGATTTGTTGGATATCCCGGTTCTCTACTTTGATTTCAACAAATGGGAAATCAGACCAGATGCCGAAATCGAAATCGCTAAAGTACTTCAAGTAATGGAAGATTATCCGAATCTGGAAATCGAAATTGGTTCTCATTCAGACAGTAGAGGAAGTGATTCTTATAACCTGAAACTCTCAGACAAAAGAGCAAAATCAACAAGAGAATGGTTGGTTAAAAACGGAATCACACCTCACAGAGTTACCGCTAAAGGTTATGGAGAAACACAATTGGTAAATCACTGTGAAGATGGAGTAGAGTGTACAGAAGAAGAGCACCAGCTCAACAGAAGATCTTTGTTTGTGATTACTTCAGTAGGGAAATAAATCTTGCGAAATCTCAACAGAATGTTATAATTAGAGCGTTAAAAAGACTCTCTAATCGAAAAAACGTATCTTTGCGAAAATTTCCCGAAAATGCCTAAAATTGGAAATATTATTTTGCCCGAGCATCCGCTTTTGCTGGCTCCTATGGAAGACGTAAGCGATCCGCCTTTTCGTAGACTCTGCAAATTGCACGGAGCAGATTTGATGTACTCGGAATTTATTTCTTCTGAAGGGCTTATCAGAGATGCTATAAAAAGTCGTCAAAAACTCGATATTTTTGACTATGAACGACCTGTCGGAATCCAAATTTTTGGTGGAGACGAAGAGGCAATGGCGCTTTCGGCTAAAATTGTAGAGACAGTACAGCCCGATTTGGTTGACATCAACTTTGGTTGTCCGGTTAAAAAAGTAGTTTGTAAAGGAGCCGGAGCCGGAGTTTTGAAAGACGTAGATTTGATGGTTCGACTCACAAAAGCAGTTGTGAAAAGCACCAATCTTCCTGTAACTGTTAAAACTCGTTTGGGTTGGGACGAAACCTCAATTAATATCGATGAGGTGGCAGAACGTCTTCAAGATGTCGGAGTTCAAGCGCTAACTGTTCATGCTCGTACAAGAGCACAGATGTATAAAGGGCATTCTGATTGGACACATATTGAGCGAATCAAAAACAATCCTCGATTACACATCCCAATTTTCGGAAACGGAGATATCGACAGCCCTGAAAAAGCGTTGGAATATAAAAATCGTTTCGGTCTTGACGGAATGATGATTGGTCGAGCAGCTATTGGTTATCCTTGGATTTTCAACGAAATCAAACACTATTTCAAAACCGGTGAAAAACTACCTTCACCAACAGTTAGCGATAGAGTTGAAGCTGCCCGAAATCACCTGATTTGGTCAATGGAATGGAAAGGCGAAAGACTCGGAATTGTTGAAATGAGAAGACATTATACTAACTATTTCAAAGGTATTCCGGACTTTAAACAATACCGCCAGAAAATGGTAACCGAAGACAACCCTCACAAAATTTTCGAAGTATTCGACGAAGTGATTCAGGTCTATTCAGATACTTTATTAATAGAAAATGAAAAGTAATTCTTAGTGAATTATTTTTTTGAGTTCTGCTTCTAATTCTTCATACAAATTATCAGAAGTTCCGAGTTTAGAAAACTTTACTTTTCCATCTTTTCCAATGATATATAAAGAGGGGTAGACTTTTACGTTATATTCTTCTGTAATAGTATGGTCAACAAATAGTATTGGGTAGTCTATAGGTTCTCTTTTCAAAAAAGCTTCAATTTTTTCTTTTTGACTTTCTTTTCCCTCGAATGGATTAACTCCAACTACTTCAATGTAATCTTTATAATTTTCTTGTAATTTATTCAAATGTGGAATAGCTTTAATACAAGGCATACAAGTGGTATACCAAAAATCGAGGACTACTATTTTATCTGATTTCAACGTAATTTTTTCAGTATAATTCGGATACATTTTTCCTTTTATTTCGGGAGCTGGAGTTTCATTTTGAAGAAGTTTATAATCTTCTTCTGTAAGGGGTTTATAATCTTCTACTAGATACTCTTCAAAATAAGGAGCTATCACTTTTTCAAAACTGCTTTCCTGAACCTCATCAAAGTTAATGTTGCTCAGCAGCCATTTATTTTTTTGAATTTGGTCTTTGTATTTTGCTTGATAGGTAATCTTTTCAATAGTTTTAGTTGATTTCCTGATATAAATAGATTCTTCCATTCCATAGTAATCTTCAAAATCAGAATATTGAAATGTGAGTTTTAAAAAGTCAATCGAATCTTTGTATGAAACTTGTATGTCTTCTTTCCTGAGCTTCTTTTCAATTTTTTCTATATTGTGAAAATAAGTATCGATTAGATTTCCATCTACAGCTCCCGTAATAGGAGAAAAATCCTCTTTATAACGAGTGATTTTTTCTTCATTATGATCAATTACGTAAAGAAAATTATCATAATACTTGGAAACATTTAATAAAGAATCTCTTCGGTTATAAAGGAATTTACTCTTGAAAATAGAGTCATTTACTACTCTTTTTATCAATACATGTGACTTTACATCCAAAGGTTCGTCTTCATCAAAAAACTTCATAGTATAGGTGATGTCGTACGAAATGCTTTGATGCTGACGATATTTATCGATAGTGTCTTTTATTAAAGTTTCAGAGTTAATTTTTGGTTTGCAACCCAAAGAGCATGCAATAATCAAAATAAGAAGAGTGATATTTTTCATCATTATAAGTTTTAATCGGTTTCTTCCAATTCAAAAATCTCATTTACGGTTTTCCCGAAAACTTTAGCAATTTTTAGTGCTAAAAC
>CAYZBA010000043.1:0-13815 GCA_964476555.1 uncultured Flavobacterium sp.
CAACGATAAAATGGTAGGAGGTTCGCTTAATATGACTTCGGTAAAAATAGGTTAATTAATTCATCACCACTTTCCAGGCGGCAGAAATTCCGTCGATAATGTCTGAAGCAATCAGGCTTTTCTTATGAATGTGTTGAATTTGGCAATCAGCGGCAAGACCATGTAAGAAGACTCCGATCACAGCTGCATTTTCCGGAATATAACCTTGAGATAAAAGAGAAGTGATTATTCCTGTCAGCACATCTCCGCTTCCTGCTGTTGCCATTCCCCAGTTCCCGGTAGGGTTAAAGTGAATTTGTCTGTTGGGTAGAACAATAGCGGTATACGCTCCTTTGATCACCACGATAATTCGGAGTTTTTGAGCTAGTTCAGTGGCTTTTTTGAGTTTCTCGAAATCGTTTTTCCAGCTACCAATAAGTCTTTCGAGTTCTTTTGGGTGAGGAGTAATTATAGTGTTTTCGGGTAGCAAAGACAGGGTATTGGGTTGTTGAGCTAAAATGTTCAGTGCATCGGCATCTAGAACTAATTTTGGCTTGTGTGAGCACTGTTTTAAAAACTCAATGAATCCTATTTGTGTTTTGGGGTGAGTTCCCATTCCGATACCTATTCCGATAGCAGAAAATGAGGATATGTCTTTCGGGAAATTTATTAAGTGTTCAGAGTTTGTATCTGTCAAAACCATAGCTTCCGGAAAGGCTGTTTGCATAATCTGATAACCACACTTAGGAATAAAAGTGGTAACCAATCCGCAACCGGTTTTGAGGGTTGATTTGCCGGCTAGAACGACAGCTCCCATCTTGCCATAGCTTCCGCCGATAATAAGCGAATGCCCAAAAGTTCCTTTGTGGGAAAAGCGATTCGGAGTAAAGATTTTTTCTTGAATGTCACTCAGAGAGGTATAGAAACAGGAAGTTTGAATTTGTTCTATGGCTTTTTGGTTCAACCCAATATCCAGCACTTCAATTTCTCCTGAATAAGGGGAGTTTTCAGGCAGTAGGAGAGCTGCCTTAGGGGTTTGAAAGGTATATGTTTTAGTAGCTTTTACGATAGGATAACTTTTATCTGTGGTCGAATCAGCAATAAGTCCTGAAGGTAAATCCACGGCTATTACGACATGTTGGTTGATTTGAGTGATGATATTTCTCCACTCTTGGTCTAAGGGTCGGGACAATCCGTATCCGAAAAGGCAATCAATGACAATAGATTGATTTGATAAATCCAGGTTTTGGTTTAGTTCGAAAAAACGGATTGGAATATTAAGTTCCTTTAGGCGATTTTGATTGATGAGATTGTCTTTGGAATACTTGTGGTTTTTATGTAAGTATACCTTGACTTGTCCGCCATTTTGATTGAGGATTCGAGCTAGGGCGAGGCCGTCTCCTCCGTTGTTACCACTGCCACATACGATAGAAAATTGATGGTTCTTGGTGTTGAAATCTCTTTTGAGTTGTTCGTACAAAGCCCAAGAAGCACGCTCCATTAAATCCACGGATTGGATTCCTTCTATAAGGATGGTTTGTTCATCTATGAATTTTAGTTCTGAAGCAGATAAGATTTTCATTTTTCTATCACTATTAATCCTTTGTACAAATCTACAATTTTCAATAATTCTTTTTGAGGGAGTCATAAAAAAGCCTCCTGATTAGGAGGCTTTTTTGGAGGTTATTGTTTGATAAATCTCAGTGTTTGGCTTTGATTTTTATGGTTCACTTTGATGATGTACACACCTTTTGACAAAGAGTTTATATCAACAGACAAGTCAGAAGCGTTGGTTATGTTTTGATTTTTAACCATTTGCCCTAGAGTGTTATAAATGCTATAGCTTTCAGGTAGATTGTTAGTGTCTGCCACTACGATATTAATGACAGAATTAGCAGGGTTTGGATATAGCGTTACTTTGTTTAATTCGCTTGGAATGTTGGTACTAACAGTTCCATCGGCAATAAATGAAGTAGATTCTTTTGTTGTAAAAGCTCCTCCAGACACGATTATTTCTCCGCCGATAGACAATGAGTAAGAGCCTTGACCTTCTGCACAGCAAATACCATCTCCAAAAGCATCATATATGGTAAACGTATAACAATCATTAGGCGTTAAAACAACTGTTTGAGTAATTGTTTGATTGTTGGAATAATTGCCTCCGGTTGCAGCAACAATTCCTGTGGAATTATTCACAAGATCCCAAGAAGTTTCGTTTGCGAAATTATCTGTAGTTAATGATATAGTAACCGCATTTCCTACATAAACATTTGCAAGAGTTTTGGCTACGGTTTTGCTGTTGTTTAATAAGTTGTCGTCAATAGTTTCGTTTACGCCGGTTATTTCTACGTTGAAGTTTCCGTTTTGTTCGAATGTCACCAGTGGTAGCACGATATCCACACTAGCATGAGGTTCTAGAGTACCTGTCCAAGAGAGGCTTTGAGTTGTTCCTCCTTCGATTCCGAAAGACAAGTCGGCAGAAGTAATAGTGGTTGTAGTACCTGAGTTGATTAAAGTAACAATAGGGTTTACTTCATGAGAGCAAGCTCCTAAGTTAATTCCACCAATTTTTAGGTCGAATTCTTGAGGAGGCAGACAAGCAGAAGAAGTAGCTAAAGAGGCTCTTCGAGGGGAATTGTCTAATACTGTTCTGATTCTTGTTTTTTGATCTTCTGTGAAAGTGTTTTTACAGGAATCATCTGTATAATCCATATAGTTTTCGATCATACTAGGGGTAGGGCAACTAGTAGTTTGAGCACAACCTTGATTGGCATCACTAGCCGGAGGTGTGTCTAGGCAGTAATCGTTCAAGCTATCGATTTCATCTACTTCACAAGAAGGATTATCTCCCCAAATGTGTCTTAAACCTAGCCAGTGACCAATTTCGTGGGTCGCGGTTCTTCCTTTATCGTATCCGAACATATAAGTTCCGTCAGGGTAGATGTCTGACGACCCAAAGCAGTTATGGCTAATTACGACTCCATCGGTAAGAGGGCCTTCACTCAAAGAGCCTCCATCAAGGCCTTCTAGAACAGAAGATTCCGGGAATTGGGCATATCCTGCTACTAACCCGGCCATGATATTATCTACTATCCAAATATTTAAATATTCATCGGGGTCCCATATTGTAGTAGGTTTAAGCGTTTCAATTTCTTCTGTCATCCAGGTTGAAAGAGATCCCCAAGGGAATTCTATCGTTGGAGTTGGAATATTTAATCGGTTAATTCCGGTAGTAGGCTCTCCGCTTGGTGTACGTTGTGCCAAACAAAATTCTACTTCGATATCGGCTCCGATAGGATTGTTATTAAATCCCGGAGTTCCGGGTAATTTTCTATAATCTTGGTTTAAAACCGCAATTTGAGATAATATTTGTTCGTCGGTGATGTTTTCGTCTACCCCATAAGGTTTGTTGTTATGAATTACGTGTACTACCACAGGAATAGTAATAATTTGGTTTGCTTCGCGATTTTGAAGGTTTTTGTTTTGATTGATTTTGGAGGCAAGCCAAGATTCAAATTGTTGAGCTGATTCCTTTTTAGGGTTAATAGAACTTAGATATTGGTCAAATTCATAAGCTCCGCATCTCACCATTCCGTTACTTTGTTCGGCTTTTTCTTTAAGTTGTTCGAAAAAGACAGATTTACCGAATTGTTGAGGTGTTTTTTGTCCAAAAGAATTAGAGCTTATAAGCAGAGCAAAGCTCAACATGACTGAGGAAATAATTTTTCTATGCATAATCTCTAGTAATTTAATAGTAAAGATGGGCAAACATAATTGAAAGTTAGATTTTTACAAAGTTCAAAAGTAAAAAAATTAACTTTTTTTAATCAAACTGCTTATTTTATCAAGGATAAAGCAAACAGATTGCTCTCTAATTACATTTCGTTGATTTTCTGATGGGTTGGTTGAGATGATAGTCTCGAAAGAATAAAGTTGCTTTTTAAATAGAATTGCAACATAGATTTGACCTACGGGTTTATTGATTTTATAGTCATTAATAGGTGCTGAGGCTACTCCGGTGACTGCTACGTAGATGTCTGCTATAAGATTGAGTTTAGAAAGCCCTTTGACCATTTCTATAGTAGTTTCGATAGATTCTGCGGAGTGTTGTTCAAGTGTTTTGGGATTTACTCCAAGAATTTTAATTTTCAATTCCGGGTTGTATGTAATAATTCCGCCTTTTAGAACGGACGAAGCTCCGGGAACAGAAGCGATAGTGCTTGCTAAAAGGCCAGCAGTAATGCTTTCTGCTGTGGCAATTGTAAGTTTTTTCGATAGAAGAAGTGTGTTGAATTCGGCAGCAGTCATAAGGGAGAGTTTCTTACAAAGATAGCAAGAAAACCATCCATTTTATTTTATCCTTGACCGAGATAGTTTCGGAACGAAGTGAGGATTAAGGCAGATGTCGAGTTTAAGGTAAGTGCAAAACGCTCTGTTTTAGGGCAATAAAAAAAGGATTCAGAAAACTGAATCCTTTTTGGGTGGATGATGGGTCTCGAACCCACGACCTTCGGAACCACAATCCGACGCTCTAACCAACTGAGCTACAACCACCAGTTTCTCATTTGAGTGTGCAAATATACACAAAAGTTTTCATTTGCAAAATTTTTATATCAAATCTGACAAACTATTTATTCCGATATATCGCTCTACTGTAAAGCCCTCCGCATAATCAACACCTATGATACGGCCTAAATCTTTGGCTCTGTATTCGATACTTTCTTGGAAGTTCTTTGTAGCTATCGGAGTAACCGGTTCGTTGGAATTGGGTTTGAAGAATTGGGAGTCATAGGCAAAAACAGCCTCTAGTTTTTTCTGCATAAAATCGGATATGTCAACCACAAAGTCCGGTTCTATATTTTTCCATTGGATGTAATGATAAACGGCCTTTGGTCTATGTTCTTGTTGTTTCTGTCTGTCAAGTTCTGTTTCTATCATTCTCAATCCGGATAAGAAACAAGCATCTGCGACTAATTTGCTTGCTTTTCCGTGGTCGATATGTCTGTCGTCAATAGCATTGCACAACACAATATCCGGTTGGTATTTGCGAATCATTTTGATAACTTCGAGTTGGTGTTTTTCGTCGTTGATGAAAAAACCATCTCTGAACTTTAGGTTTTCTCGAGCGGAGATTCCTAAGATTTCTGATGCTTTGGCCGCTTCTTGGTATCTTTTTTCTACTGATCCACGTGTGCCTAACTCTCCTTGAGTAAGGTCAACAATTGCGACTTTTTTGCCCAAAGAAATTTCTTTGGCTAAGGTTCCTGAGCAGCCTAATTCGACATCATCAGGGTGGGCTCCAAAAGCTAATATGTCTACTTTCATGTTGTTATCTTATAAAAGGCAAAGATACGAAGTAATTAGAATAGGCTTTTCATAGTAACTGCTTTGTTTACGGTTTCAAGAAATTCCTTTTCGGGGATACTGTCTTTAGTGATTCCGCAGCCGATGTAGAAGTTCACGGTATCGTCTTGAATTTCCATGCATCGGAGGTTTACGTATAGTTCTGAAGTTTTATTTTCATCAACATTCAATTCTCCTAAGAATCCGGAATAGAATTTTCTGTCGTAACCTTCGTTAGCGAGGATATATTCTTTGGACAAATCTTTAGGGAGTCCGCATACAGCAGGAGTGGGGTGGAGTTTTTCGATGATTTTGTCTAAAGAAAAATCGTTTTTTAGTTGGGCTGTAATATCTGTTCTGATGTGTAAAAGCGTTCCGGCTTGAGAGGTGAAAGGCTTGGAAAGTTCGATAGTTGAAGTTTCCGGTTTTAGGTTTTCTACGATAAAGTCGGTTACGAATTGTTGTTCTTGCTTTTCTTTTTCTCCCCAAACCACATTGGTTGTTCCTTCGAATTTTTGAGTTCCGGCATAGGCCATAGTTTGCAGGAGGTTGTTGTTTAACGAAAGGAGTTTTTCGGGGGTAGCACCGAGCCATGTGCCTATTTTCGGATGATAAAATAAGTAGCGAAAGGCCGTAGGGTATTTAGAAAACATTTTTTGAAAAAGTGGCACAGTTTCTATTTTGTTAGGGTTATAGCTTTCTTTTCTGGAAGCTACTATTTTGCTAATTGCACCTTTTCGAATTTCGGAAATCATGTTTTCTACTAATTTCTCGAAATGATTTTTTTCGGCGTTTGAATAAGCAGTGGTTAGAATTGAATCTTCAGAAAACGTGTTGTAATTCCATGTTTGGTGAAAAACTTTTGATTGATCGAGGGGAATGAAGACGGTTTTGTTTGAGCTGTCAAATGGAGCCAAAGCGAATCCTTCTTGGGAATAGTTATCCAAGTAGTGGAGTGTATCGTCTTTTTGGAAAATACCTTTTACGATATTGGAGTTAGGCTTGGCATATACCACAAAAGGTCGTTTTTCGGCAATACTTATATGGAGGTTTTTAAGCATTTTTAGGGAGTACAATATTGGTGAGTTTACAGAGAGAGATTAGGTTGTCGTTTTCGTCGGTTATTTTTATTTCCCAAAGATGAATAGTTTTTCCTTTATGAATGATTCGGGCGGTTCCGTAGACAGTTCCTTCTTTTTTGCTTTTCAGGTGATTGGCAGAGATTTCAATGCCTCTTACTTCGTATTTTGAAACGTCGATAAACATTAAAGAAGCAGCACTCCCCACACTTTCTGCTAGGGCAACAGAAGCTCCTCCGTGTAGTAAGCCCATGGGTTGGTGTACTTTTGAGTTTACGGGCATTTTAGCTTTTAGAAAACCTTCGCCGACATCTATAAATTCAATCTGAAGGGTTTCCATTAATGTATTTTGACAAATCTTTTTTGAGAATTCTAGAAATTCTTCTTTAGTGAGATTCATAATTAGGCTGATTTGAAGGTATAAAATTAGTCAATTTTAAAGCATAAAAAAACTGCCTGAAGTATTTCAGGCAGTTTTTAGAATTTTCTTAACTTAAAGAAATTATTTTATTTGGAAAGTAACTCTTCTTACTAACTTACGAGCTCCAGGAGACGAAGGTTCAACAGATTTATCTTCTCCACGAGAGATAACGTTAAGTCTTGAAGGATCGATTCCTGCTTTAACTAGGATTTCTTTTACGTTTTCAGCACGTTTGTTAGCTAAAGCGTAGTTGTAATTTTCTGGTCCTATTTCGTCTGCGTGTCCGAAGATATCTACAGATTTATCAGGATTGTTGATCAAGAAAGTACGGATGAAATCGATTCCGTGAGTTGAAACGTTAGTAGGTTGAGCTTTGTTGAAGTCGAAGTAAGTTGTTACATAACCTTTGTTGATTAGGTCGATTACAGCTTCAGCTTCTTTAGCTTTTTCTCCTTCAAGTTTTGTAATAGCGCTACCGTATTTGTTTTCGAAATATGTTTCGAGTTCATCCGGCACACCATTTCCGTTTGTATCCACCGTTCTTCCTTTCGTATCGACAGCAACACCCGGCATAGAGTTTGGCTCAGCATCTAGGTAATCTGGCACCCCATCTTTGTCTGAGTCAACGAGCATTGCTTCTAGTTCAGCAATTCTGCTTTCTAATGAAGTAAGTTGATCATTAGTTTTATTATCTCCGACGTACCAGTCTGCGTGAGTTTTCTTACCAAAGTAATAAGTAACCCCAACAGAAGCGTTTAAGATAGGAGCAAACATTTTGAAGTATTTAGTAGAAGGGTCTACAGCAGAAGCGTTAACTGTTTGATCAGGTACTACAACTACGATATTAACGTTTCCTGTTTGACCATTCACTGTAGCTGTACCAGTTCCGGGATAAGTTCCTCCAGGAGCAGTAGCCGTTACATTAATGTACTTTTTATCTCTTGGTCCTCCGTTAAATGTTTGACTTTGACTAAAGTTATTCATTGCTGTACCATCTAGGGTAATAGCAAAGCGATCACTTAATTTGAATTGTAATGTCATACCGGCGATAGCAGTAAGAACAGGGTCGTCCTTATAATCTGTATTATAAGAGCCGTAAGCACCTCCGGCATGAGCTAATAGACCAATAGTATTTGTCCAATCTTCAAAGTCTAATAGTCTTCCTACGTTAACTACTCCTTGTAAACCGATACGCCACATGGTTGCGTCCCATGAAGGTCCACTTTTTTCATTGAAGGTATCATAGCCAAAATCTAATTTTAGACCTGCTTTTGTGCTAAGCATATAGCGTACTCCCACATCAAAGTGTCTGAAACCTACTCCACTATTATAGCCATTGTTGAAATTAACTCCCCACATTCCTATAAGCTTGTTAAACCCTCCATTGGCTTCGATTGACCACCTGTCGTAGTCAACGCGTTTTTCTTTTTCGGTTTCTTGAGCAGTAACAATCGTCAAAGATGTTAATGCCAAAACTGATAAAATGATTTTTTTCATATCCGTACGATTTAATTTAAAATCTAATTTTTCTGCAAAGTTATTCTTTCTTTCCAAAGAAAAAAATTTATTTCTTACTTTTTACACAAAAACAGTTTATTTTCAATGCAAAAAGCCGATTTTGTAATTAAAACTTAATTAAGATTTTTTTAAGTTATCATGAATTCTCTAAAGAGAAATTTGTTAAAATTTCTTTGAGATTATATTGATAATTTTCGGGAACAGGAATTTCTATTCCTACATTCGGAATTTCTTCCAACTGATATTGTATTTGAGTTTCAGCAAATATCATACCTATATTATAAGCGTAATACTGCGTAGATGAAACAACTTCTTGTGTACTTAATATAGTATAAGGGATTTGAACTCCCATAAACGTGAATATAGCATCGATTTTTAGAGAAAACGATAAGTTTACGATTTTAATGTCATTGTGAGTAGTTCCGTTTTCTAGAGTGAGTGTTTCAAGGTCTCCAGAAGAAGTTGAGGCTAAAGTATACTCTACGTTTAGACCATACTCTCCTAAGTCTTGATAAAACTCACCGGATTGGGAACTCAGCAAATTTCCAAGAGAAGCATTGTTGTCTAGGATAACAAAATTGGTTAAGTCAAATGAGAGTCCTTCTATACCTCCTAAAATTTCCCCAATATTAATAGTTCCGGAATATAATATCTTTGAATTGTCAGAAGATAGTTTTCCTGTGGTGAGAAGGGAGGTATAAAAGCCTGTTGGGGTATTATCGGTGGCGAATGTTTTGTATGTAACGCCGTTTTGTGTAGTTTCTCCGCTTACATATAAATGGTCTTGTTCTGAAAAGTCTTCACTTTGAATATCGTATGTCCAAGAATTTCCCACATTTTGAGGAAAATACCCCAATTGGGGAATAATTGGCCCGTCATTGTTGCCTCCAATGTCAGCATTGTCGTCTGAAGAACAAGCTATGGATAATGTACCCACAAAGAAGACTAATAAGAGTTTGTATAATTTTTCCATTTATATGGTTTGAAGATTACAATTTCATTTCAGGAATATCTCCTTCTATAATAAGGTCTGCTTCGGTTGCTTTAACAATGTCTTCGACTGAGACTCCCGGAGCTCTTTCTAAGAGTTTGAATCCTTTTGGTGTAACTTCTAGCACGGCTAATTCTGTCACCACTTTCTTTACACAGTTCACACCTGTCAGAGGGAGTGTACATTTTTTAAGGATTTTACTTTCGCCGGCTTTGTTTACGTGCATCATCGCTACGATGATATTTTCTGCAGAAGCCACCAAATCCATAGCGCCGCCCATTCCTTTTACCATTTTTCCGGGGATTTTCCAGTTGGCAATGTCTCCGTTTTCAGAGACCTCCATAGCTCCCAGGATGGTTAAGTCGACATGTTTTCCGCGAATCATCCCAAAACTCATAGCCGAATCAAAAAAGCTTGCTCCTTTTAGAGTAGTAATAGTTTGTTTTCCTGCGTTGATGATGTCTGCATCTTCTTCTCCTTCATACGGGAAAGGCCCCATACCCAGAACTCCATTTTCACTTTGGAATTCTACATTAATTCCTTCAGGGATATAGTTAGCTACCAAAGTTGGGATTCCGATACCGAGGTTTACGAAATATCCGTCTTTGAGTTCTTGTGCTATACGTTTAGCAATTCCTACTTTATCTAACATAACTAAGCTCTTTTTCTTACGGTTCTTTGTTCTATTCTTTTCTCAAATTTTTCTCCTTGGAAGATTCGTTGTACGAAAATTCCCGGAATATGGATGTGATTTGGGTCTAATTCTCCGGCAGGGACTAATTCTTCGACTTCTGCAATAGTTATTTTGGCAGCCCCACACATACAAGGGTTGAAGTTTCTAGCTGTTCCTCTAAAGATAAGGTTTCCGGCTTGGTCACCTTTCCAAGCTTTTACGATAGCAAAATCAGCTTCATAAGCATATTCAAGGATATGAGGTTTTCCGTTAAAAACCTTTACTTCTTTTCCTTCTGCCACTTCGGTTCCGTATCCGGCAGGTGTATAAAAAGCAGGAATTCCGGCTTGAGCTGCTCGGCATTTTTCAGCAAGAGTTCCTTGTGGTGTAAGTTCAACTTCCAGTTCTCCGCTAAGCATTTGGCGTTCGAATTCTGCATTTTCTCCAACATAAGAAGCAATCATCTTTTTGATTTGTCTTTTGTGTAACAATAATCCTAGTCCGAAATCATCTACACCTGCGTTGTTGGAGATACAAGTAAGGTTTTTTACGCCTTTCTTAACGAGATGATTGATGGAGTTTTCAGGAATACCACACAAACCAAAACCACCGAACATAATGGTCATGTTGTCTTCGATACCTTGAAGGGCTTCTTCAACGGAGTTTACCTTTTTGTTTATCATAATTTAGTTAACTATAATTTTAAGGGGTAAAAATAGAAATTTTTTTTATATTTTTTGTTCTCATCAAGTATAACTGAATTTTGTACCTTTGAAGCCCATATTAGATTTATGAAAAAAGACAAGAATTTTTATGCTGTTTTGATGGCCGGAGGAGTGGGCTCTAGGTTTTGGCCTGTTTCTACGTCTGAATTTCCGAAGCAGTTTCACGATATGTTGGGAACGGGAGAAACGCTGTTGCAGAAAACGTTTTCTCGGCTGCAACAAATCATTCCTACAGAAAATATATTGGTTCTTACTAATCAGAAATATAATGCTTTGGTTTTAGAGCAACTAAATATCGAGCAAGAGCAGGTAATTTTGGAACCGGCTATGAGAAATACAGCTCCCTGTATTTTGTATGCTTCGATGAAAATTCATAAGCTAAACCCGGATGCTCAAATTATAGTGGCACCTTCAGATCATTGGATAAAAGACGAAAGTTTGTTTATTCAGCATTTGGAACAGTCATTTGAATTTTCTGCCCATAATAATGCTTTAATGACATTGGGGATTGAGCCTACATTTCCGAACACAGGGTATGGTTATATTGAATATGACAAGCAAGATGCAAATGTCATAAAAAAAGTAAAGCAGTTCCGCGAGAAGCCCAACCTCCAAACTGCTCAAGACTTTTTGGATAGTGGGAACTTTTTGTGGAATGCAGGAATTTTTATTTGGTCTGCCAAGTCAATCTTGAGTGCCTTTCAAAAATACCAACAAGGGATGTTTGCTCTTTTTGAAAAGGGTTTTGAGTTTTATAATACCGATAAAGAGGTTGCTTTTATAGAGGAGAATTACGAGAAGTCAGAAAACATTTCGATTGACTATGCTATTCTAGAAAAGGCGGATAACGTTTATGTACTTCCTTCTGTTTTTGATTGGAATGATTTAGGGACTTGGGGTTCGCTTTATGATAAGCTTCCGAAAAACGAGAACGCGAATGCGATTGTCAATGCCCAAGTGATTTCGGAAGAATCGACAAACAACATCATTAGAACCGAAGGAAAGAAATTAGTTGTGCTAAAAGGTCTTAATGATTATATCATTGTTGAAACTGACGATGTGTTGATGATTTACCCGAAAAAAGAAGAGCAAAACATTAAGGAAATTGTTCAGAAAAACGGATTCTAAAAAATAAATGTTTTTTTTTCTTTTTTTTAACCCCGAAATTCATTTAAAAGAGTTATTTTCGGCAGCTAAAATCAAGAACAAATTTTTCAATTAAATTCATTCCATAATGCAAGATTTTGACTGGTTACAACTCATAAACCCGGAGTTTTATATCAACATGAAAATAGGCGGGGTAGCTATTGGGCTTTGGGTAGTGTTGTTTATCGTTTTTGCTGAGACAGGGCTTTTTGTAGGTTTTTTCCTTCCGGGAGATAGTTTGTTATTCTTGTCAGGAATTTATTCTACAGAACTTGTCAGTCAATTTATGCATCTTGAAGGGGATTTCATCAATGTATTTGTTCTTGCGTCATTGGTTGCATTGGCCGGGGTTCTAGGGAACTCTGTAGGATACTGGTTTGGGGCTAAAAGTGGCACATACTTATACAAAAAAGAAGATACTTTTTGGTTTAAGAAAAAATATCTTCTTCAGTCGAAAGACTTTTTTGCAAAGCATGGAGGAAGAGCTATCATTTATGCTCGATTCTTTCCGATTTTCAGAACTTTTGCGCCGATTGTTGCCGGAATTGCCGGTATGGACAAAAAGAAATTTGCTTTATACAATATTGTTAGTTCTGTACTTTGGTCATTTAGTTTGATTTTTGCGGGTCATTACCTAAATGGTTTAGTAGGTCGTGCTTTCGGGATTGAACTTAAAGACAACATTGGTCTTATTGTTTTAACGATTGTATTGATTACTACAATTCCGGTACTTGTGAAGTTGTTCAAGAAGAAAGCTTCACATTAATTCATCATTAAAAAGCTAATAAAAGCCAGCACAATTACGGAAAGGACAACACCTCTTGCCATTAATTCTTTTTTCAATCGAAGTAAAAGGAAGAATACGGCAAGATTTGGAACTGTTCCTAAGGTGATGAGCATTCCTGCAAATCCTTGGAATTTTAAAATTTTAAAACCTTCTAAGAAAGAATATTCTGTAAAAATTTCTACGTAGCCATAGCAGCCTAGGGTTGCTACAGCGATTCCGATTAAGAAACCGTAAAGTAGGTGTATTTTATTCATTGATATTCCAAGTTGTGTTTAGGGTTTGAATAGCGTGATGAGCTGTGAGGTCGAATTGAACCGGCACTACGGATACATATCCGTTGGCTAGTGCCCATTCGTCTGTGTCTTCTCCTTTGTCGTAGTTTACGAATTCCCCCGTCAGCCAATAATACTCTCGGTTATGAGGGCTGGTTCGTTTGTCGAAACGTTCGATCCACATGGCTTTGGCTTGTCGACAAATTTTAATTCCCTTGATTTCTTCTTCTTTGATTTTCGGGAAATTCACGTTTAATACGACATCTTTTGGGATTCCGTTTTCCAAAACGTTGCGAATGATTTTTCGGATGTAGGTTTTGGTGGGTTCGAAATCGGCATTCCAATCAAAATCGTCGAGAGAAAATCCTACGGCAGGGATTCCTTCGATTCCGGCTTCTAGGGCTGCACTCATGGTTCCTGAGTAAATTACGTTGATAGAAGAATTTGAGCCATGGTTTATGCCCGAAAGACATAAATCCGGTTTTCTTTTCAGGATTTCATGTACGGCCATTTTGACACAGTCTACCGGTGTTCCCGAACAGCTGTATTCCATAGCTACTTCTGGATCTATGTCTATTTTGTTTAAGTATAGCGTTGTGCTTACGGTGATAGCATGCCCTTTTCCTGATTGAGGGCTATCGGGAGCGACAACTACGACTTCACCAAACTCTTTTGCGATTGAGATTAACATACGGAGTCCGGGAGCCGAAATTCCGTCGTCATTAGTAACTAAAATAAGAGGTCTATTTTCCATCGAAAGGCTTTTAATGTTACAAAACTACACAAAATACTAAATAATATAATCCTTGTTTTTGTTTAACAAAAAATTATCTAGGTTTGTTGCTACTTGGTATGGTTTTTATGTATCTTAGCCTAAAAGT
>CAYZBA010000044.1:0-13408 GCA_964476555.1 uncultured Flavobacterium sp.
ATTCTGTATCGTGATAATGTTGATATAAGGGGTCAGACCCGCACCAATCGCATCTGATTTTTCCGTCCATAAGCTTTGTGTTTAATATCCTCCCTGAGCTATTTCACCATCAATAATAGCTTTAGCAGATGAAGTTCCGATGCGTTTTACACCTAAGCGAATCATTTGTTGAGCTTCTTCAAACGAGCGAACACCCCCCGCAGCTTTTACAGGTAACGGAAAAGAATTTTCAAGCATAAGTTTTATAGTTTCAACCGTAGCTCCGTTAGGTTCTCCATTTGGAGTTTTATAGAAACCGGTAGAAGATTTCACGAAGACATTTTCGTAATCGCTTTCGTCAAAACGGGAAATGATTACGTTTTTAATAAGTGCCGAAAGCTGCACGATTTCCATAGAAGTCAAAGCCGCTACTTCAATAATCCATTTTACGACTTTGTTGTGGTCTAAACCAAGTTTCGTGCATTCATACACTTCTTGTTTAGGTTTTTGGCTGTTTCCGCTTTTGAAGGCTTTGTAGTCAATCACAAAGTCGAGTTCGTCTGCTCCGTTTTCGATAGCTTGTTGCGCTTCTTTGAGTTTTTCTGAAACCTCTGAATTTCCTTCCGGAAAATCAATAACAGTGCCTACTAACACTTCTGACTTGGCCGCATCAACTTTTTTTCGAGCCAAAGAAACCACTTCGGGGCGAATCATGACCAATTTAAATCCTTCTGCAATAGCTTCATCAATACATTGTTCGGCTACTTTTAGATTTTCTTCTTCCGAAAGCCCTGCTTGTGCAGCGGTTTTCAAATAAGTTGAGTCAAGATATTGTTTAAGGTCCATAATTAAAGTCAGCATTAAAAAGATTTCAGTTTGTTTTCGGACTTGCCAAACATCATTAAAATAAAGATTCCGACAACCGCGCCGATAGAATTGGCTAATATATCCAACCAATCGAATGTTCGGTTTTGAGTAAGAGTTTCTTGAAGAACTTCCATTAAGGCACCTACCAAGATAGCGGTCGAGAGTATCTTCAGGAATATATTTTTTCGGTTTTGTGCTTTCTGCAGAAGCGCATTTCCCCACAAAAACACAAAACCGAAATAGAACACAAAATGTGTTATTTTATCAGTGTAGCTAGGCAGTAAGCTTACCTTCGGAAGTTTGGAAAAAGAAACCAAACTCAAGACAACAATTACTGCTGTCCAAAGTAGAGCCAACCAGAAAAACCTGTTTTTAAGCACCGATTAATTCTTTGTATTGCTCAGCTGTAAGTAAACTATCCCACTCAGAAGCATCAGAGATTTTTACTTTAATCATCCAGCCGTCTCCATACGGGTCTGAGTTTACTAATTCAGGATTTGTTTCAAGATTTTCGTTGAACTCAATAATTTCTCCTGACATAGGCAAAAATAGGTCGGATACGGTTTTTACAGCTTCTACTGTTCCGAAGATTTCATCTTTGTCTAAAGTTTGATCAAGAGTTTCTACCTCTACATACACAATATCACCAAGTTCTTTCTGAGCAAAATCAGTGATACCAATAGTTGCTGTATCTCCGTCAACACTAACCCACTCGTGGTCTTTTGTGTACTTTAAATTAGCTGGAATGTTCATAATTTGTAATTTATTATTTATTAATTTTTAGTTTCCAAAGGTATATCTCAGAGTAAATCCTGCTCTGATATTCGTAATTGGGAAGGCAGTCGAAATAACCGCTTTTGAGAACGAATGATCGTAGTACAAAAGTACCGTAAAATTTCGACTAAATGCATAGTCTGCCGTAAATTTTACAGACCACATGTCTTGTCCGCCTCCAAGTTCGTTATTGTCATAATCTAAATATCGAACAATCGTTTTGTTGTTTCTATAAGTAAAGTCAGCCTTAAGGTTGATATCACTTCTAATGGTATTGGTTGGGTTATCAGCAAGAGTAGTATTGATCACTACATCTTTTATGCGATATCCTAAACCGAGTTGGTACTCGTAACCTTGTACTTCTGTAAGTAAGTTGTTGTCGAAGCTCAAAGACAAGGTACGGTCTTTTTTCATAGCGGCTTTAACTTGAATAGAGTTTTTGAGCTCTGTATCAATTTGGAAAAGCGGATTAAACATTTCTACCAAGTTCACGTTTGATATAATGGTTTTCGGGAAATAATTTCCTCCTGAATCTGTTCCGTTAGGGTCGTTGTTGTAATCGAAATTCGAACGGAAAGAGTTGATAGAGTAAGTCGCTTTATAATTATGTTGTAATGAGATACGTTTGAATTTATCTTTAAAGAACTGATATCTCATAAGTCCTGTATAACGGATATTCCAACCCGGAAGCGGAATATCTCGTAACGCATTTAGAGAAATACCCGAAGCACTTTTTCCGGTATAAGCAGACAAGAACGCTGGTAATAGCACTTCTTGATGTGTTTTCCCGTATCCTACAGGGAATCCGTCTGGACCTATAGCACCAGGTGCCGAAAGGTCAATTCCTCTTTGCTCTGCCAAACGGTTAGCGATGGTTAATCTATTATCTCTAAAGTCTTGGAAAGCTTCAGAGAATACTTCATCACTGCGTGAGAAAGCAGTCTTAATCATAATGGTCGAAATAGAGAAATTACCGAAAGTATAAGGTGAACGAGAGTTATAGTATCCATTGGTTACATCGTATTGCTCCGAATAGTTATCAGAGTAATTGCGATCTGCCAATAGGTCTATTTTCAAATCCGGGAATGGCTCTAGAGAAGCCACTAAATTGAGTGTTTTAGATGTGATTTGTGTATAATTCTGGTTGTAATTCGGATAGTTGGTCAGCCATCCGTTTACAGCAGCGTGATAACGAACATCTTCTTGGCTTCCGAAAATAAACCCTAAAGTAGGTTTCGAAGTTCCTAAGAATCCTATTGAAGGTAAGTAGCCCGGTAATACGGTTCCGTTGTTTTCGGTATAGTTAACTTGAACGGTTTTAAGGCTGGTTACAACTCCGATAAGCCCATCAACAAACACACTTCTTTGAGTAGTCGCAGTTTGCTGATTTCCAGTAACTCTTTGTCCTGGGACAGGAGTTGTTGGTCTTGCTGTAGTTTTTGGTTGTGGCTTTTTAGTTAAACCAATGTATTTGTAGAACAAATCCATATTCAGGGTATTGTTCAACTGATGTGTGTTGGAGTTCTGAATAGTATTTCCTAAATCATAAGTTACCCCCTCACTTTCGATGCTTGAAAGTCCGTCTGAAGAACGCTGCCAGTTATACATAGACTGATAGCTATAGGTCGATTTCAAGAAACTCAAGAAAGGAATCTTATTCAAAGGCAATTCGTAGTTAGCTGTAATCTGTTGAGTATGTTGATTCGCTTCTCCGGTATTCCAATAGTCATCCCAAATAGTATATGAATCAATCGGTACACCTTCGCTATCCAGATAACTTCTCACGATGTTGCTGGAAGTTACGTTGTAGTTGATTTTCAGATTTCGAGTCAGGTTGTAATTGAATCCGTAGTTGTAATTAAACATATAATTACGTCTGTAAAGCGGGTCCAAACCAATTCCTTGTACTTCGACTTGACGGAATTGTTGTCTGTTGTACTGTCGTAGAATAGCAGTATTAAATGTAATGCTCGAAGGCAGATAGTTGAAATTAAAGTCCTGAAGCAACTTCCAATAACTGCTTTTTTTCATGAACGCCGTATTCTTAAATGGTTCTACGGGTTTATTTTGGAAGTTGTAGTTATAGTTTACAGCGGTTTGAACCTGTTGGTCAAACATTTCTTCTACCTCATAGTCGTGGTGATCTGTTTGCGTATATGAGTAAGAAAGCGTTAAATTTTCAGGGTCATAAATACGTTGCTTTTGTTCCGGAGCTCGGTCTTTTCTGACTCCAATAAAATTGATACTCTTTATTTTGGTGTAATCAATAGCTCGTTGTTTTATATTTTCTCTTTCCTGAGGGTCATTTACCACATCCAGATATTGTTCCATTCGGATATCTTGATAATATGGGTCATATTCAGGAGTGATGAATTCTTCACCTATTGAATAGTTGAAAGGAATTTGCATACCCCATTTTTTCGGGAGTAATTTTCCGAGTTGTAGGGTACTCACAATGTTGTATTGATAGCGGTCTTCACGACTTCTTTGGTTAGGTGTGTCTTCAATTCCCCCAAAACCAATCGTATTCATGTTACCAGTAGCCGAGACTGTAGCAAAATCAGCAAAGTTGGCATCTACACTCATCGTGGCAGCCATACCGCCACGATTGTCCATCTCGGCTAAACGAAGCTCGTTAAACCAAACTTCTCCTCGGATGGAACTATTCGTAACGTTTTTAACTCCTAGCATTAACGTACGAACATATCCAAAGTTCGGGTTTCCTTTAATACCAATTCTTAAGTTGCTTGACGAAGCTCCAAGTTCAGTAGCGTTTTTATAGTAAATCCCGTTATCTAAAGGAGGAATGTCATCCAGATTAGCACTCATAGCTAGAATTTTTAGCTTAGTAAGCCAAGCTAAATCCACCTCCATATTGTTGGCTTCAGGCCAAATATCCGTATCCATAACAGCCCCTTCCGGAGTTACCTTTAATGGAATTTCTACTTGATAGAAGTTTTGTGTAAAGTCATTTCCGAAACGAATGAAGGCAACCATTTGGTCATCCTGCAACGGGTTTGTCTCTCCATTAGGGTTGTTGGCTGACATCAATGGTAGTGCTTCAGCATGCAAGAACATCTTCATTTTCTTATACTGACGCATATCCACGTTTACGTTCTTAAACACAGCTCTTGAATCGTTTGGTTCAAGTCCGCCGGAGAAGCTTCCGTCTGCACTATAAACTCTCAACGAAAGAGATTGTTCATTTTGATTGATAAGTGTATTGTTTTGGTATAATTGTTCTCTTACAACTCCCGGAGGTGTCACATAAGGGATTGGATAACGATTTCCATTCTCTTGGATGTTGACAGTTTGTACATCAAAACCAGTGTTGTCTAACAAGTCAGTGTCGTTGTCTTCTGTTGGGTCAAGAGAGTAAGTATAACGTCTCCATTCGCTTCGAACAAGGTCTAAAGATCCGAAACGTAGAGTAATTTCTTCTGAAAATCCGGTTAAGTATATTCTCATAAAGCGAATGGATCTTAAGTCAGAAATTCCTCCGAAAGGAGTACCATCTGTAATTGGTATTTTAAATTGAATCCATCGAGCAGGAGTAGTGGTTTCTCCGTTAGGACCATAACCGGTTAGAGAAGCTGTGGTTTCCATTACGTTGGTAACATAATTTTGACCTTCCTGTAAGTTTGGTTGAATGTTTATTGTATACTCATAATAAGCATCGATGGTGTTCATGGTATTATCACGGTTTACATCTTCCACATCCGGATAAGTCGTAGAACCTCGGTTATTGTCTGTAAGTTGAACTGGAGAGTTTCCTTGTGTTCCGTTGTATCTCTTATATCTTTCGATAATGTTTCCTTGAGCTGACAAGAAGTTTTCGTAGTTGTCTTGAGCAGGGTCATCTATTCCGGCAAAAGCAGGGAACATTTGAGCTTCCTCCTCATCTGTAAGTCCGTTGAGACCTAAATCTTGAACGGCACGGTTGGCTTCGTTAGTGTCAAAAGCATAAATGAGCGATTGCGAAGCCGGTACTTTCCCCCAAGGCGTAGGATAAGTGGCTTGGTTGGATCCTGCTTCTGGAAGACCATTTTCATACATTTTTCTCCCATCTTTCAGGATGTCTTCTGAGATTTCCCCTAAGTTGATTTTTAGCATACCGCTGTTAAACGGATTGGCTGTATCTCCCGGATTTCCTACATACGGGTCTAAAAGCCAGAATTGAATGTACTCAACGTTGGCTTGCTCGAAGTTTGTAGAAGTAATTCCTCTCATAATTCCGGCCCAGTTGTCTTGTGGGTTCGGGAGAGTGTTAGTTCCGTTTGCTAACGGGCTAAAGTTATAAGGTCCTCTTTCGGTAGGGTAATAGGTTAAATCCAGAGTAGGGTTTACGGTAGTTTGTCCTTGAGCAATATCATTAACCGGATAAAGTTCTCTAATATAAATTCTTCGGGTTCTGTTGGATGCTAAATCGTTTTCTGTAACTCCTCCGGGTCTTTGTGTGGTATAAAAAACAGGGTCAATGGTATACCATGACAGTTTTGCTCTTCTGAAGCCAGAGTCGATGTCGCTATTAGGAACATCACTGTTAGGAACTAGCCCTCCGTAACCAATCGGTACACTCGATAAACTCCAAGCATTAGGAGATTTCATGTCCAGATTGGTCTGTGAACCTTCGAAGTCTTCTACATATACTGTAGCTTCTCCGTCAAATTTATCGGCTTTTGGAGTGTCTGATTTCAAGAAGGCCACCTCACCTCTAACCGATATGTTGGATGGAACATCGGTATCCATGTTCGGAAGTTTGTTTACTAATCGAGTGAAGAATGGAACTTCTGTGGAATAGTTTAAGTTTACTCCATAAATTGTATTGTTTACAGACTCTTGTCCATAGTTTGACTTTTGAGTAAACGGTTTTTCGGCCATTCGAAGTAAAGTACCTCCTACAACAAAATTGTCTGAGATTTTATGTTCGATATTGAATCCGAAGAAACGCTTGGTTTGTTGGCCGAAAACGGCATTGTTTTCAACCGAGATTTCAACAGGAATTCCTGATGCTTGAATCGATGGGTCTGTAATATAAACTTTCCCGATTTGGTAGTTTACCGTATAATCGATTCCCTCTACAAGGATACGTCCTCCGGCACTTACGACAACCGAACCTTGAGGAATGTTGAAAGCTCCAATTGAGATTCCGTCTCCTGAAGCAGAACGGAAACGACCTTTTAGTTGGAATTTGTTTTTATCACTGTCTTGCAATGAAGCTGCTTGAGTGCTGCGGTACATTTTTCGGAAAACGTATTTGCGCTGATTTGCATTATATGTTAGCTCATCATCGTAGTTTTCCAAAGGTGAGTTAGGGTCTCTCAGCTTTTCGAAAAGGTGTTTACCGAATGGCTCCACAGTGGTAAAGATGATTCGTCCCCTTTGAGGGTCTACGGTGATACCATTGAAAGTATTATAGCTTTGTTGCTGATTCTGATTGCCATAACCACCCGGGTTGCCTCCTGGAGGTCCTTGTTGGTTTTGTTGTCCTGTCGAACCATATTGTTGTTGGTCCGAAAGAGGGTTGTTTCCGTTAGCATTAGCCACGAAATCGAAAAATCCGTCTCCTCCCGGTTGTGGGTCGTTAGTAAAATTTAAACGATCTAAGTGGAATACCCTCAATAAAGGTGTTTCTGCTACATCTTCAGGAAGAGTAGCGCCTGGAGCAGGAGTAATATAGTTCAGAGGAGAAGGGTCCGTATAAAGAATGTTGAATCGGAAGCCATCTTGCTCCAATTGAGCCCCACCCGGAATGGCATAGATGTTTTTCATCATCAGGTTCCAGATAGGTTGGTTAACGTTCGTAAGGTTGCTTTTCAACATCTTTAGAATCAAGGCTTGAGATGTAGGTAAATCTTGTCCTTGTCCATTTTGCCCTACCACAGTAGCATCTACCCCGTCTGTACCAAACTCCCCAACTTGATAAACCTCTCCTCCTATAGTGTATTGATAAGCAACTGCAAGAACCTCATCGTTATTCAAGCGCTGATTTAAAGAAATGTAACCGAGTTGAGGGTGATAAGTATATTCACTCGGATTTAATTTTCTTGCATTTTCGAGTTTGATGTAATCGGTTCCTTCGTTGGCAGTTCCTCCCGGAATGTTAAATCCGGCAGCAGCAGTTGCTACATCACGAATGCTACTATTCAAATAACTTCCGTTGAGCCCTATTTGTTTTGGGTCGTATTTGTTATTGCTGTTATTTGAAGGTGTATTAGCCGGGACATTAAAGAAGCCGGTGCTAGGGTTAATTACCACGACTTGATCTGTTGGAAGGTCAGATAAAGGCGCCTCTCCCAAATCCTGTAAAGCTATGATGTTTCTGTTGTTGAACCCTTCGTTTGGAGAAGCATTGATTCGGTTCTGACGATTGGTTACCCAAACCTCAATACGAGTAATCTGAACCCTACTATCAATAAGCGGATAGTTTTTTAAAGCATCATCATATCGGTTTCGGAAGTATTGTGACAAGAAGTAATGTCTGTCTGCGTCATAATCTAAAGCGAAGAGTTCGAAATTCTCCAACGTCCCACCACCTTCGGCTACGATTCCTCGAGTTTGAGAACGTTGCTCAGAGAAGATTCCCGTTACTTTGGTTCGACCGAATTGTAATTCAGTCTTCACCCCGAAAAGGCTTTGAGCGCCTCGGATGAGTGAAGTGTTGAGAGGCATACTCACATTCCCGACTTCGATTTTCTGAATAATATCGTCTTCGGTAGGAATGTATTCGAGCTTAATCATGTTCTGGAAGTCAAAACTCGATTGGGTATCATAATTGGCTGTTACTTTAAGCCTTGTCCCGACCATTCCCATAAGCCCGACACTGATTCGTTGGTCAAAATCAAACGAGAAGTTAGAGCGGTTTCTGGGTGAAAGGGCAGGGTTATCTTGTTTGGTGAAACGACCTCCTAAGTCAACCTCAACAGATCCTGTTGGTTTAATGTCTATTGTATTACTTCCGAAAATACTTTCAAAAAGACCTGAATTTACGTAATAACGAGGTAAAAGGTCTCTTTGTTCTTCCGGGTTTTCAGAGTCCATCGCTCTGGATTTCTCTTGGAAGTAATTTTTGATGGTTTCTTTGGTCACCAAATCTTCATACTCTTTCGGAGTAAGGAACATCGGGTAATTGATACTGAACTCGCCTACTTTCGTGTCAAAAACATAGCGGTCCAGAACCGGGTCATACGTATAATAATCGGCCACACTCGGAGGGTTTTTCATCTCGATGCGCCCTACATCATAACCCGTACTGTCTTGTGGTGTTTCCTCCTGAGCATTTACTGTCGTACACAAAAAAATAAACCAAAAAAACAAACCACCCGAAAGAAGTTTGCTTAATCTGTTATACCACTTATTATAAATTGTTTCCAAAGAATTACAAATTTTTTAATGCTAGTTTAATTATGTTTTCAACCGAAGCAGAAGGTTGGTCTTTTAACACCTTTTCCACAGCTTTTTCTGCTAATTTTCGGTTAAAGCCCAATACCTCCAAAGCAGATAACGCTTCAGATTTGTTTGTATTGTCAGTAAGAGAAGAAATTTCGTCCAAATCATACATTTTTAACACTTTTTCCTTCAAATCCAAGATAACTCTTTGAGCCGTTTTGGCTCCGATACCTTTAGCCGATTGTATGGTAGCTACATCTGAGCCGGCAATGGCTTCGATGATTTGTTTTGGAGAAAGTGAAGAAAGCATCGTTCTGGCAATTCCGGTACCGATTCCCGATACAGAAATCAGCAATTTGAAGATTTCTCTTTCTGACTTTTCGACAAATCCGAAAAGCGTGTGAGCATCTTCTTTGATGTGCAGATACGTGAAAAGCTTAATGTTTTCACGTTCAGGCAAAAGCGAATAAGTATGTAAGGAAATATTAATATCGTAACCTACTCCTGCACAGTCAATCACTACATTGGTAGGTGATTTCTCGACTAATCTTCCCTGAATGTGTGTAATCATTATTATTTATTTTTTGAATTGCTACATAGCAAAACAGCCTCAAAAGTAGCAAAAATACTGTATGTTAAACAAATAAGTTTTAACTTTTTTGGTTTTCGGATTGTGTTTTAAACAAAGAAATGTTTCAAAATTCTCTATTTGAATTTGCCTAAGATAAAGATATCAAAATTAAAAAGTGGTATTTTTGTGGTTCAATTCTCTTTTCTGCCGAAAATGACAAGAATAAATCTGCTATCTACTAAGAAACTTACCTCTTTAGAAAAATCCGTTTTTCATCCGGCACTTTTTAATGTGAAGGATGAAGATTTTATTTCGATTGAGTTATTGAATTTCGAATGGAAAGGAGAGATGGATATGCTACTTTTTACCAGTAAAAATGCGGTTTTGAGTGTGCTAAAAAACGAAAAAATAGCGCTTTTAAAACAGAAAAACTGTATTTGTGTAGGCGAAAAAACCAAGGAGCTTTTGCTAAAGAACGGCTTTCAAGTGCTTGACTTTGCTCATTATGCAGACGATTTGGTTCAGATTATCTCAGAGAAATACAGACATTTTTCATTCTCTTTTTTCTGTGGGAATTTAAGACGAGATGTCTTGCCAGAATTTTTTAAGCAGAATCAAATCAAATTCGAAGAAATACAAGTGTATGACAACAAGTTGACTCCTTATAAGATTACCGAGGGAGTAGATGCGGTGCTGTTTTTCAGTCCTTCGGGCGTGATGAGTTTCTTACAAGAAAATAAATTGGGAAATCAAAACTGTTTTTGTATCGGAAAGACTACAGCCGAGGTTTTACAATCTCATACCAACAAAATTATACTGTCAAAAAAACCGACAATTTCCAGTGTTTTAGAGGAAGTTGTCGGTTTTTATAAGGTGGAATAAACAAGAATTACATTTGTTTTTTCACATATTTTGTTAGAATCACGATAGATTGCCCTTCAATTTTCCCTTCGATTTGCTCGTGATTGTCGTGTACGAGTCTGATGTTTCTCACAGCCGTCCCGATTTTAGCATTCAGTGAAGAACCTTTTACGTCTAAGTCTTTAATAAGTGTAACGGTATCTCCGTTGGCCAAAATGTTTCCGTTACAATCTTTGTGTAATTGAGTGGCAGAATCCCCGATATGGTCATTTGTAGCTTTTGCCCATTCTAGCGTATCATCATCTAAATATAACATATCTAAAGCATCAGCAGCCCAACCTTCGTTTCTCAAACGACTTAGAATTCTCCAAGCCACAACCTGAACAGCAGGAACTTCACTCCACATCGAAGTTGGTAAAAAACTCTCCCAAAAAGAACTGTTTAATTCTTCTCTTTTCTCGATTTGAGCCAAACATTTTTCACTGATTAAAATCGAGCTTTCCACTTCGCTTCCTTTCGCAAAAGGCACTTGATAAATTGTTAAATTATCGCTAGCTCCACTTAATTCACATACATTTCCGCTTCTTTGTCTGAGTTGTTCTTCTAATTTCATGGTAAATACATTTTAAAAAGTGCAAAAGTACATATATAATTGAGATTTAAAAGCTCAACTTTTTTATCTTTACGTTTACTAAAAAGTAGGCGATGAAAAAGTACTTTGTATTATTAATAGGTCTGCTGAGTATGCAGCTCGGCTTTAGTCAAGATTTCAGCAGAAAATCGGTGGTTGAGTTTCAAGATAAGATGAATGCTAAATTTAGGAATCCGGAAACCAGTCCGCTCAAAGAAGAAGATTTAGAAACGTTTGATGGTTTAGATTTTTATGAAATCAGCGAAAAGTATTTCGTAAAGGCAAAATTTGTGAGAACTCCTGATGAAAAGCCATTTGAAATGCCTACTACCACAGCTCGAAAGCCGCTTTATGTAAAGTATGGCGAACTTCATTTTGAACTTGACGGAAAGTCCTGTCGTTTGGATGTTTTCCAAAATATCGAACTTTCGAAAAAGCCACTATATAAAAACTCACTTTTCTTGCCTTTTACAGATTTGACTTCAGGAGAGGAGAGCTACGGAGGTGGTCGTTATATTGACTTAGAAATTCCTCAAGGTGATGTGATATATGTTGACTTCAACAAAGCATACAACCCTTATTGTGTTTACAATTACAAATATTCTTGCCCCATTCCGCCTGAGCAAAATGATTTGCCGGTTGAGATTAAGGCAGGGGTGAAGAAGTTTAGGTAGTAGAAAACAGTTTAAAGTCGGTTCCTGTTTTTTCGGTTCTTGTGTATCATAATTCCCAATACGATTAGGGTATATAAAACAGAAATACCCGACATAACCACAAAAACAGGAAACCATTTCGGGAAAATACTCCAGTCTTCTAAAGGCAGATCATCTTCTGCATAGCGGATATAAAAGCCGAATACTGTCGTTATACCCATTAGGATAAATGGCAGATAATGGGTTAAAAAACGTTTGGATTTCTTATTCATACTCGTTTATCGTACAAATCTTTCGTGTGATATTTTTATAACACTCCCGCACGAATTTTTTGTGCGGGAGCAAGGGATTTTTTAAATCTTATTTTTTGATTTGTAGTTTTTATACCAAGCAAAAGGATATAATAAGAATATAATGGATAATATTACATTTTCTATCCATTCTATTGTGTTATATTTAGATTCTTGAATAAAAACTTCATTAAATAGTGTATATAAATAAAAAGAGCCTATACCCACTACAAAACAAGCAAAAAAAGGATTGAAGAGGTATTTATTTATTAATGTTTTAAGCATATTACATTACTTTAGTGGAGTTACAAACTCTTTTATCTATTCATACACGTGTCGCAGATTATACCTTAAATTCGTTTAGAGCTTCTTTTTAGTGTAGTTAAATAGAAGAAAAGTACTATTATTAACCATATTCTAAAAAACTTTTCTACCTCAGGATACTGCACGTTGTTCAAGAATGAATAAAAGTTATAAAACATCTTTAGAAAGACAAGTAATAATCCTGATAAAACTATAATTTTTTTATTCATAATAATAATTAATCTTGGTCGGCTCTATATAAGCAAAAACCAAAGTCAGCTACCATAATTGCCGCCCCAATAGGGCCTGCAAACTTTGCAAGTAATTTTGTTACAGCCTTAGTTATAACTTTTATTCCTTGTTTTTTAAGTTCTTTCAAACCTATTGCTGAAGCTCCTCCTATGCCAACTGCTTCTACTACACAATACCAAATTTCGTCAGGTGTAATTTCGTTTGTAGTATATATAGGGTCATTTAAATTGATTGAGCCATTCAACAATAAGTGTCTGATTCCATCTACAATTAAACCATTTATCTCATTTTCATCCATTTCATCTGTCTCAGGAAAGTCATATAAAAGACCTAATCTTAAATTGAAGTTAGTGGTTTCATAATCAAGTATCTCATCAAAATTTAATCCTGCGGATTCATAAATATTTTCAACTTCAACTATAGATAATCCTTCATTTTCTAATGATTCAATAAATTTAGATTTATTATCACCTAATATTGATTGCTGATATTTTGCATATTTAACAGAATTATCAAGGAATTTTTGTGCAAAATTGATGAATTTCCCATCGTTAAAAATACTTTCTTTATGGTTTAATTTAGCTTGAACTTTAATTTCTGAACTATCTTCAGTGGAGCAGGCTGTTAAAACAAACATCCCTAAAATCATTGCTGTAAAAACTCCGAAAATTGCTTTGTGTGTTTTCATTTTAAATCGTGTTAAAGTTAATAAAAAATCTGTTTGGAGCAATGCTCCGTTTTTAGGCTTGGTGTTTTTAGTATTCCTTCAGCTTCACAACTTCTTGGTATTGCGTTTACAAAGTCCTTAACCAATGCTTATTTTAAGCCATTTTAAGGA
>CAYZBA010000045.1:0-3835 GCA_964476555.1 uncultured Flavobacterium sp.
TTGAAAAAAACAATCAGAATAGGAACTCGTGAAAGTCAACTTGCTTTATGGCAAGCATATACAGTTGAAAAACAACTGAACGACTTAGGCTATACTACCGAAATTGTCAAAGTAAAATCTGAAGGTGATATTGTCTTAGACAAACCTCTTTACGAACTCGGAATCACGGGAATTTTCACCAAAACACTGGACATTGCTTTAATCAACGGAACAATTGACATTGCTGTTCACTCTATGAAAGACGTTCCGACTATTCTAGCAAACGGCGTAATTCAAACGGCTGTTTTAGAACGTCACGATCCAAGCGATATTTTGGTTTTCAACCGAAATACTGACTTTCTGAATCAAGAAAAAGCGGTGGTAGCTACCGGAAGTCTTAGACGTAAAGCACAATGGCTTAATCGCTATCCTAACCACGAAATTCCGGATTTAAGAGGAAACGTAAACACTCGTCTTCAAAAACTAAAAGATAACGGTTGGGATGGAGCTATTTTCGCTCAAGCAGGTCTAGAGCGAATAGACGTAAAACCCGAAAACCACATCGTGCTGGACTGGATGATTCCGGCTCCTTCTCAAGGAGCAGTTGTTGTGGTTTGTATGAATAACAATGAATTCGCTATCGAAGCTACCCAAAAGCTCAACCATAAACCTACGGAACTTTGCACTTATGTGGAAAGAGATTTTCTTAGAACTCTAGAAGGAGGTTGTACAGCTCCTATTGGTGCATTGGCTGAGGTAAAGGATGGCAAAATCCAATTTAGAGGCGTTCTTCTTTCGCTTGACGGAAAACAAAAAATCGAAATCGAAAAAACCGTTGACACCTCCGAATTCCAATCTTTAGGAAAAACTCTAGCCTTAGAAATCTTAGCTCAAGGCGGAGCTGAAATTATGGAGGAAATTAGAAAAGCCGGGATGTAAAAACAAAAAAAACCGCAAATTGCGGTTTTTTTATTCACTACTCTCAATTAATTTTAGAATTCATAGGTTAGTCCAAGACCGAAGAAAATTCCTTTTTTATACGTAAGGGCCGGAACAGCTCCTGAAGCATTTTCTTGCATTCTTCTAAACTCCGGATTCAGTATATTTTTGGCTGAAAAGTTTAGACCTAGACTTCGGCTTAATTTCGTCTTTAGGATAAAATCTAAAGTTCCCATTCCTTTATCCACTAAATTTCCTTTGGTTTCTACACCTAAAGCATACAATCTATCAGAATAATAAGAATAAGCTAGGGTAGCAGTCAAATTCCCGTAATCTCCCCAACCTTTAGCATACGAAATATCTGCATTCAAAAGAAAATCGGAAGCTCCTGTAAAGCTCGAAGTATTGTCTGTAAGGTTGATATTGTAATTAGTTTCTTCACGAACCTTTTCGGAATCCAATTCCTGATAGGTTTTCATATAAGAAAGATTTAGTCCTGCTGAGAGTTTGTTTGTGTTGGTAGCATCGAAATCTAAAATTTTCTTTCGCACTTCGATTTCTGCTCCATAAACATATCCTCTATCTCCTGTATTAAGGAACGAAATATCGTTGGTCGATGAAGCCAAAGTAACCTCATTGATTGGGTCAAGAATATATTTTCCGAATAACGTTGCCGAAACCACTTCATCACTATCCGGAAACATTTCCCACTTCAAATCCAAATTGTAATTCTGAGACGGATACAAATCCGGGTTTCCGACTTTGACTTCGGTTACATCTTCATAAATGAACAAAGCTCTTTCTTTAAACTGTGGTAACGTATAAGTTTTACTGGCTCCCAAGCGAAGATTTTGGTTTTCGGTTACTTCATACTTCAACACAAGATTTGGTAAAAACTCATTCCTGTTGAATGTGTTTTGGCCTCCTTCGGGATCCAATTGAGTGACCCAATCCACAGTTTGTGTTACTTTTTCATAACGCAATCCAATAATAGAACTCAACTTATCAGCTAATTTGTATTCTAAACTCACAAACCCGGCCTGTATGTTCTGTTCTCCTGTATAGGTTTGTTTTCGTTCACCAGCAAAAGATTCTATTGTGAAAAAGCCATTTTCATAGTTCTGCTGATTGAAAAACGCATCCAGATTATTTGGGTCAACTATTGTACTTAATTGTGTTCCCGAGATACGAAAATTGAACTGAATCGCCTCAAAATCTCGTTGTTTGAACCTTCCGTTATAACCTAAGGTAATCTTACCTTTTGAGTTGTCTTCACCTAATTTATAGCTTAAAGCTAAATTAGTCGCTAGTTCGTTTTCTGTAAGGTTTTGATAATATCTGTGATTATCTGTAATGGTGTTTTGAGCCAATACATATCCATCTTCAAGATATTTCATAGTGTTTTGAATACGGTCCGGCATATTACTTTTTACGGTGTTAAACGAAGTCCCCCAATCGAAATTCCACTTTTCACTCAACTGATGTTTTCCTAAAAGTTGATTAATATATAAGGAGTTCTGTATATAGGTAGAGCGTTGCACCAATCCGTTGTCGTTTTCGGCTATATCTCTGAGAAAACCGCTATAGGTATCTCTGGTTTGATCTGATGAATTTACAAAAAGGAGATTGTAGGTCAGTTTGTGTTGTGAATTCATTTCATAGTTTCCGGTGAACATTCCGGTTGTATTGGTTTTATAGGAGAACCTTTCTTGATTAAACGATTTGAGTTTTGCCCCTTGAGCGGATACGCTTTGGTTAATTCCTTCTCGATATTCAAAACCGTTATCAAAACTTGCCGTGGCAAAAAGATTGAGTTTTCCTTTTTCACCTATATTATAAGAATCGCCTATTTTTATTGCGAAATTCCCTCCAAACGGAGATTCCTTTGTTGGAGCCATTTTGTTTTGGAAATGAAAACCCGAAAGCGGGTTATTTGGAACTCCATTCGAAGAAAAACCAAATGGATTAGGACTTTCTTGTAAGTAAAAACTACTTACTTTATCCAAAGCATTAGTGTTTACTGCTCCTCCGAGAGCCATTTCAAACATTCCGTTACCTTTATAGTTCTTGGAAGATATATCTACATTTCCTCCTGCAAAGTCTCCGGAAACTTTAGAAGTATACACTTTATCTATCGAAATATACTCTACTATATCTGTTGAGAAGAGATTCAAGTCGATATTTTTCTTTTCCGGGTCATTAGACGGAACGGGAAGTCCGTTTATGGAAGTAGAATTATATCGGTCTCCTAATCCACGTACGTACACATTATTACTTCCTTCTTGCTTCGAAACTCCTGAAGTCTTAGCGACAGCTGTAGCTACATCTCCCACTCCCTTTCTACTAAGTTCTTGGGCCCCGATATTCTGTTTGATTTCGACAGCTTTTTGCTGTTGCATCAGTAATGCAGATTCTTTTTCTCTACTTTGTACGACTTCGATAGTAACTGCGTCCAAAGTAATATTATCTGTTTTTAGTCCTTGATTAAGGATTTTGTGTTCTCCTGACTTTACAGATATTTGAACCTCAACAGGAGTATATCCTATAAAATTAAACACTACTATATGAGTTCCGGGGTTTACTTCAAGAGTATATTTACCATTTATATCTGTAGTTGTGCCGATTGTAGTTCCTTTTATAAAAACACTTACAGCGGGTAGACCCTCGTTATTATAATCTATGTCTGAAACTACACCCGACAAAGTCGCTCTCTGAGCCGAAACCCATCCGAAAACGAAAATAAACAACACCATTAACTTTACACGCATATTTAAATATTTTGAATTTTCTGCAAAAAAACCACTTAGGTGTAAAGTGGGTATTTATTTGATATTATCATTATGTTTTTTCTTTGTTAGGCGACCGTTAAGAAGGTTAAATCTGTTTTAATTGATTTGAAAATGTCGTAACTTTATTA
>CAYZBA010000045.1:3935-12931 GCA_964476555.1 uncultured Flavobacterium sp.
CCGTTAAGAAGGTTAAATCTGTTTTAATTGATTTGAAAATGTCGTAACTTTATTAGTTTATCTTAAAAATGAATTATGTTTAGAATAAGTCAAAAAATCATCAAAAACAACAACATATTTTAAATAATACATTCGCAAAAGGCCTTAATATAGAAAATTTGATAAATTTATGTCCGTTTTTTGTATTTACTGGAACACCCCTTTTGCTTTACCTTTGTACTAGAAAAAGAAAGGAAAAAACAAGGATTTAGAAAACTAAAATTTATTAGTTTTTACCTTGAAATTCAATCAATTTTATCTAAGTATAATAATAAATTATCATTGTTAAAGCACATCTAGAAAAATTGGAAACAACACTTCAAAAGTTAGGGAAAAAATTATAAATATTTGTTCCTTTTTAGTAGATTATAAAAAACAAATAAGACATAAATTTGCATCCGATTTTGAAACTACTAAATAGCATGCTAGCATAATATATAAACAAAAACCATGTTTAACTTTAGTATTATTAAATTTTCAAACAAATTATGAAAAAAACGCTTATCGCTGCGATTGCAGTATTGGGAATCACAGTTACATCACAAGCACAAACAACAACAACTCTTAATGTGAAATTACACCCAATTCAAACATTGGTTGTTAATCCGGCTCAAAACCAAGTTGACTTAAACTACTCAAGTACTGAAGACTATTTGAATGGGGTTGTTAGTACACAAGAAGACCACTTAAAAATCTATAGCACTGGTGGTTTCCAAGTTAAAGTTAGGTCAGCTAGTAACAACTTAGAGTCTAGCTCAAATGCAGTAACTTCAACTCTTGCAGCAAACACTATCCAAATTTCAGCTTCAAACGGTACTGAAGGGATAAGTGAAGCAGAGTTTTTCAGCACAGAGCTTCAAGACAACGTTGACGAAGGTTTGATCATTAAAAGTACAGTTGGTGGGGTTGATAAAACGTTCAACGTTGAGTATAAAGGTGCAGGTGCAAATCAGTATGTTAACCTTTACAACAGCGCTGAAACCCCAACAGTATATTCAACAGTTGTAACTTACACGATTACAGCTCTGTAATTTAAAAAGTCGAAATACAATGCAAAAGGAGTGTACATAATTGTTCACTCCTTTTTTTGCTAGGAAATCTATCACGAAGAAAGAGTTAACGTTGTAATTATTAATTAGGAATTATGAAAGCTAAATTTATTGCATCTTTATTAATAGTATGCACTGCGGTATCGCTATATGCCCAAACAGGACTTTCTGTTTCTCCTCCTCGATTGTATTTTGAAGTGGCCGAAGGCCAAACCAAAACAGAAAAAATTATTGTTACTAATGTTAGTAACTCAAATGATTTAGAAATTGCAATTAGTTTGGGTGATTGGGATTATAATTTATATGGAGATAATATTTTATACCCAGCTGATTCATTAGCAACTTCATCTGCAGGATGGGTTTCTATTAAAGACAGTTATTTTTTATTAAAGGCCAATCAAAGTAAGGAAGTAGAAATTAGTCTTACTGTTCCAGACCAAATAGATACTGCTATACCGGCTCGTTCTAATATGGTTTTTGTTACTCAAATGAATCCTGTAGATGATGTGGATAGTAACGGACAAAACATTAAAGTAAATGTTAGATCTGGAATAAAAGTATATCACAGGTTGCCAACCACTCGTGAAAGACGTATTGAGATTCAAAACATGAAGTATATTGCTGATAAAAACTATATTGAACTTCTATTTGAAAACAATGGTAATGTATGGGCAGAAGGAACAATTTATTCTGACCTCACTAATATTGACACAGGAGAAAAAATAAATTTACAGGATATCATATTTTATACGATGCCTACCAATAAAAGAATAACAGGAATAAATTTACCTAAAGAATTACCTAAAGGAAATTATGTCGCTTCTGTACTAATGGATTATGGAGACCCGGAAAATATGGAAGCCGGAGAATTACGTTTTACTTATGAATAGGTTTATATATATATTTTCATTAGCTATACTATTCCCTGTGCAATTTATTTTTGCACAAGGTATTCCCGGATTGAATTTCACCTCATACAGTAACAACTATTTAGGTGTTTACTCCTATAACGGAGCGGTTTCGTATGAAGCATTCACTTTTAGGGTTACTCACTCCGGTACAGGTATCAATATCCCTAATTGGAAATTATCTGCACGAGTTACTCAGCCTATTGTTGCTCAAGATGGTTCAAGTATATTTCCTGCAGAAATGTTGAGTTTTCAACCTATTTATACTACAGGATCAAATCCATCCGGATCAATACCTACTGTTTCACAAATCGGAATGCCTCTTTCTGTTTCACTTAATGGTTTAAATGAAACTTTTTTAATACCGCAATCACAAGCTCCAATTAATTATACCAGTCAATACAATTCATTTTATGATTTGGACATGAAATATAATTTTACGGTTGCACCGGGAAGCTACTTACAGTTTTTACAAGGCGGGAATAAGCAAAAAAGATATCAAGTCTCTTTAGAGTTTAGGTTATATTCTAACACCAATCAAATACTAGGGGTGATTAATCGATCTTATACCATTGATGTTTTTAGATTAGGAGAGGCTCCAAATGATTTTATTATTCAAATATCAGGAGAAGCAACAAATGCGTTGTTAGAAATCCAATCTCCGGGTGATTATGCAAACGGAGCTCATGTTGTATATCCGAGTAGTTTGTCTGTACAATCAAATGTGGGTTATCAACTTAAAGTAAGATCTATCAATCCTGAATTCAGTTCAGCTATAGGAAACACTATCCCATTGAATACTGTAACCCTACAATTAATTCCAAATTCAGGAAACAATGCTACTGTTTATCCGATATCTTTATCCTCATCTGCACAAACTATAGCTACAGGAAATGCTACCGGAAACACTCCAGCTTATTTTGATATAAAATATTCTACGCCACCAAATAATCAAAATCTAATTCAAGTTCCTTCTGATACATATGGAACTACTTTAGAATATCAGCTCACACCACAATAGCTAAAATGCTAAAAGCACTTAAATCCTATTATTTATTAATATTTCTCTTTTCCACATTCGCTTCTTTGGCACAAACAAGTACTATAGAGCTTGTGGTAAAAGAAAACTCCGCTATTGCAAAAAAGAATTTATCTGAAACCACATTACAGATAAAAAACACTTCTGATAGTTTATTCGTAGGCGAACTTTTGATAGACGTTCCAAAAGGAATAAAAAGCGTTTCAGGAACTCATGTCAAAGTTCAAGTACCTGCTCAAGGGCAAATATTTCTCCCTATAAAACTACTTAAACAATCTTCTGCAGAATCAGGAAACAAACAGATAAAGTTCCGAATTTTCGACCTAAATGATAAACTTGTGGCCCAAAACCACACTACTTTATTGGTTGAAGAATTTCGTTCTTTGTATTTTTCTGTCGAGCAACAACATATCCGACTTACAAACCCTTATGATTCCGTAAGAGTTAGAACCAATATTATTAATAGAGGTAATAAAGAACAAGAATTAATATTACTATATGGTATTCCTGATAAATTAGGCACTCGATATTATACCGAAGAAAAACATTACATAAAACCTCAACAAGATACGGTCATTGTTTTTAAATTCTTACCCGACCCGGAACTAATAAATAAAGGTTATTTTATGTTCTCAGTTTCCGGATTATATGCAGACGATAGAACTCTTTTCGGAAATACTATGGTAGAGGTTCAAAATGTGAGTTCAGTAAGGAGATTCGTAAACGCTGATCAACTCTATTCCGGAAATCTAAATTTCGAAAACTCTATTACGACATCTTATAGACAAATCAACAATAATTTTCATACTACACAAATACTCGGAGGCGGAAACATCAACCTTCCTATGGGTTATTTGAGAGCACAAGGGAATTTATACAAGTCAAGCACACAAGATGAATGGGTAGCATCCAACGCCTTTTTAAGTTATCAATTGGAAGGGTCAAAAGTTCAAATAGGAAATGTAAACGAATTCCTCAATAGATCATTCTACGGAAGAGGAGTTAGCACAAAAATTAAAATCGAGGATGAAAATGTTATCAATGTAGGGATAATTGATAATCAATATAATCTGTTTGAAAAAACACCTTTTCTATCAGACGGATATGCTGTCTATGCTGTAAACGAAATCGGGGGTGCTCGTTCTAATAGATACTTTAAGTCTATTTATTCTTTTCAAGAGGATAAATATGAAGAAATAAAGGTCAACGTTGTTGGAGGGGAATATCAAGAATATTTCAATAATAAATGGTCTGTAAAAGCTCGTCTTCTAGGAGCTTTAAGCGATTACTATATCAAAGAAAAAGAAGCCATTTCTTATGCTTCAGACATTCAATATGCAGGGAGATTGGCTGATTACAACTTGACAGGGAACCTATACATCAGTTCACCTTACTTTCCCGGAGACCGTAGAGGAATTAAACAATTTAACCAACACATTCGAAAACAATTAAAAAACGATTACTCTATACAAGGACGTGTTTATTATAGCGCTATACAACCTAAATCCTATACATCAATTAACAATTTAAACACCAAAATTTTTAGTTCTGAAATCGGATTCACAATTCCTAACAAAGAGAATTTCGGGATTGCCCTAGGATATCAATTCCAGCATGAATCCTCTAACTCCTATAATTCTTTTGTTACAAGCGACTTGAATAAGCAATTTAAAGCTACAACTCATCGTTTGACAGAGATTATAAATTTTAGAAGCGATAACAAAAAACATACAGCTCTTTTGGTCTTTGATAATGGTTTTGCAAATTATCCTCTCGAGGATAATCTGAAATTTATATTCAGAACCAATGCTAGTTATTCCTACTCATGGTTTCAATTAACAAGTTTATACCAGTATGGTAGTTTCTTTATGCCTGAATATTTTCAAGCTAAAGCAAACGGAAAAGATAACTACAGACGTCTGAATGTAAATGCCGGAATTAATAAATTTTTCTTTGGAAACGATTTGAATATTTATACCGGGATTGGTTACAGTAAAGACTATATGTGGGGAGAAACTCCTTCGGGTCTTTTCAAAATAACACAAAACATTTCCAATAGATTCTCCGTATTTCTAAATGGAATGTGGTATCAATATGTGTCTGATTACTTTCAAAACTCTCAGACCTACAATATCGAGTTTGGTCTTACCGCAAACTTTCAAGGCACACAAACTTCTGACAAGAAAAAAGGAAGCATCACTGTTTTTGTATATTACGACAATAACGGAAACTCTATATATGACGATGGTGACAGTCCTGCTGTGGGTTATTATGTAAGTTTAAACAACACGTCTTTCATTACAGATTTAGAAGGAAAATTTACTTATAAAGGCGTGCCTTACGGAACTTACAAAATGAAATCATCCTCTCTGAAAGGTTGGTTTAACTATGGTATGGATGTCGAAGTAGCTCGATTCAGAGCCTATACAGAAGTTCCTCTACAACAAATGGGTTCTGTTTCGGGTAAGATTCAGTATTTGTTTGATCAAAAAAGCTTACCGGATTTTACACCTAAGAAAGAAGGTATTACCTTAAAAATTTCTCAAGGTAAAACTTTCGTAAAAAGAATCGTTACGACCGGAGACGGAGAGTTTTCTACTTTCCTTCCAAAAGGGGACTATCAAATCGAAATAGAAGCAAGCTCTTTACAAAAAGATGTGAGCGTTAAGAAAACCATACAGTATATTTCTGTAACTCCGGGAACGATTTATAAGATTCCTACGTTTGAATTAGAGCCAAAACAACGTAAAGTAAATGTCAAGAAATTCGGAGAGTAAAGGCTAAATTTAGCCTAAAACATCTCTGATATCTTCTGTTTTCTGGAAAACACTTTTAGCAAAAGGACAAAGCGGAACAATTTTTAAATCGTTTTGTCTGGCGAATTCCACAGCAGCCATTACCATTTTCTTTCCGACACCTTGACCTCCGAATTCAGAACTCACCTCTGTGTGGTTAATGATAAATTTTTGTGGCCCGGCCCAAGAATAGGTCATTTTTCCGGCTTCTTTTTCTCCTTCTATGGCTTTAAAAACGCCTTTCGTTTCTCCGTTGGTGTGTTGAATTTCCATATTGCTTGATTTTGGTTGATTAATGATTGTCTTTGTCATCACAAATGGCGGCAAATCTTCCAAGAAGATGTATCGCTCATTCTCAAAATCCATTTTGCAGTAATAATGATTAAGTCCGTTGGTTACCATTAAGTGTTCTGCTTTCAAAACCAAATTATAACGGGCAATCTGGTTAAAAGTCTCTTGAGTGATTTTCACATTCGGGGCCTTACATTCCACAAGCAGAAAAATGCTTCCGTCCGGATTATATACCACTACATCATATCGTTTGGTTAAGTCATTAACCTTGATAACCTTCTCTACATTGGTGAGCGAATTCGGATATTTTTTATCCGAAAGCAGGTATCTGACGGTATGCTGCCTCACCCATTCTTCGGGAGTGAGTAAAATGAATTTTTTACGAACCTCATCAAAGATAGCCAATTTATTTTCACTACTTTTGAAGCGGAACGAATATTTCGGAAAATTTAATTCTTGCATAAGACAAAAGTATTATAATTTAGCCATAAAATATAACTTTCAACCTATCCAAAATCTGAAGCTCTCACCTAGGAGAAGAAAATGAACGAAGCAGAAAAAATCATCGCCGACATCAAAAACCGAAAACTCAAACCTATCTATTTTTTGATGGGAGATGAGCCTTACTATATCGATTTAATTGCAGATTGTATTGACAAAACCGTATTGACCGAAGACGAAAAAGGTTTTAATCAGGTGGTTTTATACGGTCGTGACACTACTGTTGAAGATGTTGTAGCTAATGCCAAACGCTACCCAATGATGGCGGAATATCAAGTGGTGATTGTAAAAGAAGCACAAGAACTTTCCCGAAACATCGACAAGCTAGAAAGCTATGCCGAAAACCCACAACCCACAACGATTTTGGTTTTCTGCTACAAATACAAAACTCTTGACAAGCGAAAAAAAGTCACTAAAAACATCGAGAAAAACGGAGTACTTTTCGAAAGTAAAAAACTCTACGAAAACCAAGTCGGGAATTGGATAACCCAAGCCTTGATTGCTTCCGGATATAAAATCGAACCAAAAGCCAGTGCTATGCTGGTGGAATTTTTGGGTACGGATTTGAGCAAAATCAGCAACGAACTCGACAAACTCAAAATCATTCTGCCTCAAGGAACGCTTATCAATGCTGAACATATCGAGAAAAACATCGGAATCAGTAAAGACTACAACGTGTTTGAATTCCGTAGCGCTTTAGGTGAAAAGAACATTTTGAAAGCCAATAGAATTGCTCAGTATTTTGCTCAAAACCCAAAAGACAACCCGATAACGCTTATCACAAGTCAGGTTTTTGCTTTTTATCTTCAACTTTTGCAATATCACGGATTATCGGATAAAAGTCCGGCTAATGTGGCAAAAGTGCTAAAGGTAAATCCTTATTTTGTGAAAGATTACGAAACAGCGGCTCGAAACTACCCAATGAAAAAAGTAAGTGCTATCGTGGCTGCTCTTCGGGAAATTGATTTGAAAAGTAAAGGAGTCGGTGCCAATGCTCTACCTCCGAACGAGCTTCTGAAAGAAATGCTGATTGCCATTTTTTAAACTGTAAACCCTCATCAATATGGAAATAGTAGGATATTTAGCCATCATTTTAGCCGGTGTGAGCATCGGGCTGATTGGTGCCGGTGGTGGTATCTTGACTGTTCCTATTTTGGTGTATTTGTTTGCCGTAAATCCGGTGTTGGCAACCGCCTATTCACTCTTTTTGGTAGGGTCGACCAGTTTGGTCGGGGTTATCCCGAAATACCTCAGCAAAAACATTTCTTTTAAAACAGCTGTTATTTTCGGAGCTCCGTCAATGATTTCCGTTTTCTTGACTCGAAAATTCATTTTGCCGGAAATTCCACAAACTGTATTTCACATCGGTGATATTGCCGTTTCGAAATCACTTTTCTTGATGATATTGTTTGCCGTACTGATGATTTTTGCAGCAAAATCAATGCTAAAGAAAAAACCGATAACCTCAGATTTACAAACCGATGACAATTCAATTGCTCCAATTTTCGTATCTTTACTCGGTTTTATGGAAGGCTGCCTAACGGGGCTTGTTGGAGCCGGAGGAGGTTTTATCATCATCCCGATTCTGACACTTTTGGCAAAAGTAGAAATCAAAAAAGCCATCGGGACATCGCTCCTGATTGTAGCCGTAAAATCACTGATTGGTTCTTTGGGAGATGTAACTTCAGGCTATCTGGACATTGATTGGAAGTTTTTGTTTTTAATCACCTCGCTTTCCATTTTTGGGATGTTCATCGGAAATGCTTTATCTAAAAAGATAGACGGTCAAAAGCTCAAATCAGGATTTGGGTGGTTTATCTTGATAATGGGGATTTATATATTGATTAAAGAAGTATCAAGACTGTAGTATCAAGTATTAAGATAGGATATGCACAATTTTGAAAAACTTAAAATCTGGCAAAAAGCTATGGATATTGCTTCTGATATTTATAAAATATCATTGCTATTGCCGGAAGATGAAAAGTTCAATTTAATTCATCAAATCAAAAAATGTGCAGTTTCAATTCCATCAAATATTGCAGAAGGCTCCGGAAGAAATTCTAATAAAGAGTTCATTCACTTTTTAGGAGTTGCAAACGGATCAACTTTCGAACTAATTACACAATTGATGCTTGCAAAAAGATTAAATCTCATAAGTGAAGACATTATACAACCACTAATAAATCAATTAGTTGAAGTTTCAAATATGAATTTTTCATTTCAAAAATCATTAAAAAACGACACAAAAGAAAATAATTAATCCACCGGAAAAGTCTTTGTACTTAATACTCCGGTCTTAATACTTAAACTATGACAATTGAACAAATTTATACAGGATGTTTGGCTCAAGGAGCTTACTATATCGAGAGCGAAG
>CAYZBA010000046.1:0-2013 GCA_964476555.1 uncultured Flavobacterium sp.
ACAGGAATTTCGCTTCTTTTATTCTATGCTGTAGCCTTGCAGTGTGCCGCAACAGTGGCCATCGTACGAAGAGAAACAAATTCTTGGAAATGGACAACCATTCAACTTATTGGAATGGGTATATTGGCATATTTGTTTGCCTTTATTGGATTTACGATTTTTAAGTAAAATAATATGATACAAGATGTCATTGTTTATGTAGTTTTGGCTGTAGCCGTATTTTTTCTTTTACGGAAGTTTTTTTTCCGCCCAAAATCAAAGAACAATAACGGTTGCGATACCAATTGCGGATGTAGTTAATCAAAATTCAATATAAAAACTCTGTGCATCTTCGAGTTTCTTTGGGAATCTCTGTGTTATAAATTCAGAATATACAAAAATGAAAAACCTAATCATTGCTTCGACCTCAACCCTTCATAACGGTAGTTATTTAGACTATCTTTTGCCTACCCTAAAAGAACATTTTAAAAATGTAAAAACGCTTTTGTTTGTTCCGTATGCCAGACCTAGCGGAATTTCGCATGACGAATATACAGCCAAAGTAAAATCGGTTTTTGAGAAAATCGGGATTGACGTAAAAGGTCTTCACGAATTCGAAAATCCAAAAGAGGCTATCGAGCAAGCAGAAGGAATTTTCACAGGAGGCGGAAATACGTTTTTGTTGGTGTATCAGTTGTATAAAAACGATGTGATGAACACGTTACAACAAGCCCTGAAAAAAGGAACTCCGTATTTAGGCACAAGTGCCGGAAGTAACATTACAGGGCTTACGATGCAAACCACCAACGACATGCCTATTGTTTACCCACCTAGTTTTAAAACTTTAGGAATGATTCCGTTTAATTTGAATCCACATTATTTGGACCCACAGCCTGATTCTACTCATATGGGAGAAACTCGCGAGACGAGAATCAACGAATTCCATAAAATTCACACAGTTCCTGTTTTAGGACTGAGAGAAGGCAGTTGGCTGGATGTAAAAGGAGAGAAAATTATCCTAAAAGGAGAATTGACAGCTCGGTGGTTTACGTACAACAATCCGGCTATAGAATTAGATCCTGAAACCAATATAGCTGAATTGTGTTTGATTAAAGAATAAGGTTTTTCTCCATCACAAAATCTTCCATCAAATAACCATTACCGATGTCGATATCTTCGGTTTTGGCGATGGAGAACCCTATAGATTCATAGAACTTTAAGGCTTTGTTGAAGCGATTTACGTTGAGAGAAAGAGTCGTATTCTGATTCTCTACAGCCACTTGTTCAGCTTTTTGCATCAAAATTTTTCCGATGCCTTTGCCTTGTTGATTAGGAAGAACATAGATTTTATGGATTTTAGTCACAGGCTTTTGATTATAATTTACTTCAACAGACAAATAGCCTAAAGCCTCATCTCCTTCTTTGGCTAAGAAAAACTGATGATTTTTGACTTCGATTTGTTCTTTCAAAGCTTTTTCGGAATACATGATCTCGAGCATATACTCGATTTGCTCTTGAGAGAGAATCTCTCTAAAAGTCGGATACCAAGTAATGTGAGCAATTTCCCTGATTGTCGGAATATCCTCAATCGTAGCCTTAACTACTGCCATCATTTAGTCTTTCTTCTTTTTCCCGTTGTTGAACTTTACTTTCCCGAAAGGAGGTTTTTTAATCTCTTTTTTTGGAGCAAACTTTTTAGCAGGTTTGTCCTCAGAAGTTGTTTTTTTATCCTTCTTTGGTTCTTTAACCTCAGGCTTAGCTTCTTTAAGTTGTGCTTTCTTTTGAGCCAAAACCTCTTTCGGATTTTTCGGATTTTCTTTGGTTCCTCTCAGGTGAATTACCAATCCGTTCAAGAAATTTCTCAAAATTTGATCTCCACATTCTTTGTAGTTTGGGTGGTCTTCACTACGGAAGAAAGCTCCCAATTCTGCTTTTGAAATTCTAAAATCTACCAATTGTAGGATATCTACAATTTCATCGTCTCTGAGCTGTAGAGCCACACGAAGTTTTTTGAATATATCGTTGTTTGTCATT
>CAYZBA010000046.1:2113-12809 GCA_964476555.1 uncultured Flavobacterium sp.
GTCTCTGAGCTGTAGAGCCACACGAAGTTTTTTGAATATATCGTTGTTTGTCATTTCTTTTTTTGTTTAAGGTTAAGGTTCATAATTTTCCCAAATCCAGCCATTACTATACCAAATCCATTTATTATTTTCTTTTTTGTATATATCCATTTTTCTCTTTCCTCCAAAAGGGTCGTTTACATTCATAGTACCAAAATATATAAAAGCTGTTTTTTTGTCTATAGAAAATAATGGCAAATGAATATAATTCAATTCCTTTGCACCAAAAACTTTATAAAACTCTTCCCAAAAATCTTTAGCCCCTAATATTACATCTTTATTAAAATTGTATATTTTTTCTCTTGAAATAATTTTATACCCAGATATATATTTTTGTTTTAAATCGAAAGTGCTTATATCATCGCACTCAATTTGTTGTAATATAAATGTTATATCATCTGCTGAAAAAACAGAGTCTTTTTGAAAACGTGCTTTAAAACCATAAGGAAAATGACTATCAAAACCAGAAACAGAGAGATGTCCTTTTTTGTTTTTATACTTATTATCTTCAAAAAAAGTATTTATCACTTCATAAATATCACTTTCATAAATGGTTGTTCCGTTATCTGAAAACACGATAACTTCTTCTTTAATTTCCTCCTTTTTAGAATTACAGGAAATCAGAGTAATACAAAATAATATGTATAGAATTTTTTTCATTTTTAGTTGTTTTTAGGAACATAAGAGACTTGTGGGACTATTCACAAAAATCCTAAATCTCATTTCCTAAATCCTAAATTTTAAGGTGTCGTACTCGAAACCTGAATCACTTTTCCGTTTTGGAATTTAGCTCCTTCCATAGCAAAATTATAGATAAAATCTGCCATTTCTTTAGCATTAATCGGAGCTTGATAACCCGGGAAAGCCTCGGCTAACATTTCGGTTTGAACAGCTCCCAGAGCCAATACGTTGAACGAAATGCCTCTGTCTTTATATTCCTCAGCCAACAATTCCGAAAGGGTAATCACAGCTCCTTTACTTGAAGAATAAGCTGCCAAACCAGGGAATTTCATCGTTCCTTGAACACCGCCCATACTACTAATGGTCACCACATGAGCGCCTTTTTCCATAAAAGGAAGTATGGTTTGAGTCAGATAAGCCACTCCAAAAACGTTGACTTTATATACATATTCAAACTCTTCGTTAGTGATTTGCTCAAAAGGTTTATTCACCAAAGCACCTGCATTATGAATGAGAACATCGACTTTCTTCCAAGTATTCGAAATGAAGTTCTCAACCAAATCCAAATCATTTTTATCTGATAAATCGACAGACAAAAAAGAAATATTCGGATTTTGAAGCAAAGTCTGATTGCTTTTTCTGGAAAGAGCCAAAACATTGTGTCCTTTTTCTGCAAACAATAAAGCTAGTTCGAAACCTATTCCTCTGCTAGTGCCCGTTATGATGATGTTCATTTTGTTATTTATTTTAATTGGAAGCTTTTTTAGAAAGTGGACTAATGATTTTCACATCATGAAAAGCAATAGCACCTCTCACCACACCTTGAATGGTATTATACAAAGCCTTAATAATCTGAATTTTGAGTTCGTTTTTGGTATGCACGACGCTAATTTCTCTTGACGGAACCGGACTTTCGAAATATTTGAGTTTATTCTTATCTTTCTCAGCAATATTCAGCGTATGAAGATACGGAAGCAAAGTCATTCCTAAACCTTCGTTCGCCAATTGAATAAGCGTTTCAAAGCTTCCGCTTTTAAGCTCGAATTTATCTTTGCTTTTTTCAGCCTTAGTTTTACAAATATTCAATACACCTCTAGTAAAACAATGTCCGTCTTCGAGCAAAAGCAATTCGTTTATATTCAAATCATCCGGATTGATTTTTTCTTTCTGATATAACACACTCGTCGTAGGAACATAGCCTACAAAGGGCTCATAATACAGCACTTTTTCTATGATATCGTCATCTTCGAGCGGTGTGGCTAAAATTCCGGCATCGAGATGTCCGTTCTTTAGTCGTTGTAGGATATCTGCAGTGTTTCTTTCTTCGATAATTAGATTTACTTTCGGATATTTTTTGATAAACGCATTGAGAAACATCGGAAGTAAAGTAGGCATTACCGTCGGAATGATTCCAAGCTTGAAATCACCACCAACAAAACCTTTCTGAATATCGATAATATCTTGAATTCGTTCTGACTCATTCACAATTTTCCGAGCCTGTTCCACAATTTTTTCGCCTACCGCAGTCAGCTGAATCGGCTTTTTCGTACGGTCAAAAATGATGACATCCAACTCTTCTTCGAGTTTCTGAATTTGCATACTCAAAGTAGGTTGAGTAACAAAACATTTTTCGGCTGCTAAAGTGAAATTTCTGTGTTCAGCCAAGGCTAAAACATAGTGAAGTTGCGTAATGGTCATTTCGGTTCAAATAATATACTTACAAAGGTACGAAGAATCTCACAAAGAACTTTATCGGCCTAAAACTAAATCTTCTTACCTTTGTAACTTATAGGAAAAAGAATTATGCTCGAGAAAGAACAAACAAAATTTGAAAAAACAGTAATCGTAGGAATTATAACCGGAAATCAGACTGAAGAGAAACTTAACGAGTATCTTGACGAACTTGAATTTCTGACTACAACAGCGGGAGGTGAAGTAGTGAAACGTTTTTCTCAAAAACTTGAAAAACCCAATCCGAAAACCTTTTTAGGAACCGGGAAAATAGATGAAATTGCCTATTACGTAAAGGACAACGATATCTCTACCGTAATTTTTGACGATGAGCTTTCGCCATCACAACAAAAAAACCTAAATAAAATTTTAGGTGTAAAAGTATTAGACCGAACCAACTTGATTTTGGATATTTTTGCACAAAGAGCACAAACTTCGTATGCGAGAACTCAAGTTGAATTGGCTCAATATCAATACCTTTTACCAAGACTAACCGGTATGTGGACTCACCTTGAACGTCAAAAAGGAGGTATTGGTCTTCGTGGACCCGGAGAGACTGAGATCGAGACCGACAGACGTATCGTTAGAGACCGAATTGCATTACTCAAAGACAAACTCAAAGTTATCGATAAGCAAATGGCCGTACAACGTAGCAACAGAGGAGCTATGGTTCGTGTGGCTTTGGTAGGTTATACTAACGTAGGAAAATCAACTTTAATGAACTTGATTAGCAAAAGTGATGTGTTTGTCGAAAACAAACTCTTTGCTACGCTAGACACGACCGTAAGAAAAGTAGTTATTAAAAATCTGCCGTTTTTGCTTACGGATACCGTAGGGTTCATCAGAAAGTTGCCTACGCAACTTGTGGAATCCTTCAAAAGTACGCTGGATGAGGTACGAGAAGCAGATTTGTTACTTCACGTAGTAGATATTTCACATCCTGATTTTGAAGACCATATTGAATCGGTAAACGAAATTCTGAAAGAGATAAAAAGTGACGACAAAGCCACCATCATGGTTTTTAATAAAATTGATGCTTTTTCACACCTCATTATCGATGAAGATGATTTAATTACAGAGAGAACTTCGAGACATTACACATTAGAAGAGTGGAAAAAAACTTGGATGAATCGTTTGGGAGAGAATAATACGCTATTCATTTCTGCTACCAACAAAGAAAATATCGAGGAATTCAGAGAGAAGGTTTATGAAGCTGTGAGAGCAATTCACATTACACGTTTCCCATATAATAATTTTCTATATCCTGAATATAAAGAAGCTAAAGAGGAAGAGTAGTTTATACTCTTCCTTTTAATGCGTTAAAAACCCAAGCAATAGCTAAAAATCCTATCCCAACAGTTGCAAACCCCCAACCGGAGATTTCTTGGTATCTGAAAGCTCCTAAGGCCATTAATACAAGCCCCATTATAATCATAATAAGAGTGGCCCAACCTAAAACTGTGTTTTTATTCATGTTCATAATTCTTCAACTTTTATGTTTTAGTACTACAAAGGTAGGTAAACCACTTTCTTAGTTTCAAAAAAGTCTTCGTTAAAAAACTCAGAAATCGGATATTCGACTGCTTTTGGGAAAGGTTTTAACTCTTCTGACAAATCGCCACCTTTAAGATATAGAATTCCGTTTTTTAAAGAATGAACCGATTTTGGTTTGATGTTATTTTGAATCCAACTCACAAAATCAGGCATATTGGTCACTGCTCGACTTACAATAAAATCAAATTTTTGAGTAACTATTTCGGCTCTTTTTTGCTCTGCTTTAGCATTTTTAAGTCCTAGAGCGGTAATCACCTCTTGAACCACTTTGATTTTTTTTCCGATAGTATCTATCAGATAAAACTGCGTTTCAGGAAACATGATTGCAAGCGGAATTCCCGGAAAGCCTCCACCTGTCCCCACATCCATAACAGTAGAGTTGGGCTCAAAAGGTTGTACTTTTGCAATTGCCAAACTGTGCAAGACGTGCTTGATATAAAGTGACTCTATATCTTTTCTGGAAATTACATTGATTTTGGCATTCCAATCTGTATAGAGGCTTTCGAGCATAGAGAGTTGCCTTACCTGTTCAGCCGAAAGCTGAGGAAAATACTGCTGAATTTCGTTCATTGCTTAATTATTTGTCTTTGCTTTTCTCTTTTTGCGCAAAGCATCAATCACAAAATATCCTCCTAAAGCGATCAAGAACCAACGGAAGTATGATACCGGTTCTCCATCCCCGTTTACGGTAGTAAACAATCTCTCCCAACGGATTTTGTTGAAGAATCCTTGTTGAGAAGAATCCCAACTCATCCAGATAAACACTGGTTTTCCAACAATATGATCATCCGGAACATATCCCCAGTAACGGCTGTCTTCTGAGTTATGTCTGTTATCTCCCATCATCCAATAATAATCTTGTTTAAACGTATAGGTTGTAGCCGGTTGATTGTTGATTAAGATTTCGTTTCCGATAACCTTCAAGTCGTTTTTCTCGTAATCTCTGATAATTTCTTTATAGAAAGGCAATGTCTCTGCATTCAATTCTATAGTTTCTCCTTTAGCAGGAATATAGATTGGTCCAAAATTATCTTGACTCCAGTCTTTGGTATGAGGGAAAATTCTTTTCTCGGCAGGAGCCGTAAAACGCTCTACGCTTACCACTGCCGGGTCATTCTTCATCTGTTCTGCTTGTTGTACCGTAAGGTTGGCTCTCACGCCGTCTATCTGCATACCTAAACGCTCCATTACTCCCGCATTATCAACAAAACCTACAGCATACACATTAAGAGAATCTCTACTGCTTTCTGATAGACTTACTTTGTTTCTTGGGTCATTGAAGTATTTTCGTACGGCTGGGTCATCCCAAAGATTCGCTTTTACCACATACGTAAAAGCCCATGGCTGGATTTCATACTTCGATAAAAATTCCTGAGTAAGTTGACCTTTTACTTTTACGGTTGTGATATATTGAGGTTTAGCTCTGTCTGAAAGCTTTAATAACTCTCCGTTTATATACAAATCTCCGTTTCTGCCTTCAATCACATCTCCCGGAGTTCCTACACAACGTTTTACGTAGTTCGATTTTTTATCAATCGGTTTTCTGATTCCGTTAGCTGTTTTGTCTCCAAAATAACGAACCGTATCGGTAGGCCAGTTAAAAACCACGATATCATTTTTCTTGATTTTCTGGAATCCCGGAAAACGAAAATACGGAATTTGAGGCTTTTTCAGATAAGACGGATAGCGATTGATAGATTTCGGAAGCCCGTCATAGCTGGTTGGAACAAGAGGCAAAGTATCGTGAACCATTGGTAAAGCTACAGCTGTCATCGGAGTTCTAGCTCCGTAATGCATTTTACTTACCAACAAAAAGTCCCCTACTAAAAGTGTTTTCTCTAAAGAGCCTGTCGGGATAGTAAACGGTTGAATGAAATACGTATGAATTACAGTAGCCACAATCACAGCAAATACCACGGAGCTCACAAAATCAGCCACTGCGTTTTTCGGTTTTAGGCTTCTGTCTGGAATATGAGTAAGTTTATTGGCTTCAACGTAATTCAAATAATAGATATAAAATCCTAAAGTGAGCAACACGAGCCAAGTGTCTAAGGTTGTATTTTTCCCGAAACTTCTGATAGTTTCTACCCAAACTACCGGAAACATTAAAAGGTTTACTACCGGAATAAAAAGCAGAAAAACATACCATTTTGGCCTATTGATGATTTGCATCAGCACAATTCCATTATAGATTGGCACAAGTGCTTCCCATGCTTTTCTACCTGCTTTTTGATATAATTTCCATGTTCCTAAAAAATGAATAACCTGTATAATCAGGAAAAAGATAATCCAACTGCTAAATGACATAGTTCGTAATATTTATGAATTAAAAAACTCCACAAAACAAAAGATTTTACTGACCGGTAAAATCCTGAGTATTTGTGGTAACGAAATAGGTGTGCAAGATATTCAAAAAGTTACAAACCAAGCACATCTTTCATCGTAAAAATTCCTTTTTTTCCCAAAATCCATTCGGCCGCAATTACTGCCCCTTGAGCAAATCCTTCTCGATTGTGAGCTGTGTGTTTTATCTCGATTTCGTCTATGGCAGATTTATAGAAAACGCAGTGCGTTCCAGGGACGTTTTCGATTCGTTTAGCTTCGATTCCGATAACGTCATTATGAGTTTGTCCTAATTGCCATGCAGTGTAGTTAGTATTCTCAATAATTTGATTGGCAAGTGAAATAGCTGTACCACTTGGAGCGTCGAGTTTTTGGGTGTGGTGAATTTCTTCTAGCTCTACTTTATAATCCGGAAAATCTCGCATCATCTTTGCTAATTTTTCGTTGAGCAAGAAAAATAGATTCACTCCTAAACTAAAATTGGACCCATAAATAAAAGCTCCGTTTTTTTCTTGACAAAGTTTTGTCATTTCCGGATAGTGTTGCAACCAACCGGTTGTTCCGGATACAACGGGAATTCCTCTATTCAAACATTCCGAAATATGAGTTACTGCACTATCGGGAACTGAAAAGTCAATTGCTACATCGGCTCTTTCTAAACCATCAAAAGTATTGTTTTTTGATTTTCTCAAGACAATTTCATGACCTTTTGAGACAGCAATTTTCTCGATTGCTAGTCCCATTTTTCCGTATCCTAAAAGTGCTATTTTCATATTTTGGTTGGAGTTAAAAAGTTTCAGGTTTCAGCTCCCCTATGTGAATCCTGAAACCTGAAATGAATTATTCGTTATGTAAAAACGCTTGTCTGTTGAGTAGTGTTTCTTCGTCCTCTACGTGATTTTCGTCCGGAATACAACAATCTACAGGACAAACGGCTGCACATTGTGGCTCTTCGTGAAAACCTTTACATTCCGTACATTTATCAGGAACGATATAGTAATATTCATCAGAAATTGGGGTTTGTGGTTCATCAGCATCGACTTCTTGACCGCTTGGCAGAACAACTCTTCCTTTTAATTTTGTTCCGTCGCTGTATCTCCAGTCGTCTGCTCCTTCGTATATTGCATTATTTGGACATTCTGGTTCGCACGCTCCGCAATTAATGCAATCATCGGTGATTATAATAGCCATTTTTTCTTGATTTAACGTTCTAAGATTTAAAGTTTACTACCTGAAACGAATGAGTTTAGACTAATAAAACTTATTTTTGTGCAAAATTACGAGCAAAACCATTCATAACCAAATTAAACGATGTTAGAAAAAACAAAAATAGCATTTGCCGAATTAGGAAAGTTTCTAAGCCAATTTTCTGAAGAAAAGTCAATTAAAAATCCGGAAGTATTATACAACGATTTATATTTTGATGAATTTCTAACACTTATTGAAAATCAAAAACACTACAATGGATGGTTTGTCGAGGGTGAAGTTTATTTTGCGATTCAATCTTGGGCCAATGCCCTCACTCAAAAAAACCTTGATAAATGGCTTTCTAATTATAGTTTTAAGAAGATAGAACCCAAATCTGTCGGGCTTGTTTTGGCCGGAAACATTCCTCTTGTTGGATTTCATGATTTTTTGAGTGTTTTGATTTCCGGACACAAGGCTGTTGTAAAAACTTCTTCTAACGACCAACATTTGCTTCCTTTTTTGTCAGAATACCTCATTCAAGTTGAGCCAAGTTTAGAAGAGCGCATTGAATTCGTAGAAAAACTAGAAAAATTTGATGCTGTGATTGCTACCGGGAGCAACAATACCGCTCGTTATTTTGAATATTATTTTAGAAACAAACCCAATATCATACGAAAAAACAGAAATTCCGTAGCTGTTTTAGACGGAAATGAATCGGAACAAGATTTAATCAAGTTAGGAAAAGATATTTTCACATATTTTGGATTGGGCTGCCGAAATGTTTCGAAAATATTCGTTCCGAAAGGTTATGACTTTGAAAAGTTTTTCAAAGCAATGTATGAATACAGAGAAATCATTAACAACCAAAAATACATTAATAACTACGATTACAACAAAGCCGTTTTCTTGATGAGTAACTACTTGGTACTCGACAACGGATTTTTGGTTTTAAAAGAAGACAACTCGTACTCTTCTCCTATCTCCAGCATTTTTTATGAGTTTTACACTGATTTAAAAGAAGTTAAAAACAGAATCCAAGAGGATTCGGAACAGATTCAGTGTGTTGTAAGCAATAATCTGATTGAAAATTCGGTTGCTTTTGGCCAAACGCAACTTCCTCAATTATGGGATTATGCAGATAACGTAGATACAATTTCATTTTTATTAAATATTTAACTGAATTATTATTAAAATATTCAGCCGTTTTTTCTGGAAATTTCTGAAATTTGCCCACGCAATATTTTGATACTTTTCAGATGAAGACACACAACTTCAGTGCAGGACCTTCTATTTTACCTCAAGAAGTCCTCGCACAAGCCTCTCAGGCGATTTTGAATTTCAACAATTCTGGACTTTCTATATTAGAAATTTCACATAGAAGTAAAGATTTTGTAGCCGTAATGGAAGAAGCCCGAAGCTTAATCCTAGAGCTTATGGGGTTACAAAACAAAGGATACCAAGCCCTTTTCTTACAAGGTGGTGCCAGCATGGAGTTCCTTAGGGTTCCGTATAACCTCCTTAAAGAAAACGGAAAAGCAGCTTATTTGGATAGCGGAACTTGGGCTAGTGGAGCTATAAAACAAGCCAAAATATTAGGAGAAACCATTGTCGTTGCCTCTTCAAAAGACAAAAACTACAGCTACATCCCGAAAGATTATGAAGTCCCTGCTGATGCAGATTATTTCCATATCACAACCAACAATACGATTTTTGGGACGCAAATGCATCATATTCCGGACACAAAGGTTCCTTTGGTGAGCGACATGAGTTCGGATATTCTTTCTAGAGAAATTGATTTTTCGAAATTCGGATTGATTTATGCGGGAGCTCAGAAAAATATAGGTCCTGCAGGAGTTGCTCTAATTGTCATAAAAGAAGAGTTGCTCGGGAAAACCGGAAGAAACATTCCTACTATCTTAGATTATAAAGTACATATCGAGAAAGAAAGTATGCACAATACACCTGCTGTTTTTGCGGTTTATACGTCTTTATTAACTTTGAAATGGATAAAAAGCAAAGGTGGTGTGGCTGCTTTGGAGAAAATCAATAATGAGAAAGCCGAGCTTTTGTATAATGAAATCGACCGAAATCCGTTGTTTGTAGGAACAGCGAATGTGGAAGACCGAAGCAAAATGAACGTAACTTTCTTATTAAAAGACGAAAACCACAAACAGCGTTTTGATGCTCTTTGTAAAGAATCCGGGATTTCAGGAATTAATGGTCACAGAAGTGTTGGAGGATACAGAGCTTCAATTTATAATGCTTTACCTTTGGAAAGCGTCCAAGTATTAGTTGAGGTAATGCAAGAATTCGAAAGAACAATCTAGATTTCTCGAAATACGAGAAAGAAGCTGATTAAGTAATGCGAAGCTTTTCTTTAAAATAATATTGAACTTTAAACAAATAACACCTAATAGGACAAATGAAAATATTAGCAAACGATGGAATTTCAGAAAGCGGGATTACCCTTTTAGAAAACCACGGATTTGAAGTAATCACAACCAAAGTTGCTCAAGAACAAGTAGCCAATTACATTAACAAAAATGACATTTCTGTTTTATTAGTGCGCAGTGCTACCAAAGTACGTAAAGATATTATTGACAGTTGCCCAGGTCTGAAAATCATCGGGCGAGGTGGTGTCGGGATGGATAATATCGACGTAGAATATGCTCTTTCGAAAGGAATTAGAGTGATTAACACTCCGGCATCGTCATCAGAATCAGTAGCAGAATTGGTTTTTGCTCATTTGTTTTCCGGCGTTCGATTCTTATCGGATTCGAACAGGAACATGCCGCTAGAAGGAGACTCTCGCTTTAATGACCTTAAAAAAAGCTATGCCAACGGAATCGAACTTAGAGGAAAAACTCTAGGATTAGTTGGTTTTGGTCGTATTGGCCAAGCTGTAGCTAAACGAGCTTTAGGTTTAGGGATGAGAGTGCTTCCGACCGACAAGTTGATTAAAAGCGCAATTATCCATTTGGATTTTTATGATGGAAGATCTATTGACTTTCCGATTGATACAGTTTCGATGGATGAAGTGCTTACCCAATCAGATTTTATCTCTGTGCATACTCCTTATCAAAATGAGTATGTTATCAATACTGCTGAATTCGAAAAAATGAGAGACGGAGTAGGAATCATCAACACTTCAAGAGGTGGA
>CAYZBA010000047.1:0-12685 GCA_964476555.1 uncultured Flavobacterium sp.
CGCTTTGACCCATAAGCAACATCATACAAAACGTTAGCAAACCAAGCCATCGTTTCGTCTTCGTTCTTGTGTCTGAACGATCAATAGTAAAATTTCTCATAATAAAAATATATTAGATAGTTAATGAAATGCTAAAGTATAAAAAAATATATTACAAATATATTATTGTTAATAAATTAGGGATATCATCGAATTATTTGGTGATTTTGAAATATATTTTTATGAATGAAAAATTGATATAATAAAAAAAAACGCAGCATCAAGTCTTGATGCTGCGGTTTCGTTAACGAAAATTCAGTAAATTATAGGTTATTCAACTTATTTACTAATTCTGTTGCTTTTTGCTCTAGCTCAGTATTAATTTGCTTGAAATGAGCCTTTTTGTTCTCTACTCCTTTAGCATTTACTTTAGTGATTAGCATATCAAAAGTTTCAATAGCCTCAGTTATTAATGCTTCAGAAGCATCAGACGTCTTGCCGTTTTTTACCATTTCAGAGATATAGATCGCTTCAATAATATCCCCTAAAACATAGTTAATGTCTTTCTTTAAGTTTCTTACACTTGCCATTTTATTTTATTTTAATGTTTGTTGTTCTTCTTTCCAGATTTTTCAATTTTACTCTATGTCGTTTTTTTGAAAAATATGAAAGGTTTAATTAATATCGATAGTAATCTGCTTTAAACGGACCTTCAATCGGAACTCCTATATAGTTAGCTTGAGTTTCGGTCAGGGTCTCGAGTTCTACACCAATTTTTTCCAGATGTAGTCTTGCTACTTTTTCATCCAAATGTTTAGGTAGCGTATATACTTTGTTTTCGTATTTGTCAGAGTTTGTCCAAAGCTCGATTTGAGCTAGAGTTTGATTCGTAAACGAATTACTCATCACAAAGCTCGGATGCCCTGTCGCACAACCGAGGTTTACCAAACGGCCTTCAGCCAAAATGATAATGTCTTTTCCGTTTACGTTATATTTATCCACCTGAGGTTTGATTTCGATTTTTGTCGAACCATAATTTTGGTTTAACCAAGCCATGTCGATTTCGTTGTCGAAATGTCCGATGTTACAAACAATCGTTTTGTCTTTCATCTTTTCGAAATGACGCCCTACTACTATGTCACGGTTTCCTGTAGTAGTAATGATAATGTCAGCATTGCCAACTATAGTATCTAATTTTTTTACTTCAAACCCGTCCATAGCAGCTTGAAGAGCACAAATAGGGTCAATCTCCGTAACTGTGACGATACTTCCTGCACCTCTGAACGATGCTGCTGTACCTTTACCTACATCTCCGTATCCGCAAACTACCACTCTTTTTCCGGCCAACATCACATCGGTTGCTCTGCGTACGGCATCAACAGCAGACTCTTTACAGCCATATTTGTTGTCGAATTTAGATTTTGTCACACTGTCGTTTACGTTGATAGCAGGAATAGGTAAGGTTCCTTTGGCCATTCTTTCATAAAGACGGTGAACTCCCGTTGTAGTTTCTTCAGAAAGACCTTTAATGCCGGCTACTAATTCAGGATATCTGTCTAATACCATGTTAGTAAGGTCTCCTCCATCATCCAAAATCATATTTAGAGGCTTGCGCTCTTCTCCAAAGAAAAGCGTTTGCTCAATACACCAATCAAATTCTTCTTCTGTCATGCCTTTCCATGCATACACAGAAATACCTGCTTTAGCAATAGCTGCTGCTGCATGATCTTGAGTAGAGAAGATATTACAAGAACTCCACGTAACCTCTGCACCCAATTCTACTAAAGTCTCAATAAGCACAGCAGTTTGAATCGTCATATGGAGGCAACCTGCAATTCTAGCCCCTTTAAGCGGTTTTTGGCTTCCGTACTCTTTTCGTAAAGCCATCAATCCGGGCATTTCAGCCTCAGCCAATTCAATTTCTTTTCTACCCCAATCTGCTAGGGAAATGTCTTTTACTTTATAAGCCACATAAGGCAAAGTTTTTACACTCATTTTTGAAAATTTTTTGCAAAGGTAGTGTTTTTTGTATTAAGACTGAACTATTAAGATAGGTTTCGGAATTTACCCTCTATCTTTCCACGCTAAGTAGAACGTCTTTTAGTTCGCTTAAAATCATAGCAGTAGCTCCCCATACAATGTTGTTGTTAATAATATAGGAAGGGACTCCAGGGAATTCCGAATAGCTCGCTTTTATATTATGAGTATGTACTTCCAGATTCAAGAAGTCGTTCAAAGGAATTTCGATAATTTCTGCAACTTCTTCTTCCTGACGTATGAAAGTCGGCTCAAAGTCTAAATGACCAATAAAAGGATAAACCAAAAAGTTGCTGGGCGGAACGTATATCTCAGACAACTCTCTCACCAATTGTATTTTGTGCTGCTCAACTCCGATTTCTTCATACGTTTCACGAATGGCTGTGTTCCGAAGTTCTATATCTTTCTGTTCAAATTTTCCCCCAGGAAGCGCAACTTGCGATGAGTGAATTCCTCTTGGAGTACGCTTAATCAGGATCAAATGTGTTTGAGACCCTCTAGGGTAAAACAAAGCCATTACCCCTGCCTTTTTCGGATTCAGTTGAGAATAATCCCACAAGTTTAGCATTCTGGCTCTCTCCAGAGGAGCCATTTTAAGGTGAGATTCCTGGGCCGGTAAAGCGATGTTTTGTATTTTTGGAACGTTTTTCAAAAACAAGTCAAAATCCATACTCATAAAGGTCGTGCTTTATAGCATGACCAATCAAAAGTAAGAAAAATGTATAGTAAAGAGGAGGTTAAAGCGTTAAAAAAGGAATTCTGGACAGCATTTTCTGAGGCATACCCCAGAAAATGGCTTTTGTATGATACGAAAATCAAAGATTTTTCTTTCAAGTTTTATGTAGACAATAAAAAGTCAGAAGTTTTATTGGCTATAGAACACAAACATCCGGAACTCAAAAAACAGTATTTCGAAAGGTTGGAATCTCTTAAAACATTACTGCTCGAAGACTATTTGCCGGATGCTTCTTTTGATGAATATTATAGGCTAGATACCGGAAAAGTAATAGGGAAGGTGTGGGTAGAAAAACCGCTTGGTTTTCATAACAAAAACAATTGGCAGGCTATTTTTGATTTCTTCTATGAGAAGATGGATGCTTTTGAGAGGTTCTTCTATGAGTTTGAAGATTTCATTAAGCAGTAAGTTTAATGCTCGGTTGCCAGTTTGCGGTAAACAGCATAAAAAAAGCACCAACGAAAGTTGATGCTTTTTAAATTTTATTTAGAAGTAAATTTATCTTACTACTAATTTTCTTGTAGCCGTTTTTCCTTCTTCAGTTATTTTAACGATATAAACACCTGCATTAAGGTTTACGTTAACAGCACCGTTTGAAGTTGTAGTGTTTACTACTTGTTTTCCTAGTACGTCAAAAATAGCTACTGATTTCTCAATGCTGTTGTTTGAAGTTACATAAAGAGTGTTTCCAGAAAGTGGGTTCGGATATACAGAAAGACCAGCGATGTTGTTGTCTTTTACAGAAGCTGTTCCGTCAGAAAGAACTACGTTATCGATATATAAATCGCTACTGTTAGAGTAGTTTCTGAAAGAAGCTCTTAGAACAGTTGCACCAGCTGGAGCTGCACTTGAAGTAATAGTTACTTGAGTCCATTCTCCTACAGGAGTTTCAATGAATGTTGATGATTGGAAAGGATCACCTTCTGCTGGAGTCACTGAAGAACTTCCATCTCCACTTCCATTTCTCCATTGTCCCCAAAATCTAAATCTTGCTGAATCTCCTCCCATTTTATACCAAAAAGTTACAGTATATTCTGTCCCAGGTGTAACTTCGATATCAGCTAGTCCTACTTGGTAGTTACCAGATGAAGGGCTTGCAATTTTCACAGAAACATCTCCGTCTGCAGCATCTCCTGTAACTTTTGCAATAGTGCCGTTAGTTAATAAATCATGGTTCATAAACCAACCTTCAGGAGCTGTTGTTGCATCTGGCCAGTTTTCTAAACTACCGTTTGTGTTTAGTGGAGTTTGTGCCAAAGCAACACTCCCGATTAAAGCTAAAGCTAAAGTGTAAAATTTTTTCATAGTGTTCTTTTTTAAATTTAATAGGACAAAGGTATAAAAATCTTTTTATTTACAGGTTGTCTTGTGATAAATAACATTAATTTAATATTACAATTCAATGTTTTGAAGTTCCTTGATTTCGTCTCTTAGTTTGGCTGCCTGAATAAAATCGAGTTCTTTGGCTGCTTTTTCCATAGCCTTTCGTTTCTCACGAATGCGCTTGTCGATTTCTGTTTTAGAAAGCAACGATAAATCTTCTTTTTTATTAATAGCCGATAAATCGTAGTGTACTGAAGTAATAGGGCTTTTAGCTAGCGGATTTTCGATGCTTTTATTTAGCGGTTTCGGAACTAGATTATGCGCTTTGTTGTACGCCATCTGTTTAGACCTTCTGTAATTGGTTTCATCAATAGTTTTTTGCATGCTATCGGTAATTTTGTCTGCATACATAATGGCTTTCCCGTTAATGTTACGAGCAGCACGACCTACTGTTTGCGTAAGCGAACGATGACTTCTCAGAAATCCTTCTTTATCGGCATCGAGTATCGCTACCAATGACACCTCAGGTAAATCCAATCCTTCTCTCAAGAGATTAACTCCAATCAATACATCAAAAAGTCCTTTTCTGAGGTCTTGCATGATTTCCACTCGTTCCAACGTGTCAATGTCAGAGTGAATATAACGACATCGTATGCCTACTTTAGTGAGGTATTTTGTCAATTCCTCAGCCATACGTTTCGTAAGAGTAGTAACCAAGACTCTTTCGTCTGTCTCGGCTCTTACTTGAATTTCTTCAATTAAATCGTCAATTTGGTTTTCGCTGGGGCGAACTTCAATAATAGGATCTAAGAGCCCTGTCGGTCGGATTATTTGCTCTACATAAACTCCTTCGGACTTTTGCAATTCGTAATCTGCCGGAGTAGCACTCACATACAAGACTTGATTTTGCATGGCCTCAAATTCCTCAAACTTTAAGGGGCGGTTGTCCATCGCTGCAGGGAGTCGGAAACCATATTCCACCAAGTTTTCTTTTCGAGAACGGTCCCCGCCATACATGGCATGCACTTGCGAAATCGTAACGTGAGACTCGTCAATCACCATCAAATAATCTTTCGGAAAATAGTCTAACAGACAAAAAGGTCTGGTTCCTGGAGCTCTTCGGTCTAAGTATCTCGAGTAATTCTCAATTCCTGAACAATACCCTAATTCTCGAATCATTTCTAAATCAAAATTGGTTCGCTCTTCCAAACGTTTAGCCTCTAGATGCTTTCCGATAGATTTAAAGTATTCCACCTGTTTTACTAAATCCTGCTGAATATCCCAAATAGCTTCTTTCAACACATCCGGGGATGTTACAAACATATTAGCCGGATACACCGTGATTCGGTCTCGTCTATCAATTCTCAATGCTGTTTTGGGGTCAAAGGTTTCGATTTCGTCAATTTCGTCTCCAAAAAACAATATTCGAAAAGCTTCGTCTGAATAAGCAGGGAAGATTTCAATCGTATCTCCTTTTATTCTAAAATTTCCGGGATTAAAATCACCTTCGGTTCTCGAATACAAACTTTGAACCAAGCGATGAAGTAATTTGGTTCTAGAAATGGTTTGCCCCTGTTGTAGTTCGATGACGTTTTTCTGAAATTCAATAGGGTTTCCGATACCATACAAACATGAAACCGAAGCTACTACTAATACATCGCGTCGACCAGAGAGTAGGGCAGAAGTGGTGCTGAGGCGCATCTTTTCGAGCTCATCGTTAATCGACAAATCTTTTTCTATATAAGTCCCTGTTACGGGTATATAGGCCTCAGGTTGGTAGTAATCATAGTATGAAACGAAATACTCAACCGCATTATGAGGAAAAAACTGCTTGAATTCAGAATACAACTGTGCTGCTAATGTCTTGTTGTGAGCCAAGACCAAAGTGGGGCGCTGTACTTCTTGAATAACATTGGCTACCGTAAAGGTTTTTCCCGAACCCGTAACTCCCAAAAGAGTTTGGTATTTTTCATTGTTGAGAATGCCTTTGCTCAGTTTTTCTATGGCTTGGGGTTGATCACCTGTGGGTTTATAATCAGATACGACTTTGAAGTTCATGGGTTATAGAGGTTCAGTGTCACAAAGATACGAATAAAAATCTTGGTTAGGTTTCCAAGATTAATTGGATTTTGATAACCAAGTTGGGTTTAATCCTCTCTTTTTGTGAAATAATGACTGTATAACCAGCTCAACGTAAAAGTTGGGATGATATCCGTAAGGGGTAATATCTCTTCCAGAAAAACAATAATTCCACCAACCTTGCCAACCGTTCCTTTGTACATTCTATTCAGTATGAAACCGGCAATAGGAGCCCAAATCAAATCAAAACTCTCTCCAAGAAAAGGCAGGATATAAGTCGCCATCCCTACTAAATCCAGCAAGATGCTAAGAAGTAATTTTTTTGAAGAAGGTTTTTCCATTCCTAAGAACCTAAAGTTATTTTTTCTTTTTCAATCGGCCTCGGTTGACAGGCTTTGTCTTTTTAGGATTTCGTCTTCCGGGACCTCCTAAGTTAACCTTTTTGTTTTTGTCTTTTTTCTCGTGAAAAGCTCCTCCACCTTCAGAAATTTTCGGACGTTTTAGAACTAGTTTAATTTTTTGCTTTTTCTTTTCGAATTCTAATAGTGTAGTAGAAATTTCAACTTCTTCAGGAATTTCTAATTCTTCCACTTCAAGATTCATCAATACTTCAGCCTCCAAAAACCATTCTTCCTCTCGTGGAGAAACAAAACTCAGAGCTATACCGGTCTTGTCTGCCCTTCCGGTTCTTCCGATACGGTGAATGTATTGCTCCGGAACTTCTGGGATTTCAAGATTAATCACATGAGTGATATCTCTGATATCCAAACCTCTGGCCATGATATCTGTGGTAATGATGCCCTGAAGGTTACCTTTTTGAAAGTCAGCCAAAGTGTTTAACCTGTAATTCTGAGATTTGTTAGAGTGAATCACTCCAAATCTTCCCGGAAAATCAGCTTCAATTTTTTCGTGAACCCATTCTACGATACGTTTATTATTGACAAAAATCAACACTCTTTCCATATTGTCATCCGTAGCAATCAGGTGTTTCAGCAGGTTGAGTTTTGTCGTAAAGTTCGGAACGTCATATCTGAGTTGCTGAATTTTCTCAAGCGGAGTTCCCGATGGGGCTAGCGAAACCTCTTCAGGAAAATCAAAATATTCGTTGATAACGTCGTCTACATCCTCGGTCATTGTGGCCGAAAACAAAATGTTCTGACGCTTGTCTTTCATCATGGCCAAAATCGAAGTAAGCTGAGCACGGAACCCTAAGTTCAGAATCTCGTCAAACTCATCGATGACCAGCTTTTTCATATCGTCAAAGCGAACGACGTTGTCCAGAGCCAAATCCATTAGCCTACCGGGAGTAGCTACCAGTAAATCGACACCTTCATAAACCGCCTTCTTCTGAGTGTTGATATTTACGCCTCCGTACACTCCCAACACTCTAACCGACATGTATTTGGTGAGCTTTTTAGCTTCTTCAACTACCTGTACTACCAATTCCCGAGTGGGAACAATTACCACAATTTTCGGGTTATCCGAAGTCGAAAATTGATACTGTTTCAATAGCGGCAACAGATAAGCGAAGGTTTTCCCGGTCCCGGTTTGGGCAATACCCATCATATCACGACCCGAAAGAATGACCGAAAATGACTTTTCCTGAATCGGAGTGAGTTCCGTAAAACCCAAGTCAACTATTGCTTTCTGTAAGGATTTCGGTAGATTAAGGCTATCAAAAGTGCTCATAAGACGAATTTTATGCAAAGATAGGTTTAATTTTATTAATTAAACCTTTGATAATGAAATGGAATGGCTGCAAACAAAAAAAGAGCAACCGAAAGTTGCTCTTTTTGCTCCCCCTGCTGGGCTCGAACCAGCGACCCTCTGATTAACAGTCAGATGCTCTAACCGACTGAGCTAAGGAGGAATTTGTTGTTCATTTTTGTGGTTGCAAAGATACAATTAGTTTTATATTCTCCAAACAAAAAAATAAAAAATTCCGCACTTTTTTTTGGTTGAAAACGTAACTGATTACTTGTGAGTAGGTTTTGTCTTTTGATTTTCTACGAAATCTTCAACTGTTAAACCATTATCTAGCGTTTTTTTGAGCTCAACACACCATTGTATGGCCTTTTCAAGCCGCTCTTGTTCATCTCCCGAGATAAATAAAAAGGGTTTTTGGAGCTCCGTAAGTCTTTTTTTGAAATAATTGATATGACTTTCTCTCTCGTGAGGTGCATCTCTCACATGGTCTTTTTCCCACTCCACATCGATGTCTGTAAGTATATACAAATCACATTCACCCGAGATGTTGTCTAAATAATCCGGAATTTTCCCAAAATACAATTCAGAATATAATCGGGTTTGAAGTAGATTTGTATCGCAAAAAACAAAAGTGTCAGCATTATTTTCGGCCTCTTTTTCCAGTCGAAGCTGCCCTTCTACAATGATTTTTTGATCTGAGTATTGAATGGTTTTGTCTTCTTGAAGGAGTTTCCATTCCGCAAATTCTCGTAAGAATTCCCTAGCCCATGTGGTGTTGAAGTGTTTAGCCAAAAGGGTAGCCAAGGTAGTTTTCCCGGTACTTTCCGGGCCAACTAAAACAATTTTTATGGGTTTTCTCTTTTCCAAATCTTTTTCCATTCTAAGTATCCGAGGGTGGCTATTACCGTATAGGCTAAAAACAAAATGGCAGTTATGGTGTAACCCTTAAAGTAGTATAGCGGAATCGAAATAAAATCTCCTACAATCAGCAAAATCCAATGCTCGACTTTGCGCTTGGCCAGCAAATACATCCCGACAAAGAACAATCCCGTAGTGAGGATATCTATATATGACCACCATACACCAAATCTTTTGTACCATACGTAAACCAGACAGACAAAGATACTCGAAAGCAAAAATATTAAGGCCGAGATTTGATAATCCTTTTTACTAGTGAGGGATATTGGGAGCTCGGGTCGGTCATCCGATGGATTTTTCCACAAATACCAGCCATATACACTCATCACCAAATAATATCCGTTGATAATCATATCTCCGAAAAGTTCCCATTGATACAGCAAGTACACAAAAATGAGCGTGCTGATAATCCCTGTCGGGTATACCTTGATGTTGTTCTGTTTAGAGTAAAAAACACTGGCCACCCCAAACATGACCGCAATGACTTCCAAAACGATATGTAGGGCGGAATATTCTTTGTATGGCTCAAAGATATCCAAAGCGCTGCGATAGCTTATTTACTTCGGTCGCCTTTTACAATTTTCAATACAAAAACGTATAGATTGTCGTCAAAAAAAACGTCCTTGATTTTGGAATTCAAAAAAGGCATAAGTTTGTCGTAATCTCCAAAAATCTGAGTGCTCAAGCTGTTTTCGATTACTGTAAACCCAGAATTCTTGAGCTCTTGAATAAAGTCTAAAATAGGTTGGCGGTATTCGTTCTTAATAGGATAAAGGCTAATGTCAACAGATACTTTCATAAACAAAAAATTTATCCAAAGATAAGGATAAATTTTGAGTGTTTTATTTGGATTGAATTAGGATTCTATTTTATATCCCACCCCTTTGATGGTTCTGAAGAGCTCCTCGCCAATTTTTTCGCGTAGTTTTCTGATATGTACATCAATGGTTCTGCCACCCACAACCACATCATCGCCCCATACTTTGCTGAGTATTTCTTCTCTTTTAAAGACCTTCCCGGGCTTCGAAGCCAAGAGGTACAAGAGTTCAAACTCCTTTTTTGGCAAGATAATTTCCTCTCCGTCTTTGATAATCTTATATTCCTCTCGGTTGATTATCATGGTCCCAATAGAAATCGTATCTGTCGGTTGTTCGTCTTCTTTTAAACGACGGAGTAGTGCTTTTACTTTGCTGACCAAAACTTTAGGTTTGATTGGCTTAGTAATATAATCATCAGCCCCCACATCAAAACCTGCAACTTGAGAATAGTCTTCGCTTCTAGCCGTTAAAAAACTGATAATTACATCGCTGAGCTCCGGAATTTTGCGGATGTTTTCTACAGCTTCGATACCGTCCATCTCAGGCATCATCACATCCATGATAATAAGATGTGGCATTTCTTTTTTGGCCTTGGTAATGGCTTCTTTACCGTTGGCAGCCGTGACGATTTTATATCCTTCTTGAGACAAATTATATCCGACAATTTCCAAAATATCTTGTTCGTCGTCTACCAGAAGAATTTTAATGTTTTTCTTTTTCATGTAAGTCTCCTTGTTGATTTCTGAGTGTAAAAGTAAGCATATATGAGCTCATTTTGAGCTTGTTTACAATAATTTAATGTAAAAGAAACCTCATCATAACCTTAAAATGGCAAAGGTGAAAAATAACCTAAAATTAAAATAAAATCGGCTTAATTTTTGTAACTATGCAATGTATATACAAAATCGCAAGTTAGTGAATTAATAATTTATGAAGAAAAAGAAACATCGCTTAGGTAAAAAAGCAAAAGATTTTACCCAAAAAATATTGAAGATTCTGTCAAAAGAAGCCAATAAATCATTCAATTATAAACAAATAGCAGCCAAACTGGAGCTCGACGATACTCAAAGCAGAAATCAGATAATCAAAGACTTAAAATTGCTGAAAGCCAAAGGAAATCTCGAAGAACCAGAGATGGGCAAGTACAGAATCATTAGCGGTTATGACTATTTAGAAGGAATCATAGATATGACTTCTCGAAAAACCGGATATTTCGTTTCCGATGAAGTCGAAGAAGATATTTTCATCCCATTCAATAACCTTAATCACGCCTTAGATGGCGATAGAGTTAAGGTGTATGTCTACAACCGTAGAAAGGGGAGAAGGCCAGAGGCAGAAGTAGTAGAAATTTTAGAACGTAGCAAAACCGAGTTTGTAGGAGTAATTGAACTCCACAAAAACTTTGGTTTTGTGAAAACGGCCAATGCCAAAATGTATACTGATATCTTTATTCCTAAAGATCAAATAGGTGAGGCCGAAGACGGAGACGTAGTGCTGGTAAAAATGACAGACTGGTCTGCCAAAGCAGACTCTCCTTTCGGAAAAGTACTGAAAGTGCTCGGTAAGCCGGGCGAACACAATACAGAAATTCACGCTATTTTGGCAGAATATGGACTTCCGTCTGATTTTCCGCCGGAAGTAGAAGCTTTTGCCAATAAATTAGACACATCGATCACCCCCGAAGAGATTGCCAAACGAAGAGATATGCGAAATGTCTTGACTTTCACTATAGATCCTCGTGATGCAAAAGACTTCGACGATGCCCTCTCATTTGAAAAACTCGAAAACGGAAATTACGAAATCGGAATTCACATTGCCGACGTATCATATTATGTTCAAGAAGAAACAATCTTAGACGAAGAAGCTTATAAACGAGGAACTTCTATTTATTTGGTAGATAGAGTCGTCCCAATGCTTCCGGAAGTGTTGTCAAATTTCGCTTGTTCGCTAAGACCTGAAGAAGAAAAATATACTTTCTCAGCCGTTTTTGAGCTTACTCCGAAAGCCGAAATCGTAAATCAATGGTTTGGAAGAACCGTAATTTATTCCGACAAACGCTTTTCGTATGAAGAAGCTCAATACATTATCGAAAACAAAAACGGAAATATTCCGACAGAAATCTCATTAACAGGAGAGGCTTATACCGTAAACGACAATATCGTTGAGGCTACTTTGACCCTAGATAAATTAGCGAAAATTCTTCGCAGTAAGCGGATGCAACTCGGCGCTATCTCGTTCGATAAAGTAGAAGTAAAATTTCACTTAAACGAAAATGCGGAACCTACAGGAGTGTATTTCAAAGAAGCCAAAGATTCTAACCACTTGATTGAGGAGTTTATGCTTTTGGCAAACCGAAAAGTAGCTGAATTCGTTGGAAAACAAAAGAAAACATTTGTTTATCGGATACATGACGAACCCGATGAAGACAAACTTTTCAATCTGCAAGGCGTGATTTCTCGATTCGGATATTCTCTTAACCTGAAATCTAAGAAAGACATTAGCCGTTCGCTCAACAACCTTTTGTCGGAAGTACAAGGTAAAAAAGAACAAAATCTGGTAGATACTTTGGCTATCCGAAGTATGAGCAAGGCGATGTATTCCACAGATAATATCGGCCACTACGGATTGGCTTTCGATTTTTATTCGCATTTCACTTCTCCTATCAGACGTTATCCGGATATAATGGTTCACAGACTCTTACAGCATTACTTAGACAATGGAGAATCTGTGAGTGACGAGGTTTATGAAGAAAAATGCAAGCACTGCTCTTCGATGGAAATGTTAGCGTCTAATGCAGAGCGTGACAGCATCAAATACATGCAAGTGAAATACATGCAAGACCATAAAGACGAAGAGTTCTTGGGTGTAATTTCAGGAGTAACAGAATGGGGAATCTACGTAGAAATCATCTCCAACAAATGTGAAGGAATGGTAAGAATAAGAGAAATCAAAGATGATTACTACACCTTTGACGAAAAGCAATATGCTCTAGTTGGAGAGATTACGAAAAGCATTCTACAACTTGGTGATGAAGTATGGGTTAAAGTCAAAAATGCCGATTTGGTGAAAAAACAACTCGACTTTGAGT
>CAYZBA010000048.1:0-12474 GCA_964476555.1 uncultured Flavobacterium sp.
TCTTTGATTTAAGAGTGAATGTAGCTCCGACTAAGAAAATAACTTTTGTAGAAAATAATGAATAAATCCAACTCCGACAGAGTTTAGAACTCTGTCGGAGTTTAATTTGGAATAAAAAAATGAAATCCTATAAACCCATACCTCTTGAAAAAGGAAACTATTACCACATTTACAATCGCGGTAATAATGGTATTGATGTATTTTTTGATTCCGAAAGCTACTATCATTTTCTGAGATTGTATGATAGGTATATATCTCCGATTGCAGATACTTATGCGTGGTGCTTGTTGAAAAACCATTTTCATACATTAGTATATATCAAAACTGATCAAGAAATTAGTTGGGATAAATTAGAATATTCAACAATTGAAAAGCCTAAAGCCTTTAATCCTTCCAATCAGTTTGGGTATTTATTCAATGCCTATACTCAAGCTATAAATAAAAAATTTAACCGAACCGGAAGCTTGTTTGAAAGACCTTTTGAAAGAAAATTAGTAGATTCTGAAAAATATTTTCAAAACTTGATTTTCTATATTCATAACAATCCTGTTTTTCATGGATTTACTAATCATATCAATGATTATCCGTGGAGTTCGTATGAAACTATTCTTTCAGCTAGACCTACCAAACTCAAACGAAACGAAGTGATTAGGTATTATGGAGATATAGATAATTTTGTGTATTTTCATAATCAAAATCAGAATTTAAGTAATATAAATGATTTAATAATAGAATAACTTTCCAACTCCGACAGAGTTTAGAACTCTGTCGGAGTTAAAAATTATTAAACACCAACTAAAACTATGGATGCAAAATATTCAGATGACATTTACGGAAGAGCTCGAGTAAAAGACACTCCGGAGCTCGAAGCTTATTACAAAGAACTGGAAGGTTTAGGAGCCGGTGCTCTTTGGACGGTGGCCAACGACATCGAACCTTGGGAACCTCGAAGTAGTTCTGTTCCGATGTTGTGGAGATATGAGGATTTAAGACATTTGGTTCTAAAATCTTCGGAACTCGTAACTCCCGAGCAGGCAGGACGTAGAGTGGTTTATTTGGTAAACGACAAACGTAGAGATGTGAGTGCTGCTGTGGGTTGGCTTTATACCGGAATTCAGGTCACTCGACCTGGAGAATTTACTTCGGCTCACCGTCATAAAGCTTCTGCCTTGCGCTTTATTATGGAAGGAGAAGGTGGTTATACTGTTGTGGACGGAAACAAAATTATGCTCGAAGTAAACGATTTTGTGATTACCCCAAATTCTACTTGGCATGAACACGGAGTGGAAGCGGGAGGAAAAACCTGTATTTGGCAAGACGGATTGGATATTCCGCTTGTAAATGCTCTAGAAGCTAATGATTATGCCGTACTAGAAGGAACTCAAGAACTAGTGGCTCCTATCAATTACTCTCCGATGACCTATGGAGGAACGGGACTAATTCCGCCTGACAAAGAATGGGACAAACCGTATTCGCCACTCTTTAAATATTCTTGGAAAACTGTTTATCCGGCGCTGTTGGAGGCGGAAAAAGTAAATACACCAAACCCTTTCGACGGAATCATTATGCAATACAGCAATCCGCTTACGGGGGGTCACGTCATGCAAACTATGGGAGCTTCGATTCAGTTGTTGCCAAAAGGATTCAAAGGAAAAGCGCACAAGCATACAGGCTCTTTTGTGTATCAATGTGCTAAAGGTAAAGGATATTCCATTATCAACGGAAAACGCTTCGATTGGAAAGAGCGGGATATCTTCTGTGTGCCTTCTTGGGCTTGGCACGAACACCACAACCTATCAGATACCGAAGATGCTTGCCTGTTCTCTTTCAACGACCTGCCAACCATCGAAAAATTAGGATTGTATCAGGATAGAGTGTATACTGAAAATGGAGGACATCAAACAATAATATAATTTTAAAATCAAGTAATGAAACTCTTAACCTATTTAACTTCAGACAACGAGCAGCGTGCTGCCTTTATACATAACAACAAAGCCGTAGACATCGGCGATTTCGGAGAAGTGGTAAATTTTCCATTGCCTTCTACGATATTGGAACTCATTGATATGGGATTCGAAGTAATTGACGAAATCCATTCACTTTTAGGTGATGTAACAGAAGTAGAACTAAACGAAATCAGTTATGATTTGGACGAAATTCAAATCTTAGCACCCATACCGAAACCTCGAAAAAACATTATCGGAATCGGTTTAAATTATACCGAACACGTTGCCGAAAGTGCCAGAACATTAGACACTACGGGAAAATTACCTCAAAAACCAATTATCTTCTCGAAACCACCTACTACCGTTACAGGACCTAACACTAATATTTTGCTCAACCCGAAACTGACACAACAACTGGATTGGGAAGTGGAATTGGCTGTGGTAATTGGCAAAAAAGGAAAATACGTAGCCAAAGAAGACGCTATGGATTACGTTTTCGGTTATACGATTATCAACGATATTTCGGCTCGTGACTGCCGTCGTGAAGGGCAATGGATTGTATCAAAAGGACAAGACACCTTTGCTCCGATGGGCCCTTATTTAATCACTAAAGACGAAATCGAAAATCCGCATAATCTGAATCTTTCGCTAAAGCTCAACGGAGTGGAAAAACAAAATTCCAACACGAAATTTATGCTTTTCAACATCAATGATTTGATTGAGGATTTGAGTACCGTTTTCACTATCGAACCGGGAGACATCATCGCTACAGGAACACCGGCAGGTGTGGGAGCAGGCCGAAATCCGCAAGAATGGATGAAAGACGGAGATGTAGTAGAATGTTATGTGGAGAAAATCGGGAAATTGACTAATACCGTAAAGGAAATTCGTTTTTAGAAGAAAGAGCAAAGAATCAAGAAAAAAGAATTTCAATTCGTAATTCATAATTTGAAATTCGTAATTATAGAAATTAAAACCATGAAAAAATACAGAATCGGTCAAATAGTCCCTTCGTCTAACGTTACGATGGAAACCGAGATTCCGGCTATTTTCAGAGCCAGAGAAACCATTTTGCCGGAACGATTTACGTTTCATTCCAGCAGAATGCGAATGAAAAAAGTAACCAAAGAAGAGCTCGAGGCTATGGATGCTATGAGCCTTAAGTGTGCTATCGAACTTTCGGATGCTCACGTGGATGTGATGGGTTATGCTTGTTTGGTGGCGATTATGAGTATGGGGCGTGGTTATCATTGCGTTTCAGAAGTGAATCTGCATCAGGAAACCATTGCCAACGGCTTTCCAACTCCGATTGTAACTTCGGCTGGAGCACTCATCAACGGATTGAAAGTATTAGGAGCCAAAACCATTTCGATCATCACACCTTATATGCGACCCCTAACCGATATGGTGGTCGATTATATCGAACATCAAGGTTTTAAGGTAAAAGAAAGCATTGCTCTGGAGATTCCTGACAACCTTGAAGTAGCAGCTCAAGACCCGATGAATCTTCTGGAAATCTACAAACAATTAGATTTAACCGGAGTAGATGTTTTGGTCGCTTCGGCTTGCGTGCAAATGCCATCACTCGAAGCGATTGACAAAATTGAACAGGAAATCGGTATTCCGGTGACTTCGGCTGCTGTTTGCACAACCTATGAAATGATGAAAAAACTCGGCATTAAAGCCCAGTCTACCATTGGAGGAAGCTTGCTGAGTGGGAAGTATTAATCATACTTTAGTAATCCACGACAAACAAAAAAGCATCGGAACATCCGATGCTTTTTGTCTCATGTAATATGTTGATTAAACCACTTCTTTTTCAAAGATAAGGTCTAGTCCGTTTTGTACAAGATGAGCAATTTCAGGTCGATTATGTTTAACTTTTTCCAAATGATTCAACACTTTTTGTACAAAATCTTGGTTGCCTTGTTTGTGAGCCAATTCGGCTATTTCTACAGAAAGCAACCAATCGTTCGGATGGTTAGCCGACACAGCCCCAAAAGCTTCTTTCAACGTAATTTGAGACTTCTGCCCTTCTCTGATATTTCGAACAGCTTGATATAAGTTTTCTAATTCTTCTCTTTCCGGAGTTTTCTTAGGTTTGATCGTTTGTGTAGACGGAACGTGAGTAATCATATCAAAACTTTCTACGTCTGCAGGACCCGAGAATCCTGAAACAATTTCTTTACCGACAGCCATATCATAAATTCCCCATTCCGGACGGAAGAGAACTTCGTCTTTGTGAGTTACCATACAGTTTTTAAAGCTAATCAAAATAATCTTTCCTTGAAGGTTTCTCGAACCGGTAATAATTTCACCCGAAACCGTAATATCGCCTTCAAACTCCAATGTTACTTTTTTACCTTCATAAATATCATAAGCCATTAGGTCTCTAGGAGACATATCTTCGATAGCCAAGTTGATGCCTTTTAGCTTCCCAATCGGGCTTCCGAAACCATCTTTATGATATTCTGTCGAATGACCTACCAACTCTTTTTCTCTATACGCCAAAGCTGTTTTCCCTGTAGTTTGCACGTATACCGGATTTCCTTGGTGTTCGATTACTCCTGTAAAAATCCCGGAAATCTGCAAACCCGTGCTAAGTTCGATAGTTCCTAAAGCTTTAGAATCTATCAGTTTTTTCACAGCACTATAACCTCCGGTTCTGAGTGCCATCTTGTTGGCAAACTCTTCCAGCACCATACTCAAATGAGCAAAATCTGGAGTTACATACAATTGCGGTTGCGGTTTTGTGATGTCAAAACTTTGCTCTGCTGCCTCAATCGTGTAGGGAAGTTTTTTCACATTGTCGGTCATACACCATTCGCTCTCTCCTATCGAAGACAAAAGTCCTGCACCATAGATTTTCGGATTCTCAAGGCTCCCAATAAGACCATATTCCACAGTCCACCAATGTAGGTTTCTGATTTTAGCCATTTCAGAGAGCTCTCCTACTTCTTTTTGAAGTTCATCCACACGTTGTTCTGCTTTTTCGATTTCTTCTGTTGGAGTACCTTCGGCCTCTTTCAGAATCGACAGCAATCGGATAGCCTCATAAATTTCATAATCTCTGGCCGATGAAATGGCTTTACAACCAATTTCTCCAAAGCGTCTGAGGTATTCGGCATATTCCGGATTCGCAATAATTGGGGCATGACCTGCACCTTCGTGAATGATATCCGGAGCCGGAGTATATTCGATATGTTCTAACTGACGAATGTCCGAAGCAATTACCAATACGTTATAAGCTTGGAATTCCATAAAAGCAGCCGGAGGGATAAATCCGTCAACAGCTACTGCAGCCCAACCGATTTCTTTCAAAATACGGTTCATCCCATACATACTCGGGATAGACTCAATGGAAATTCCGGTTTTTCTAAGACCTTCCAGATACGATTCATGAGCAACCTTACTCAAATAATCGACATTTTTACGCATAACATAGCGCCATACCGCCTGATTGATTGGAGTATAATCCTCATAGTTCTGAGGTTTTATAAACTGCTTCAAATGCTTTGGTAGTCTGTCTATTAAATGATTGCTTTCGTATCCTGTTTCCATGATTTTAAAACATTAGTAAAAAGTGGGTTAAAGATACGAATTTATTTTTTAATCCCCCTAATGAGAAGTCTCTAGAATGGGTCTAAATCCGTTGGTTTATCTTTTTTCTATTTCAATGTTGAAAAATGGAAATTCCGTTCTATGGATCTTTCTCACTAACTAAGCCCTTCAAAAACAGAAAGGCTTTTTTATAATTGATAGCCCAAAGCAAAAATAATTCTCGGGCTTTCAGACGAAGTAAAATAGGAAATTTGTGCAGCCATTTTGTTGAAAAAACTAAATCTAAATCCTCCTCCGATAGATGTATGCCATTTTTGAGAATTTTCACCTCCCAGCCAAACTCTACCATAATCAAACCCTACGAAAGCTTGATAACTAAGAGGAGTAATATTGTTTTTTAATTTTCCTAAATCGATTCTGATGTCACTGTTTTGATAAAAATAATGCTGCCCCGCAAAGCGCTCATTCCTGAAACCTCTTGGACCTGTTTCACCACCAATAGTAGCTGCCTGATAAAACTCAAACCTTGGGTTAAACATAGCTTTCCCTCCTAATGTCGTGACTAAAGTCAGATTTCGCTGTGAAGGCAGGTTGTATTCGATGGTAGTCTTGGCCTCCAAATATGGAATATTTCTATTCATATCTCGAAAGTTGATAACCAGCCCCGCTTGGCTATCCACTATCCACAACCAATTCTGATTTTTAAACTCATTGAAATAACCTCCGCTAACGGTAGAAAAAATATTCGCCGTATTGCGAAGTTCTTCTTCTCGGAAAATGTCATCTCGTTCAAACTTTTGATTGTCAATGACACTCACATGCTCTATAGAAGCTTTTACAGTAACGTTTCCTCTCTTCCCTTTATGGAAAATCACCGACTGACTCAACCCGAATTTTTGCAACAACACGCGATTGTAATCTATTCCGAAATTGCTTTCGTAGTTTTCGCTCTCATTCCCGAATCCGAAAAAGTTCTGAAAGTGATTTTTGGAGGTAATCCACACATCAGAGACATACATTTTTTTCTCATCCAAAGACGGAAAACTTCCTTTGTAAACCAAAGAGTAATAGTGATTCCAACCCAACTCATGCCTGAAATCATACGGAATCTTTTTAAAATGATTTTGTGTGTAAGAAAGCTTCGCTCCTATCCTTACCGACATATCCGTATCAAAAACCAACCAAGGGTCAAACTTAAACTCATCGAGTTGTGGTTTTTGAGGATTGTATCCTAAAATTCGAGAATTATTCGTCGTGTAAACTTTTGCTTTTCCGGTATTCTCGAGCCGTCGAAAACTGTATATTCTCAAGTTAGACTGAGCCTCATTCATCTCAAAATTTGATGCGTTTTTATCTATAATGCGAATGAGAATTCCATTGTCTGAACTGTTTTGAAGTCGATAAACATCATTCCCAGAAAAACCATACAACCAAATCTCTTTTGTCTTTCTGTTAGAATACTGCTTTTTGAAAATCACCTCTTGGCCGGTGGCTGACTTGAATTCGATTTCAGTATACAAAAGAGTCTGATTGATGACAAAAGTGTCGTCTTGATTGCTGCCAAAAAGTATGATCTTTCTTTGTAAAAAATTCGCATAATCTTCTGCTATGCCCTCTAAGCTCTGTAAGCGAAATTCCAAAGCCTCCAAAAGCTCCAAATTGGCTAAAATAGGCAACTCGTTAAAAATACCCTCCAGCACATCTTTAGAAAGTATTTCCCTCATAAATCGAGCTTGCTCTACCCAAACCTCCGGAGAAATAGTCGAAGCCAAAACCACATCGGTCGCATAGTTGTGACGATTAAGAGACTTTACGTTGAGTTTGTCTTTATAGTAATTATCTGCAAAATCTACCCCGATAGATTTTAGCATAAAGTTGAAAAAGAGTCCGTCTTTTTTAAGGAAAGAAAACCCTCTATCGACAACAATAGGAGTAAAAATTACTTCGGAATGTTGCTTTTTGGCCCTCCAAAAATAGTCATGGGAGACTCTGGATGAATTCCCAATCAACATATCCAAAAGCCTAGAGCGAACGTAGAGCTCAGAATTAATCTTATACTTATAATCCGACTGTAAAAGAGTAATGAGCGAATCTGTCGAAATCAAATTCGGTTCTTCGGGCAAGGCTTTATACAATTGCTTTCCATGTTCAAAATAAGGCAAGTCAAAGGCCGAAAGTTGGAGGTTTTTAGCCATCTCGTTGGCTATTTTAAAAGCAAACGGATAATGGAGCGTATAGGCATCGGCTATCATCTTTTGAGCAAAAGTGCCTTCGAAGTCTTCTTGCTGATACAATTCATTAAATTCCGAAAACGTCTTAAAATAACCCAAACTATCTACTGATAGAGGTTCCAACCTATACTGTTTGCCACGAAACAAAGCTTTATTCCCCTCGATCTGACCGGCAAAATTCCAAGCCGAAACAGGTACCGAAAAATCTTTTTTGTAATGCCTTCCCCACAAAAAATGGTAGAATTTGGTTCTTGTCGTGTCGGTTTGAAGTAATATTGGGTTAACAGACAACTTATCGGTTTCTTGTGCCAAAACCAAACAGCTCGAAAAAAAAATAAGGGTTATAAAAATACGCTTTAGCATTTCCGATACGGGTTCATTTATAGGTATTCTACACAGAGCAAAGCCTTATCTCTGCAAAACTTCAAATCTGCATTTTTATTGCAAATACTGTTCCTGAATACCTATTTTTTACTCAAATAATAAATCGGAATTCCCGTAAGCATAATTAGCACTCCCCAACCACACGTACTGGTTTTGTCAATCAGCAAAGCCATACAAATAAGACTTGCTAAAACAATATAGATGGCCGGAAGTATCGGATAGCCAAAAGCTTTATATGGTCGTTCTGCATTTGGCATTTTTTTTCTCAGAATAAAGATTCCCGCTATGGTGAGTATGTAGAAAATAATCACAATAATCATCACGTAATCGAGCAGGTCGCCATATTTTCCGGTAAGACATAAAACCGAAGCCCAAATACATTGTATCCACAATCCCCAGCCCGGAACGTTATAACTATTGAGATTTTCGGCTTTTTTGAAGAATAATTTGTCTTTTGCCATAGTGTAATACACCCTGGCACCGGCCAATATCAGTCCATTATTACACCCAAAAGTGGAAACCATAATCATAATAGCGATGATATATGTTCCGGTTTCACCAAAGATGAACTCCGATGCTGCCACAGCCACTCTTTCAGACGGAGCAAAAGCCATAGCTTCTAAAGGCATTACGGCAAGATACATCAGGTTGGCCAAAATGTAAATAATTGTAACTATGAAAGTTCCTAAGAAAAGACTCAACCCCACATTTCTTTTCGGGTATTGAATTTCACCTGAGATAAAAGTCACTCCGTTCCAAGCATCACTCGAAAAAAGCGAACCTACCATCGATGCTGCCAAGGCAGACAAAAGCACGGTTCCACCTATCGGAAGCCAACTTTGAGTCGTAGCATCATAGGTTTGAGCATTCCAAGCATTTTCCCAATTGGCATTCCAAACTTCTGCTTTTGCAGCTAGAACAAATCCCAATACGATAAGCCCAATTAAGGAAACTATTTTGATAAAAGTAAAAAAGGTTTGTAGTCGTTTTCCGTTTTTGACACCTCTACTATTGAAATAAGTAAGTAGAACAATCGTACCAATCGATACGAGTTGAGCCGCATTGAGCTTAAAAGAACCAATTTCCCACAATATATTTTGGTCAGAAAAAGGAGGATAAATATAAGCGGTAAATTTAGCGAAAGCCACTCCCACAGCCGCAATAGTTCCGGTTTGGATAACCGCAAAAAAGCTCCAACCATACAGAAAAGCGATGAGTTTGTTATAGGCTTCTTTGAGATAGACATATTGCCCTCCTGCTTTGGGGAACATTCCGCTGAGCTCTCCGTAGCTCACAGCAGCAATAATTGTAATTATTCCCGAGAGTACCCAAGCCAAAATAAGCCAGCCCGAACTACCAATCTGCAAGGTCATTGCAGCACTTACGATAAAAATTCCTGAACCGATCATCGACCCGATGACCAACATGATTCCGTCTAAAAGCTTTAGTTCACGCTTAAACTCTTGTTTTGGTTGTGGTTGCTCCATGTATTTTTTTGCTAAAGGTAAAAGATTTTTTGAAATCTTAGTTTTTTGCAAAAAAATACTGTCAAAAAAATTGCGTTTTAAAGATTAGCTCAAATAAACGCCAAAATCTTTTTCGTCAAAACTAACTTGAACGTGTTCTTTTAGAGAAGTAGAAAGTGAAATTCCTTTAAAATCTGCTTTTATAGGGAATTTTTTGTGGTTACGGTTTACTAAAACAGCTGTTTTGAGTTTTTTAATTGGAGTATCTAGGAAGAATTTCACTCCGTAGATAAGTGTGGTTCCTGAATGTAATACGTCATCAACCAAAACCACAGCTTTGTTTTTATATTCCGCTTCGCTAAGTGAAGCAGACAGAGGCTTCATTGGATTTTTCTTGTCCATTTTCACCTCACAAAGCAATACTTTTACCGGAGAAATTTCACTAAAAATCTTAGCTATTTTTTCTGCAAAAATATATCCGTTACCGTTGATACCAGCAATGACGATTTCTTTTTCATCTGCAAAAGTTTCGTAAATCTGATAAGCTATACGTTTGATTTTATGCTCTATTTCTATTGGTGAAAGGATGCTAGTTGAAGACATTTTCTGAAAGTTTGATGAGCAAAGTTAAAGAATTAGAGAAACTTGTCAAAGGTTTCTATTTTCTTTTTTAAAATATATCTCAGACTACCTCCGCCACTACAAAAGTACTTCCGCCTACAAAAATCAAATCGTTTGGTAAGGCTTGTTGTTTGGCCATTTGAAAAGCTTCTGCAACCGAAGCATAACTTTTCCCATAAAGGGAAAACTCTTTGGCTTTTTCTTCTAAAACAGAAGCCTCCAAACCTCTCGGAACATTGGGTTTACAGAAATAATAAACAGCATTTTTAGGAAATAACGGTAAAACAGCATCTAAGTCCTTATCGTTTACCGCTCCCAAAACGATATGAAGATGAGCGTAATTTTCTTTCGATAATTGATCGGTAACAATCTCCAACCCGTGTTTGTTGTGAGCCGTATCGCAAATTACTTTCGGGTTGTGTTGTAAAACCTGCCAGCGCCCCATAAAACCTGTGTTTCTGGCTACATTCAAAAAACCATTTTGAATCGCTTCTTCAGAAATAGTGAAATGATTTTGAGATTGTACAACTTTCAGCGTTTGTAAGACCGTCTTTTTGTTCTTTTCCTGATACACTCCCACAAGGTCTGAAGGTGGTGTTTGCTCAATCAAATCAGAAGCGAAATAAATTTCCGACTCGTTTTCTTTGGCTTTATTTTCGAACACAGGTCGAGTTTCAGCCGTATATTCCCCAATTATTACAGGAATATTTTTTTTGATGATTCCTGCTTTTTCTGAAGCGATTTCAGCTAAAGTATTTCCTAGGAATTGGGTGTGGTCTAACCCAATATTCGTAATGACCGAAACAAGCGGAGTGATGATATTGGTGGAATCCAACCTACCTCCCATTCCTACTTCGATAATCGCTACATCTACTTTTTGAGTGTCGAAATATTCAAAAGCTAGCCCGACTGTCATCTCAAAAAAGCTCAAGTCATGTTCTTCAAAAAACGCTTTGTGTTTTCCGAAAAAAGTAATGACATACTCTTCTGTAATGTCCTCTCCGTTAATTTTTATGCGTTCTCTGAAATCTCTAAGGTGAGGCGAAGTGTAAAGCCCAACTTTGTAACCCGCCTCTTGCAGAACCGAAGCTAGCATATTCGAGGTCGAGCCTTTTCCGTTAGTTCCGGCTACGTGTATGGTTTTTACATTTTTATGAGGATTTCCTAAGTATTCTGTGAGCAGTAGGGTGTTGGTTAAATCCTTTCGGTAAGCAGATGCTCCTTGTCTTTGATACATTGGAAGTCTGGAGAACATCCAATCCAAAGTTTCTTGATAGTTCAAAGTTACTCTCCGAGTTTAAAGTTATAAGTAATTGTTCCGACCTGTTTTTCAGAAGCTGTGGTGCTTGGGTCAAATTTTGCTTGTAGGGCGGCTTTTTCGGCTACATCCGTAAGACATTTGGCTGTATTGGTAGTTCCTCTTACTCCGGCTTTGGCTGCAATCACTTTTCCTGTTCGGTCAACCGAAATTTCCACTACCACACGTCCTTCTTGATTACAATTGAATTTAGGTGTAGGTAGAGCTATAGCCTTACGCCCGGCTAAACTATAATTTCCGGTTCCGCTACCCGAACCTGAACCACTACCCGTTCCGTAGCCATCTCCGGTCCCTAATCCTTGACCACTTCCGTGACCTCCGCCTGAGCCGGTTCCGCTACCTCCACTACCGTCATAACCTTGATTATTTATACTTCCTGAAGTAGAACCTTGGTTTCCGGTTTTTCCTGTGTTTCCGTCACCTTTGTTGTTTAGTAAGTTGCTCAGAGCATCCGTAACCGTTTTATCCGGTTGTTTTTCTTTAGGAGTTTCGGCCTTTTTAACCTCCGGTTTCTTTTCTTCTTTTTGGGTATTAGAAATCACTACGGCATCTTCAGAATTCTGAGTCAAGATTTCAGCCTCCTCGGTGACCGTTTCAACAGACTGTGGCTCTAATGCAACCGGAAGTAAAGATTCATAGTTGTCTCCCGAACCGTAATCCGTAAAACCGAAATTCATAGACATATCACCTCCACCTCCGCCTCCTTCGAGTTGCATCTCTTTTGGAGGGAAAGTAGAAATAGACAAAATCAACAGCATCACTACAAAGAGTGCTGTAGTAATTGCCAATGATTTTTTCTCTTCTTGGGTTCGGAATGCTATCATATTCTCGATAACGGAATTTGTTCGAAAAAAGTATATACTTTAAGTGTTGAGCTAAAAAACCCAACACTTAAAATGAAATTTCTATCTAATCTCTTGATTTAAAATCAAATCAATATAAAGATT
>CAYZBA010000049.1:0-12321 GCA_964476555.1 uncultured Flavobacterium sp.
CAGCTAAAAACCAACACAAACAAGCTGAGGTTACATAGAGCATCCCGAGATAAGGGCGTTCGCCAAGGAGTAAATTGTTGATATGTTCCCCAAAAGTAAAACCAAAAGAGTCGGTGTTTTTAGCATATAATATAAGCTTGATAGCAGAAATAATTAGTAATAATAAGCTGCTTAAAACGAATGATTTAATTGATAGTATGTAATTTCTTACAGGAAGAGAAAGTAGAATAATTCCAACAATGTTCAACAACCGAACAATAAAACCCATGTCTTCCCAACGTTGGAAAATAATCATTGAAAGCCCTCCTATGAAAATCAAAAAACCAAATAAATATAATGATTTTAGACGAAGCTTTTGAAGGTCTTCTTTTCTGATTACGAAGAAAAATAAAGCTCCCAAAACTCCTGCCAAAATATTCGGAATGGCTTTGGCTAAATCCGTAAAAGGGAAGCTAGCACAAAATATAGCGAATACGTAAGGATATATTTTTTGGATAACATTCATTTACCTTTCAGTTTCTGTTTAAGAGATGTAATGATTTTGTGTGGCATTAACAGTAGTAAATAACTTCTAATTAAGCCATATATTGGGTAAAATCCGAAATAAAAATGTTCTTTAATAATCGAAATTCGAGCTTTGACTTGCTGAGTTCTCCCTTTAGCCGAAAGCGAATTTGGGTTTACCTCATAATCCAATAACACTTCGGGTAGATTTTCTACTTTATATTTTTGTATCACATTAAAGAAGAATCCATAGTCTTCTCCGTTTCTACTATATTTTTCCGGGAAAAAACCAGTTTCTTTTAATATTTCCAAATAAAAAATAGTAGTTGAATTAATAAAGGTGCTATTCAAGTATGTTTTTTTTTGAATTTCCTCATAGGTTGTAGGATGCTTCAAGACAAACAGTAATTTTCCTTTCATATCAACCATATTTCCCCATGCTCCTAACATTTTAACTTCAGGATTTTTAGCCAAATAATCCAACTGCTTTTTATAGCGGTTAGGATGATTTAGGTCTCCACAGTCAAGTCTTCCTGTTATCTTATATCCAAGTTCTATAATCTTTTCTAAGCCTAAATTAGTAGCTTTGCCCACACCTACATTTTCGGGCAATAATTCTAGAAATATATTACCGTTTGTATATATAGATTGTAATCTATTAATATCGGGTTTTAAAGTGCTTCCGTCATCTATGATTAATACATCAACAGGAAAATCCTCTTTGATTGAAAGGAGCGATTTTTCTAGCCCTTCAAGGTTATTATAATGGCATATTAAGACAATAAAACTGTTATACATCTTTTATTTTATAGTGTTATAAAAAACTTTTTTGTAATAGATATAGTTAGTGATATTAGCTATAATATAGGCTCCTAACATAGCAATGATAAGCCCGTGGTCTCCAATGGTTATAATGGCTATATAACCCATAATAAGCATCATTATTGCGGCATAAAGGTGTGATAAAAATAATGGATAAGTTACTTCTTTTACCTTTAGAGCAATAGCAATAGGTTTGGTAGAAATAGCGATTAATTGGGTGAGCCACATTATTATGATATAAGCCCAACCGTTACCGTAACTGTCCTGATAATACATGGCATACACAGCCCACATAAGCGGAATGACAAGTAAGTAAATTAAGAGTGTTTTTTTTAGGTGAGTTTTATAAATATTTTCAGTAGCTTCGGGAATTGACTCTTCAGAGAAAACAACTTTTGCGGTAAACAAAGGGGTGAGGTAGTTTTCCATAGCTACCATTAGTATGGTAAAAATACCAAACAAGTTTTGGATGCTTCGAGTTTTAGCAATCACAAAGTCTGACACTCCTAAAACGTTCCCATAAATATAAATACCTTGTGTGTATACCCAAAAAGAAACACTTCCAAGTAAAATCCATTTGGAGTAGTGAAAATGAGTAGTAAAAATCTCTTTGTTATAAGTAATGTCTACAGCTGTTTTTCCTTTGAAATTCACATGAGTAGATTTCGATAAAACAAAAAAAGCAAGAGTTAAAAGAAGCATCGAAACCAAATAAGCTATTACATAAATGATGAGTATGAGCTCAAGAGTGAGTTCTTTTTTATAAAGAAATATTCCTCCGAAAAAGATAGCATTTACTAAGACAGAAGAAATGGGGGTATAAATTAACGATGTAGATTTAGTCGAAAAAATAAATCTTTTAAGCATATCTACGGCAGACATCCCTACAATTACCAAAAAGAAAAGCCAAAATGGTGAATCGGATATCTGTTTATCTAAAAAGAAGAATTCTATTAATGACAAAAGAAATCCAAAAGCAATGAGTAAAACACTGTTTGAAAACAAATAATTAAACTGTGTGCTGCTCCATCTTTTGGTAGCAAAGACCAACATAGGAGAGGAGAAAACAGCCGTTAATACAGTATTTGCTAGAGTGATATAACCAAACAATACGACAAATTGACTGAAAAGATTTTCAGATAAAAAGCTGGATAGAAAGAAAACAGCTCCAAAATTCATTACAGACACTAGAGCCTGGTCTGAAAGTATGTAGTATTTGTCTGAAAAAAATTTCTGGAAAAAACGCATAAAACAATTACATAAATACAGCAATTAGGTTGCTCTAAACAAGACTTCAAAGCTAAGTATAATAATTATAATTAGGGAATAAAAGGGTAATTAATTTATACTTTCGCCAATAATCCGTAACTTTGAAAGCTAAAAAAATTGGAGAAAGAATCTTAAATGAAAGACATCATAAAAAAGCTTATAGGCAGGAATAAAGAGACCTCTATATATAAATTCTCTTCCGGATTATACAAAAAATATGCTCCTTATATCACTGTTTTCACCAATATGTTTTATGACTTGTATTTTTTCTGTAAGCATTCTAATGTGTTTTCAGTAAATACAATTCAGAAAGCAGAAGCTAAAATAATTTTAGATTATCACTCTATCGAAAAGGGGTTACTTCACAAAAATATTCGTTTGGGCTTTGGTAAAGAAAAAGTGATTCGCCTTCAAAAATACCTCAGTGATAAAAAGTTGCAACAGTTTATTCACCTATCGCAGATTGAGATAGGTTATAAAGTAATGTGTGAATACTACGAACTTCATAAAGAACACCACTTTGATATCTCTGAATATTTTCCTGAACAGACGTATTTGGAATATAAAAATTATTTAGGCTCAAAGTATGATAACGCTTTTAAAGGTTATTATGACTTTACGGCTACAGATTATTTTAATTCTTGCACAGCTTCGTTTGAACAGTTCTCGCATTCTAGGAAGAGTGTTCGAAATTTTTCGCCTGTTCCCGTAGATGATACATTGATAGAAAAAGCTGTTCGGTTGGCAAGCAATGCTCCTTCTGTATGTAACAGACAGCCTTCGAGAGTATATTACGTAAAAAACAAAAAGAAAATAGACCAAATTTTAGAGCTTCAAGCAGGTCTAGAAGGTTATTCTCAAGATATCAACCAACTTTTGGTAGTCACGGCGGATGTGAATTACTTTTATTTAGTAGGTGAGCGTTATCAGCATTATATTGATGGGGGATTGTTTTTGATGAATTTATTGTATGCGTTACACTACTATAAAATAGCTGCGTGTCCTGCTAACTGGGCTAAAGAAACCTCTGATGAGAAGAAGATTAAAAAAATCATCCCTATTAAGAAGTCAGAAAAAGTGCTTTGTATAGTAGCTATAGGTAATCCAACAGAAACTTTTAGGACCACCTTATCGAAACGTAGAGATGTAAGCGAAATTCTAACCAAGATTGATTCATAATGTCTGGAAAAAAAGTCGGAATTTTAACCCTACCCATAAGAAATAATTACGGAGGAATCATTCAATTGGTAGCTCTGTATCACTTTTTGGAATCCAAAGGTTTTCATCCGGTTTGGATTGAAAAGAATCAGTGGTATAGCTCGCTTAAAGGTAATATTATCAAACTCCTTGAGAAAAATCCGCTATATAGAATATACGACCCAAAAGATTTCGCAAAGATTAATTTCCTTCATAAACAAATTCGTCCGTTTTTAGAGAGCTATTTACCCAATAGAACAAGACCTATCCATAATGAAGCTCAACTTAAAGAAGAGACTCAAGATATTGGAGCTTTTGTTGTTGGAAGTGATCAGGTGTGGCGATTAGAATATGTAAAAGATAATTATCCGACTTATTTTTTGGATTTTGTGCCACAAGAGAAAATCAAAATTGCTTATGCAGCTTCTTTTGGGAAAGATTATTGGGAAGGAGGAGAGGAGTCTGTACAGCGTATTTCCAAGTTGTTGAAAAAGTTTGATTTAGTAACTGTTCGTGAAGATAAAGGGGTGGAGGTATGTAAGAATACTTTTGGCTACCCGAATGCACATCATGTGTTAGACCCTACGTTTTTACCGGAGCGGTCTTTTTACGAGAAATTAATTACTTCTATCAATTTTGATAAGAAAACAGAGCTTTTCAATTATGTGCTTGATCCCACTCCGAATAGCTCTCAAGTGGTAGAAAAGATAGCCAAACAAAAGCAGCTTAAAATCAATAAAATATATTTGAATGAGAATCGTTTCCCTAAAACAGAAGTTCCTCTGATTGAAAACTGGTTAGCTCATTTTTATCATGCTGATTTTGTAGTGACCGATTCCTTTCATGGCATGGTGTTTTCTATTATCTTCAACAAACCCTTTATAGTTTTAGGGAATAAGGAAAGAGGCCTTACTAGATTTACTTCTTTGCTAAAGCTTTTGGATTTAGAAGAACGACTCATTGATGCTAATGACGCGACTGATATTGAGCCACTACTTAATAAGCCTATTGATTATACTTATGTCAACCAAAAACTCCATGAGTGGAGAGCTTGTTCTGCAGAGTTGCTTTTAGAAAAACTGTAACCTTAATCTTTTTCTTATGAGATTACTACCTAAAATATTACTACTATTTTCTTTTATGTTTTTAGTGGGTTGTGCCGGAATGGGTAAATTGAGCGAAGCTGAACGAAAATCTATAAGAAAAGCGCCGAGCAGACCTATTGAGTTGCCTGAAGACTTTATTTGGGGTATAAATGGGCATCCGATTACTAATCATGATTATGCCGTAGGCAGTATACAACATCAGATAGATTTGCTTAAAGAACATCAGTTGGAATATTACAGAATAGATATTACTACTTTTGATGATGGTACAGTGAATAATAATCCTGAAAAGTTCGAGGAATTATTAAAATTAGCTAGTAAAGAAGGTATAAAAATATTACCGATTATAAAGATAGATAGGCAATTAGCCGATTATTCGCATACCACAGAACAGGCTTATACTCTCGGAAAAAAGCAAGCTTTTGGTTTTGCTAGCAAATATGGTAGTTATTTCGAGTATTATGAATTAGGAAATGAGCAAGAAAACAAAGTTATTCTTAAAGATCGTAACGGAACCAGTACTTCACATTATGACGAAAATAGATTCAAAGTGCTTGTTTGGTATTTTAAAGGAATGGTTGACGGAATCAAAGAAGCTTATCCGGATGCTAAAATTATGATTACAGGAGGATGGTTGCATTGGGGCTATTTCGAGTTATTGGAACAAGAAAATTTTGATTATGATGTAATCAGCTGGCATTGGTATTCGAATATGGGAAGTATGTATAAGGCGAGATATGGAGGTGGAAATGTGATGGATTCGCTTAAGATCAAATTCAACAAACCTATTTGGATTACCGAAATCAATAAAAAAGACGGAAGTCGAGATGGAAGCTATCAAGAACAAGCTTATTGGGTAGAATATTATATGGAAGAGCTGGATAGACAGCGAGATATTAAAGCGTTTATTCTTTATGAGTTATATGACGAACCTTATCTTTATGATAAAAGCTGGGCGGGTCCTACAGAAGTAAGTTATGGAATAGTAAGTTTTAAAACCTCTCCTAAAGAACCAAATAACATAGCGTATAAACCCGTTTCGAATACTTTAAAATACAAAATCGAAGAAATCAAGCATGGTTATGAAGACTATGTCTATATGGTCTATAAAGACATTACAGGTGAATATCCTGATACATATACACTGAATACCTTAACAAAGGAACTCAAAAAACACAATTCAAAAGAAACCATCATCGAACAACTTTTGCTGGATAATCAAAGCCGTTTTCAAAGAATTGATGGAGCTACAGAAAAAGAAGTAATCTCTAAAGTTGAGAGCAGTTATATTGCTTTGCTAAAAAGAGCTCCACAAACTAATGAGTTAAATTATTGGAATAAAAGACTAAAACGAAAAAACCAAGACATTGATAAAACCCTTTTACTCTCTGAAGAATATTGGGAAAATGCAATTTGGAAAGGTTATGAAAGAAGAACAGGCTATACTAAATCTATAGTAGAGGAGTTGTAGACTCTTATAACTTTTAAGCTTGTTGTTGAAGTTGCTGCTGTTGATTTTTGATGTCAACCATGAGTTTTATCAACACAGCCAAGCACAGCCAAAAGCCATATTGCTTGAAAAAATCTACTTGTAACCAATTGATTAATAATCCTGATAGAGAGGTAAACAAGATTAAAGCAACAATTTTAAGTTGAGGGTTGGGTTGAGTTTTCCAAATGCGATAGCAGTTGGCTATAGGTAATACAATCATCAGGATAAATATACCAAAACCAATAAGTCCAGTTTCAGCTAACAACCGGGTGTACATATTATAAGCAGGAGGAAAGGATTTAATTTTTTGATTTTTATACACAAAATCGTATTCCCAATTGTTTCGGGTTGACCAATTTGGGTATTCATAGATTTTATAATAGGTTTCTTGACCTAGTCCTACACCTGTGATAGGGTGTTTTTTGAATACTTGAATCGAAGCATATTGCATTCCGAAGCGGGTTCTGTTAGAGATATCGTGGTCTGTTTTTTTTGTAAAGTTGAGTGATTCGATTTTTTCTGATACTCCGTTAATGATGGCTTTTGAGTTGAATACGAACACTACAGCAAAGGCGACAGCAGTTCCTGCGACTATTTTAAGCATTAATTGTCTGTATCGGCTACTTAGAAACATTAATCCGCCGAAGAGGAAGAGTTGCAGGGTAACGTTTACTAAAGCCGTTCTTGAACCGGAAAACACCATCAAAAACAATATCATCAGAGCTGGGATAAAGCGTAAGATGCTTTTGTGAGTCAAGATATAGCTAAACATCCAGGCTGAGATGTAAACTAAGTAATTTCCCAAATCAGGTACGCGATAAGAAACTCCTTTGATTCTGCCTAAGCCATCATAAAGTTCCACATTTACAAACGGAAAGAAATTGTACAGATTTAATATAGGTTTTAAGGCTCCTATACCAAAAACCAATATAGCTGTTTCGATGACTCCATATATAAATACGAAAGTTAACCCTGCTAATAACGGAGTTCGAATATACTTTAGAATCTGGTCTAAGTTCCATACTCTAACGATATTCCAAAACAAAGCAAAAAACACAAAAGCAGAGAGAATGAGTGAAATAAACTGCCTAATGAATCGCCCGACACCCGAAGTTTGTTTATAGAAACTGTCTAAAACGGTAGGCAGGTTAAAAAGAGTTGCTAAAATGGTCCATAAAACAAAAAGGCAAACTAGCTGAAACAGTACGTTTTTATAAGGTAAATTTACCGAGCCTTTCATCAGGCTTTCTAAGCAAAGTACTCCAAAAGCTAGTATAAAAAAGTAAGAACCAGCTTCTCTTTGGTATTCCCCCAAAAACGACAAGCCTTCGAAGTTATTAAACGGAATGAAAAAAAGCCCTACAAAGAACAGTAACGTATAGATATGTCTGAGAGTAATCATTTCTAAGGCTCTTTTTTCTGAGTTGGTAAATTTTCTCCAAAAATAGTATTTGTAGGACGAAAAACGAAAAAAAGAAGAGGATATTCTCTATCGGTATTAAAAAGCCTTTGCTTTTTGGGGCAAAGGCTTAGACATTGAGCAAGGCAGGCTTATGGTTTAATAAAAGTGAATTCCATTCCTCCTTGTTTTAGGATGAGTGTTTTTTGGTTTGGTTTGAATTCGATGACTACGTTGGCCAAATCGAACTTGAATTGGTCTTTAGCCGTTGCTTCGAGCGGGAAAGCAGGTTGTCCTGTGGCTTGAGCATAAAGGATATTCTCTTGGCGAGTAATGGTAATTTTCAGAGGAATAGTAGTCGAAGAATAAGTTCCGAGATATTGTTCTAATACTTCTGGTGACACTTCGTAGCTACTAAACTGAGGGATTTCAAATTCTTTGCCGTAAACCGCATTCAAGACCGCAAGGGAGATATTGTTGTTGTTGAAGTTTGTTCCGTTCGAGGTTAGAGCATACGAAATGTTTCCGTCATAGAAATAACAAAACACAGAAGTAAAGCTATCGATACCACCTGTATGGCCAAAGGCGATTTTTTCGTAATAAGGAATTTTAAACAATCCTAAACCATAACTGTCTACGACGGTTTTCATGAGTTCCACACTTTCGGTTTTGAGGATTTTACCGCTGAATAGGGCATCGCTAAACTTGACCAAATCGGTAGGAGTAGAGATGATGCCACCGGCTCCTAAAGGAATTGAAGTATCGGTTTGAGCATCTTCTTTCCAACGTCCGGTATAGCTATAGGATTTTGCCTCGTTGTTTGCGGTATTGATTATGCCTCCGAATTTGGTGTTTTCAAGCCCAAGAGGTTTCACGATGTTTGTGTCTAGCAAATTCGCATAAGACTGTTTGTAGGTTTTTTCTAGGATATAAGTGAGCAAAACGTAATTCGCATTACTGTATTCGGCTTTGGAGTCTGGTTCGAAATCGGTACCTTTTTTAGAGATGAGGTCTATCATTTCTTTTTCGGTTTTGGGTTGAGTGTACCAAGTCAGGTAATCTTCGTCGTTGGTGAAGTTATGGAGCCCGCTTCGGTGACCTAGGAGATGTTTTATGGTAATTTTATGGGCGTTTGGGATGGTAGGGAAGAACTTATCAATTGATTGGTTTAAATCGAGTTTTTTATCTTCGACAGCCTTCATTACCAATACGGTTGTAAAGGTTTTAGTGATAGACCCTATGCGGTATTTAGTGTTTTCGTTTGCTTTTTGTTGGTTATCCACATCGGCAAATCCAATGGATTTGGTATAGATAATTTGTCCGTTTTGAGAAACAGCCACACTACCCATAAACTTGTTGTTGGCTTCAAGGGTTTGAAAGTAACTGTCAAGTTTTTCTTTGTCAATTAGGGTTTGAGCCCAAGTTATGGGGCTCAGCATCAAAAAAAGGGCAGTTGATAAGAATGTTTTTTTCATATTCGCTTGGGTTTATTCTTTGGGTAAATAGAGTTTCATAGTTCCTTTTTTGAAGGTTACGTCATCCAGATGACCCATTTTTTGGTGGTCTGCAGTCATCAGGTGAAGGTGTAGGTAGGTATCGTGATGGGTTAGGATGGTTTGATGTTGGGTAGAGAAAAACCCGACAATGTTGCACATTTCGTTTTGAATGGGGTAATGAACCATTCCTTGATGGGCTTCGTTGGGAGAGCTCACTTTGGCACCATCGGGTAAGTTTACGATATGGATTTTAGCCGAATCTACCACACCTGTGAGTTTAAACATAAAAGGTCGAGTTGCGGTTTTGGTGGTTTCGTCCAGATAATTTTCGAGTTGCTCTAGGGTTTGGATATGTTCGGGTAAAGCAGATTCTGTCCATTCCGGTATGTTAGCATAGCCAAAGAATGGAGCCTGAATAGCAAAAGTTTCTTCGACGAGCATGGTGGAGTCTGAGACTACAGTCGATTTATAGGCCTTTCCTTCGTAGACCATGATTTCTCCTTTGAGGAAGGCTAGAGGTCCCAAGCCGTAAAGGTGGGATTTGTCTGCAATAGTGTCTAAGTTGATGTTGGCGTGGAGTTGTCCTTTTCGCATGACGTTTTTCATTTGGCCTACAATCTTCACTTCGTGAGGTTTGTGAGAAGGTTTTTCTGTACAGCTCCATAGAGCGGCCATACTGCATCCGAGAATGAGATACTTAAAGTGTTTCATCTCAAATAAACTTTTTAAGGCTCATGATATACCCCAAGTGCATACCTTCGTGATAGTTATTGAATTCTAGGGCGTCTTCAATAGAGCTTATGTTAAATCCTGTACTGGTTGTAAATTCGTTATAGGTAGTGAAGATTCCGTTATTGTAGTCTTCTACGGTTTTTGCTACTAGAGAAGACATCAGTTCTTTGATTAGGTTTACTTCTTCTTGGGTTACGGGCTCTGTTGGTTTGCTACCGGGTTTGTATTTGTTTAGCATTTCCATAGAAACACTCATTGGTTGATTGGAGGCGCGATAGATTAAAGATTGTTGTACGACCAGGATGTGCCCGAGGTTCCAGATAAGGTTGTTGTTGAAACCATCCGGGATTTTATTGAGTTGATCAAGGGTATATCCATCGAAAAACTTTAGCAATACTTTTCTGTTCACTCTCCAAGTTTTGAATAATGCTTCCATATATAGTGTTTTTGATTTATGTGTCGTTAAATGTTCTGCATAGTTACTAAAATTCGTTAATTTTTCGGATAGGGTGTTACATAATTCTCCTATCCACGACAGATTTCATAAAAAGCACAGCTGTATGAAATATATATCTGCCTTATTTGGATTATTCGGATTGTTGGTACCGGCCACTATTTTTGCACAGGTAAAGGTACCTTTTATCTTGCAAGAAAACAAATGTGTTTTTGTGGAGGTAAAAGTAAATGACGATCCCAAACCATTGTTGTTCTTTTTCTCAACTGTTTGACAAAATGCCGAACCGCCTTATAGCCACTCAAAACGATTTGACCAGCAAAGGTTTTATTACTTTATCAACTATAGAATCGCTGTCGTTTTTTGATTACCAATTTGACAAGCCTATGATAGCTCACCTTTCGACCGATAAAGGCGGAGTAAGCGCTATGCCGGGCTACTTAGGTATTTTGGGAGCTGAGATCATCAACCGTTTTAACTTTATTATCGACTATTCAAACAAGGTGCTTTACTTACAACCCAACAGGATGTATGACTTACCGATAGATACTAAGGTTTTTCCTTTCCGTTTGGTTGAGGAGGACAATAAGGTTGTGGTTCAACATATTATTGATCATACGGACGCTGCCAAGCAAGGCATTAAAGCCGGTGATGAGATATTGGAAGTTAACCGTCAACCGGTAAAAGACCTTTTGTGGGTCAAAGAGCAAATCAAATTGTCTGAGGGAGCGGTTCATTTGAAGATTAGAAATGCCAACAACAAGGTCGAAGACAAAACCTTTAGGCTCACCTCGTTGTAAGATACGTCTCACTATATAACTATTTAATTTTTTTTGATTATGTATTTTAAGAATTTAGAAAACATCAGTACGGCAGTACTTACGGATACCTTTAACCGTGCTTTTGAAGGGTATGCGATTCCACTTTGTTTTGAAGTATCTGTTTTTGAGAGAAAGTTGCACGTAGAGCACTTTTCGGCTAAGCATTCCGTTGGAGCATTTAATGAGCAAGACGAATTGGTGGGCTTTATTCTACATTGTGATTCGCTATATGACAAGAAAGTTATTTATAACGGAGGTACAGGGGTCGTTCCGGCTTATAGAGGGAATGGTATTACGAAAGCCATGTACCGGTATGCAAAAGAACAGTTTGCCCAGCAAGGCATTACGGAGGTGATTCTGGAAGTGTTGGTGAACAACACTCCGGCTTATAAGAGTTATATCGATAGCGGGTTTGTAAAATCCCGTAACCTTAAGACCTATAAAGGGGAGCCCAGACACGATGTTGTGAATCATGAGGTTCGGAAGGTGGCTATAACGGAAGAGGCTCTTGGAGAGGTAAAAGGTATGGCGACCACGAAGCCTTCGTGGCAAAACGATTTTCAGGCGATGTTGTTATCTGCAGATTTTGTTCAGATGTATGTTGCGTATGAAGCCGAGACTCCCATAGGCTATGTTATATTCAACCCACAGAGCAAGCGCATACACCAAATAGCCGTAGCATCGACACACCGCCGACAAGGGGTAGGGAGTTCGCTCTTAGCGGCTTTATATAAGGAGTTTCCGGAGGTTTATACAATTATCAATATCGATGCCGACTCTGCGGCGATTCATTCTTTCTTTCTCGGCAAGGGGTTTGAGAGATCGATAGAGCAGGATGAGTTGGTGTGGAGGTTTTAAGGTTTCAGGTTAAGGAGAGATTTCTGCGCTTCGCTTCGGTCGAATGCTTTTCATACCTTTTTCATACTTTATCCATGCTTATGCTATGCCTTTGCCGTAGGGTTGAGGTAGGGTTAAGGTAGGGTTAATGCGACATTAAGGAGGCATTGAGGTAGCATTGAAGTGATAGTA
>CAYZBA010000050.1:0-12295 GCA_964476555.1 uncultured Flavobacterium sp.
TCTTTCATACCCATCAAGACTGCTTTGATAATATTGCCGTTTTGATCGTTCCAATCTCTGTCATCTCCGTTATCTAAATCATATCTCATAATACTACAGCAACTCAATAGCTTTTCTTTAACATCCATACTCAAGTCTGAATTTTGTAAAATTTGTGTTTCGAACTCTATCAGCGAAGCATAAACTTCATCTGAGGACATATTTACTTGAAGGATATTATACAGCAATAAACCAAACTGTTGTACGGTATAATCCCAGTCTAATTGATAGATACATTCGTCAATAGAAACATCCGGATTAAGAATAACATCTCTAATTATTATCGGATCTATAGGAGTATAAGTTCCGGCTAATTCGCTATAAATAGCTGACTGTTCGATTATTTTTTCAACTTCTGTAATGATTCTATTTATATCATAAACAGAATCAGAATGTATCGACTTATAATCATGATAAATCCGGCTAAATAACATACCTGTTTCATCATAGGGGTTGCTGGCATTTTCTCTCCACACTAGATGTGTTTGAATTCCAGTATCGAATATTTCGTCTGAGTTGCAGCCTATAAACAATGGTGTTAAACTCAAACCTAAAAAAGAGCAAAGAAGAAGGCGGAATATTCTCATAATTTGGGGGAGTGTTTTTTGAGGTTTATGCGGGTGAAATTAGAATTTGCCCCTTCCTTTAACAAACAGTTGATGGGAAATATTCGGAATTTTTCCGAATATTTCCCATCAAAAAAACCAGGCTAAAACACTATATAACAACAAATTAACTCATAGCAGACTGTTAAAATGACTGTTTAAAAAAAACACGATGAAAAATTGTGTTGCTTTGTTGATTTTTAACTTTTTTTTATACCTTTATACACATCAAAAGTATAATACCTATTTTGTTTCAACCTAAATTTCTATCTAAGATGAGGTACTTTATGAAGATTTATATACTTTTTTTAATTGGATTATTAAGTGTCACTGCTCTTGCCGCAGTGCCTACAGATACGCTTCAAAACAAAACGCTAAGCGAATTAGACTCCCATATTGATACTTTTATGAAAGTGAAAGATACTGCGAACGCCATGCGATGTTTTCGTATCTATACTCGTAAAGCCCAAGCAACAAACGATACAGAAGCCTTAGTCCACATCTACCGAAGTATGGCTATTTGGCAATCTGAATTTGACAAAAAACTCCAATATGCAGATAGCGCCATTGCCATAGCTCAGCATGCTAATAACAATGAACTTATGGGTAGTGCTATCTATACCAAAGGCGTGGTTTATTATAAATACAATGATTGGGCTAAAACTTTAGAACATTACGTATTAGCTAATGAATACTTTAAACACACTCACAATCAATATCTCATACATAAAGTAAAATACGGAATCGGGCAAGCTCACTATAGTCTTGGGAATTATGAAGAAGCAATGTTGGCTTTGGAGTCTTGTATAAATTATTTTGGTAGTCAGAATGACAACAGTCATAAAAGAGGATTGTTGAGTTCGCTCCATATGTATGGTATTGTTCAGAACCGAGCCGGCCATTACAGGAAATGCTCAGAGATCAATGCTTTAGGAATTCAGAAATGCAAGGAATTTAAAAATAAAGAAATGGAAATTTTATTTCTAAATTCTGAAGCTTTAAATAAATATAGTCTAAAGTTGTATCGAGAATCTATTGACGAGCTGGAAAAAAACCTTCCTTATCTTATTGAGCAAGAAAACGAAAGACAAGAGATGTTGTCGTGGTTTTTTATGGGGAAAAATTACGTTGCCCTAGGAGACCATAAAAAGGCTATATATTGTTTTGAAAAAGTAGACTCTCTGTTTGCTCAGACAAATTACCTTAGAGACGACATGGCCGAAAACTATTATTATTTGATAGAAGACGCTCAGCGCAACAAAAATCTTAAAAGCGAACTTTATTATACCAATCGCCTTATTGATGCCGAAAAGTTGCTCAGCGCACAGTATAAAGATATTGCCGTTAGAATACAGAAATACGATACAGATGTCCTTTTGGCTACTAAAGCTCGGATAGAAAATGCCCTCAGACAAAAAGAAGCTCGAAACAAATGGTTAGTTTTCGGAATCTCTATAATTTCTTTGAGTATGCTAATATTGCTCATGCGGCACATCAAAGAAAAAAGGAAGTTTGAAATACTTTACAGACAATTTATAGAAGCCCAAAAAGAACGAAGTAAACTAGCCTTAGAATTGCATTTTGAAAGTATCAAGGTAAAATCCAATGCTTCGGGGCTCGAAATCAAAGAGGAGACTGTTGCAAAAATTCTGAAAAAACTAGAGCAGTTTGAACTCAACAAGGAATTCTTAAAAGAGGACCTCACCATGGCGAAGCTCGCTAAAGCCATGAAAACCAATGTGAAATACCTATCGAAAGTCATTCAAGACTATAAACACAAAGATTATGTGCGCTACATAAATGATTTAAGAATCGATTACCTTACAGAGATGCTCAAATCTCCGAAATATCAAAACTACTCTATTGAAGGCTATGCCAAGGAATTAGGCTTTAGTTCTACGAAAGGATTCAATAGAGCTTTTGAAGAGTCTACCGGAATGAAGTTCTCATTGTTTCTGAAAAAGTACCAGAAAGAAAATTACGAGCATTTGGCTAATACGGCTTAGTGCCTCACTGTTTACTTAAGTCTATCCAGGTCTCTTTTTACATCGCGTTCTTTTATGGAAGCGCGCTTGTCATAGAGTTTTTTACCTCTACAAAGGGCAATATCAACTTTGGCTAAACCTTTATCGTTGATGAAAAGACGAAGCGGAACAATCGTAAGTCCTTTGTTTTGAACACTTCGTTCCAAAGACCTCAATTCTTTTTTTGTTAATAACAGCTTTCGTTGGCTTTTGGCTTTGTGATTGTAGTGTGTGCCAAAAGAATACTCTTCGATATGACTGTTAATCATAAAGAGTTCCCCATTCGAAAACTCACAAAAACTGTCGGCAATTTGAGCCTTTCCTAAACGGATGGATTTGATTTCCGTTCCGGTAAGCACAATTCCGGCCGTATATTGTTCGATAATTTCGTATTCGAACTTTGCTCTTTTGTTGAGTATGTTAACTGTTTTTTGCATAAGAACAGCAAAGTTAAAACAATTCAATTGTTTTAGGTAATATCTGCTCAAAATATTTGTAGTGAAACCGCACCATTCTATGTTGACCTGTTAGATATCAACAGCTTACGAACAGTTTTATCAACTAAATGGAAGAAAAATGTTAAGAACTTACTCCCAACCTCCGCCTAGGCTTCGATAGAGTTCGACATTGGCTAGTAGTAACTTCATTTTTACGTTGGCGAGGTTCAGTTCGCTATCAAGAGCATTACTTTGAGCGGTCAAAACCTCCAGATAGTTAGCCAAACCACTTTTAAACAATAGCAAAGCACTTCTCACACTTTGTTGAGCAATCTGTAAACGTTCGTTTACGATTCGGTACTCTTCTTTTAGTTTCTCTACGGCAATCAGCGCATCCGAAACTTCGCCTACAGCCGTAATAATTTTTTGTCGGAAGTCCAGTTCTGCCCTTTCGATTTGAAGCAGACTAATGTTGTGATTTGTCTTTAATTTTCTTTGTTCAAAAATAGGTTGCAGAATCGAACCGCTCAACCACAACAACCCGGAATCTACGGGATTGAATACATCTTTTAAAAACATAGCATCGAGCCCCAAGCTGGCATTAAGCGTAATAGACGGATACTTTCTGGCTTGAGCAATTCCTGCTTTGGCATAAGTCGCCATCAACACATATTCTGCAGCAGCAATATCGGGCCTATTGGTGATGAGTTCGAAAGGCACACCGGCGCCATACAAGGTCTCGGGCTGTATTTCTTCTATCCAAAAATCAATTTCTATGGGCTGTGGGAATCTACCCAATAAACTGTTCAGATAGTTTTCTTCTTGAAGGTATTCTTTTTCGATTTGAGGAATAAAAGTCTCGGCCTTTAACTTCTGCAATTGCACCTGTTGGACGGCCAGAAGCGTTACCTCTCCGGCATCATATTGCAGCTTTAAGACCTCTAAAGTGTTGTTGTTGAGTTCTAGGTTAGACTTGGCTATTCCCAGCTGAGATTTGAGCATCAGGAGTTTGTAATAAGAGGCAGCAATTTCGGCCACCAAATAGGTTTGCATGGCTTTACGGGTCTCTTCGGTTTGGTAGTATTCCGCCAAAGCGAGTTCTCGTTGACGCGCCATTTTGCCCCAAATGTCAATTTCCCAACTCGTTCCTACTCTGGCGAAGTGTTGTACTTTTTGAGTGTATAAACTCGACGGGGCTTTTTCGTCTGTATAATACTTCGAAGCAGGGCTCGAATAATAGTTTTCTGAAAAATACTCTCTGATATAACCTGCTTGCCCCGAAACCGAAGGCAGGCGATTCATTTTGGCTTGTTTTAGGCCTTCCATTTCTATCAAAATGTCATACGAAGCCTTTTTCAGAGACAAATTATGGGCAATAGCCGTATCAATAAACGAGATGAGCAAGGAATCTTTAAAGAATTCTTTCCACTTTAGGGAACCTGTGAAAATACTATCCGGAACCACTATATTGACCGAAGCCAACGTATCATTGTCTTTACCCACATAGAACGACTCCGGTAAATCCAATTCCGGACGTTGATAGTCTTTACCGGTCTTGCAAGCGGAAAAAAACACTAGGGTGATAAAAAACAACCAATATTTTTTCATGAATTCTAATTTTAAAGCTAATTACATCGTTTCCTCTTCGATTACCTCATTTTCTTTGGTTGTGAGGGTAAACTTTTCGTGCAACATCTGGAAAAACCAGAGCAAAACCGGAACAAAAAACACTCCGAGGATTACTCCGAACAACATCCCTCCGGCAGCGGCAATACTCACGGAACGATTTCCTTGAGCCGATGAACCTACGGTAAACATCAGCGGAATAAGCCCTGCGACAAAGGCAAAAGAGGTCATAATAATAGGTCTGATTCGTTGACGAGCAGCCTCTGTAATCGCCAGAACCAAGTCTAATCCTTCTTTGCGTTTTTGTTGTGCAAACTCTACGATCAGAATGGCATTTTTGGCTAAGAGCCCAATGAGCATAATAATCCCGACCTGAACATAGATGTTGTTGTTGATTCCGGCCAAGTTTATGGCTATAAATACACCTACCAATCCGCACGGAACGGAAAGCAAAACGGGGAGCGGTAGCCAAAAGCTCTCGTACTGAGCGGCCAAGATAAAATATACAAGCACAATGCTCAACACAAAAATCAAGACCGTTTCTGAGCCTGACTTCTTCTCCTCTAAACTCATGGCTGTCCATTCGTAGCTATAACTGGCCGGAAGTTTCTCTTTGGCTACTCTTTCAATCGTAGCCATCACATCTCCGGAGCTGTAGCCTTTATTAGGTGTTACATTAATGCTAATCGAATTAAACAGGTTATATCGAGTTACGATTTCCGGCCCGTACACTCGTTCCAGCTTAACCAGGGTGTTCACGGGAACCATTTCTCCGCTAGTACTTTTCACAAAAATGGAGTTGATGGATTGAGGGTCTTCGCGGAACTGAAAATCGGATTGGGCATACACGCGATACTGTCTTCCGAAACGATTGAAATCACCGGCCTGAACCCTTCCGTAATACGACTGGATGGTTCGCATCATTTCTTTGACACTCACCCCCAAAGCCTTTGCCTTTTTGTAGTCGATATTGATTTTGTATTGAGGGAAATTCGCATCAAAAGACGTAAAAGCATTGGCAATTTCCTTTTGTTGGTTTAGATAGATGATAAAGTCATTGGCAATCTGGTTAAAATCCGAAAACGAACCTTCTACCCTATCTTGTAGGACAAATTCCACTCCGTTGAAGTCACCGAACCCTTGCACCGAAGGTTTCGAAAAAACGTTGATTTTTGCTCGTTCTACTAGCTGTAACTTTTCTCTAAGGTCTGTGATAATATCGTTGATGTCCTTAATGTTTCCTCTTTCTTTTTTGGGTTTCAGGTTAATGTATCCCATCGCAAACGAAGGACTATTGGTAGCATCTACCACATTATATCCCGACACACTGTTTACGCTCACCACCGCCGGATGAGCTTGAATAATGGAATCTGCAACCTTTAGAGCCGTTGTGGTTCTGTAGAGCGACGACCCCGGAGGCATGGCTAACGAATAGGACAAAAAGCTATCGTCTTCTGAAGGTATAAATGCCTTGGAAGTTGTCTGAAACAAATAAATCGTTGCCCCATAAATAAGGAGCAAAGCTCCTAAAGCGTACCACTTGCGTCTGAGAAGCCATTGTAAGCCTATTACATATTTAGACGTGAAGTACAAAAATCCGGTATTAAAAGTTTTAAAGAATCGCTGTTGAGCGATTTTACCTCTTCTCACACTTCGTAACTGTTTTAAGCTCTGGATGCTTTGCGGGACTTCTCGTTTTCTTTTCTTATAAAACAAAACGGTCAACACCGGGCTCAATGTCAAAGCATTTACAGCCGAGATCAGTATGGCAAAAACAATCGTATAAGCAAATTGCTCATAAAATATTCCAACCGGGCCACTCATAAGCCCCACCGGAATAAAGACCGCACACATCACAATGGTAATGGAGATAATAGCACCTTTGATTTCTTTCATGGCAGCCAAAGTAGCTTGTTTGGCGGTCATGGCATGATGTACCATCTTATCGTGTATGGCCTCGACCACAATAATCGCATCATCGACCACTATCCCGATAGAAAGTACCAAAGCAAACATCGTCAGTACGTTTATTGAGAAGCCCATCAGGTTTAAGAAGAAAAACGTTCCGATGAGTGATACGGGAACCGTAATAGCCGGGATAAGAGTAAACTTAAAGTTTTGCAAGAAGATAAACACGACTAAAAACACTAATAAAAAGGCCTCCCACATAGTGCTTTTCACCTGATTGATAGAATCGTCTATTTGGTCTTTAACGCTATAGGAAATGTCGTATGAAATGCCTTTAGGAAAGTATTGTGCTGCGTTTTCGAGCACTTCTCGAATTCTCTCGTCAATTTCCTTTGCGTTGGAATTACTCGTCTGAGAAATATTGATTGTCACCCCCGGATTGCCATTAACGGTGTTATCACTACCGTAGTTAGAAGAACCGAACTCTACCCGAGCTACATCTCTAAGGTGAAGTAAAGAACCGTCACTATGAGCCTTAATAACCAAATCGTTATACTCTTCGGGGTCGCTAAAACGGCCGGAATGCTTTAGAACCGCCTCGAAAATCTCTTCTGAATTCTCACCGAACTTTCCGGGAGCCGATTCAAAGTTCTGATCTTTCATCTGAGCGATTACTTCCTGAGGGGTGAGTTTGTATAGGGCCAGCTTTTCAGGATCAAACCAAATTCTCATGGAATAGTCTCGACCTCCTAAGAGTTGGGCATTAGCCACCCCTTCGACCCGCAAGAGATCACGGATGACATTGATACGTGCATAGGCTTGTAGAAAGGTTTCGTCATAAGTACTCTCGGGACTATCGCTAAAAATATTGATAGTCATGATATTTCCGCTCTGTCGTTTCACAACCGAAATTCCGGCTTCGTTAACCTCTGGGGGAATTCTGTTGGTCACGCGAGAAATTCTGTTTTGAATATCAACAGCTGCAATATCCGGGTCGGTTCCTGCTTTAAAGAATACGGAAATAGTTCCAGAACCCGAGTTATTGGCTATCGAACGGATATAGGTCATATTCTCGACGCCGTTGATGGCCTCTTCGAGAGGTAATAATACGGAACTGGCAACCGTTTCTGCGTTCCCTCCGGGATACGACACCGTGACACTCACACTCGGAGGAGCAATTTCAGGGAAGCGGCTCACCGGCAGTTTGAGCAATCCCACCAAACCAAACACCACCAATAATATGGAGACAACTAAAGCTAATACGGGTCTGTCGATTATCTTTTTAATCATATTGTCTTAGTTTAAGCGGCCTTTGGCGATAGGTTTAACTTTGATTCCGTCTGTGACTTTATCTAATCCGGAAAGCACAATTCTGTCTCCTGCAGATAAGTTTTTATCACTTACTATATATCTCTTTTCGGTCACTCCTTCGATGGTGATTTCACGTCTTTCCGCAATATTATCGTCATTCAACACGAATACAAACACCTTATCCTGAATAGAAACCGTTGCTTCTTGAGGAACCAGAATCACATCGGGGTGGACTTGTTCTATAATCACTTTTCCCGTATTTCCTAAACGCAAGACAGCGTCAGGATTAGGAAATTTGGCCCTAAGGGTAATCGAACCCGTAGAGCGGTTAATTTGCCCTAAATCGGCTTCTATAACCCCCGTATGTTCGTATACCGTATCATCGGCCAATACCAATTTTACATCGGAATTGATTTTTTTGGAAGTAGAATCGTTTTTCATTTTTTCGTAGAAAAGAAAATCTGATTCGCTCATCGAGAAGTATACATACACCTCATGTACGTCTGAAAGAATAGTCAAGGGCTCTGACCCACCTTTGGTAGCCAAGTTCCCCACCCTTTTCGGAATACGTCCTACATAACCGTCTACGGGAGCTTTAATCTTGGTAAACTCCAGATTAATTCTCATAGAAGCAGCCTGAGCCTCTGCTTTTGACAGCGAAGCTTGAGCCACTTGATAGTCGGCTTGGGCGTTTTGTAGGCGTACTTCAGAAATCACTTCGTTCTGAACAAGAGGAGTCAAACGGTCTACTTCGGTTTGAGCTTTACTGAGCTTGGCTTTCTCTAGAGCAATATTGGCCATAGCATTTTTCAAAGCCTCTTGATAAGGTTGGTCATTGATTTTGAAAAGCAGTTGTCCTTTTTTGACGAATTCACCTTCGTCTACATAGATTTCCTCTAATATACCTTCTACTTGTGGGCGAATCTCAACATTCACAATCCCTTCGATAGACCCCAAATAAGGGTAAGAAACATTGGCTGTTTCTTTCAATAGAGTAATAACAGGCAAGGGAACACCTTCGTCCTCCGGTTCTTTTTCTCTACATGAAGCTAAAAAAAGGAAAGATAAAAGCAAAGACACAGCTCCAAGGCTTTTCACTTTTGATACATAAAAGAATAAATGCGACATAGATGGTATACGAAATTATTATTAAATAGTCCGAAGGGAAAAGGGCAAGAATAATACCAAACCTATTTAAGCCTGTTTTGAGCTGATTTAAATGTCAAAAATGTGGAATAACTGTGTGGAATGTGAAAAATGTACTCAAAATCAAATCTAAACAAATAACATTTCGCTAACGTTTGCACAACGAATGTTTAACATACAGAAAGTTATCTTTACGATGTTTTCATAGCAGTACGTTTTAAAGTGGTTAATGTTAATGAAAAAAGCGGGCACTTAACAGTCCCGCTTTTTAATTTTACTCGAATTTGAGAATTAAATATTCTTTAAATTGATAATTTCTTGTTCTGTAAGATACCTCCAATGCCCTCTCGGAAGGTTTTTTTTGGTAAGTCCCGCAAAAACTACTCGGTCTACTTTAAGCACATCATAACCTAAGGTTTCAAAAATCGTACGAACCACCTTTACGTTTGAAGTTCTGACTTTAATCCCAATTTCTGTTTTAGGCTGTCTGTCTACGTAGCTGATTTCTTCGACAAAGACCTTTCTGTCTTCAATCGTAAGCCCTTTTTGTATCTTCTCTAAATCGTCATACTTCAGATTTCTGTCTAAGCTTACTTGGTAAATTTTTGTCGAACGTTGACTCTCTTGAGTAAACTTCGCAATCATATCATGGTCATTCGTAAAAAGCAACAAACCGGTTGTAGTGCTATCCATTCTACCAATAGGGAGCAGCTTGTTTTTGCTGGCCCCGTTAATAAGATTCTCGACGTTGTTCTGTGTAGCATTAGCCGAAGTCGAAAAGTTTTTAGGCTTATTCAGCAAAACGTATTCTTTCTTCTCCGGAGTAATTAAAACCCCATCAAAAACTACTTTATCCGTAGGTTTCACTTTATATCCCAACTCCATCACCACTTCACCGTTTACTTTTACGTTACCCGAAGAGATGTATACATCAGCCTCTCTACGAGAACAAACTCCGGAATTAGCAATGTATTTGTTCAAGCGAATTTCGTTTGACTCTGCTTTAGGTTTAGGCGCAGCAGCAGTCTTCTTAAAAGTCGGATTCTTCTTTACGGATTTTGCGGTCGGATTCTTCCCGAATTTTTTCTCACCTAGAGATTTTGATTTTCCTGAACTAGGTTTAGGTTTATTGGGTTTATTCATAATTCTTTCTTTTTTTAAAATGTCAAAGCCTAAGGCTTTTATGCTAAAAATCACTTGTTAAAGATATAAAATACATCCAAACAAGTGATTCTGACTTATTATTGGGTTCAAAGTTTAGACCTAGGTCTTAACCTTTGAAGTATTATTTTACGTAAGTTACCTTTTTAACCGCTTTGATTACGTCATTAGCATTCGGCAACCATTCCTTAAGCAATACAGGCGAATACGGCGCAGGAGTATCAGCAGTAGTAATTCTCTGAATAGGTGCATCTAGGTAATCAAACGCTTTCTCTTGAACCATGTAGGTAATTTCTGAAGCCACACTACCAAAAGGCCAAGCTTCTTCTAAAATCACCAAACGGTTTGTCTTCTTAACCGATTCTAGAATCGTATTATAATCCATCGGTCTGATGGTTCTAAGGTCGATGATTTCACAAGAAATACCTTCTTTTTCTAGCTCATCAGCCGCTTTGTATGCTTCTTTAATGATTTTACCAAAAGAAACGATAGTTACGTCTTTTCCTGCCCTTTTGATATCAGCCACTCCAATAGGAATAGTGTATTCTTCTTCAGGAACCTCACCTTTGTCTCCATACATTTGCTCAGACTCCATGAAAATAACCGGATCATCGTCTCTGATAGCCGATTTCAAAAGTCCTTTAGCATCATAGGGCGTAGACGGCACAATCACTTTTAGCCCCGGCGTGTTAGCATACCAATTTTCAAACGCCTGAGAGTGAGTAGCAGCTAACTGACCTGCAGAAGCTGTTGGCCCCCTAAAGACAATCGGGATATTGATTTGCCCCCCCGACATTTGCCTGATTTTAGCCGCATTATTGATGATTTGGTCTATTCCCACTAGCGAAAAGTTGAATGTCATAAACTCCACTATTGGGCGGTTACCGTTCATAGCAGATCCTACTGCAATACCGGCAAAACCAAGCTCTGCAATAGGAGTATCAATTACTCTTTTATCTCCGAATTCATCTAACATTCCTTTTGAAACCTTATAAGCTCCGTTGTATTCAGCCACTTCCTCTCCCATCAAATATACGCTTTCATCTCTACGCATTTCTTCGCTCATCGCCTCACAAATGGCTTCTCTGAATTGTATTGTTCTCATAAAAAATAGTCTTTTTTTTATACCAACTGCAAAAGTACTTATTTAAGTTGATTCGGCCAAAAAGATTATTCGAATGACCCTCAACGATTATTAATTATCATATATCCCTAACTTACTTTTGATTTTCTTCCATCTATAGGCTCTGATAAATTTGGCCTGCTCAGGTGTCACCAAAAGTTGTTTTTTTTCTCTTTTAGCTTGAAAAAAACCACTTAAATAATCTATAAAAAGTAAAGGCTTTTTCTTTCTGGAAGCTAGTTTTAAAGAGGCTAAAAGCGTAATGCAAAATCCGTACCCCAAACGGTAAAAAGCTTCACCTTGTTTGTATCTAGATTTTTTATTATATGTTGAACCAGTTGGTTTTAGATGCTTTACTTGAAGTGATTTGTCAACTACAATATTCCAACCGTAGAACCTCGACAAAAGCTCATCCACCGTATCCCACCCCATTTCGGTTTTGAGTTTTCCGATCTGTAAAAAACACTCCTTTCGATAGGCTTTGAATGCTCCTCTGATATGGTCATCATCGGTAAGGTTTTCTAAAATCCATTGACCTTCTTTTTCAATATAAGCTCTCCCTCCCGCCATTCCGACTTTCGGGTTTTGAACAAAAATAGCACTAATTTTTTCGAAATAATCATCCGGCAAAATAAGGTCGGCATCGAGCTTCACAATAAAGTCATAGCGGTCATCCAAAATTTCCAGCCCTCTGTTAAAAGCCTGAATCACCTTAGAACCCGGAAGATGAATTTGCTCAGATTCCGTATTAACTATTGAGATAAAGTGATACTGCTCAGAGAACTCTTTTACGATGGCTGCTGTTCTATCAGTGGAATTATCATTGACTACCACTACCTTTTTCGGTAATAATGATTGATTTACAATAGAATGTAAGGTATATCTAATATTTTTTTCCTCATTAAAAGCAGGGAT